>NZ_JAUSLW010000122.1 GCF_030645195.1 Phenylobacterium sp. | reverse complement strand
ACGACGACCCCGAAGAAGCCGAACTCCGCGCTTCGTAAGGTCGCCAAGGTGCGTCTGACCACCGGCATCGAAGCGGTGTGCTATATCCCGGGCGAAGGCCACAATCTGCAGGAGCACTCCGTCGTGCTCATCCGCGGCGGCCGGGTTAAGGACCTTCCTGGCGTCCGTTACCACATCCTGCGCGGCGTGCTCGACACCCAAGGGGTCAAGGATCGCAAGCAGCGTCGTTCGCTCTACGGCGCCAAGCGTCCTAAGTAAGGAATAAGAAGAATGTCCCGCCGCCGTCGCGCCGAGAAACGTCAAGTCCTGCCCGACCCGAAGTTCGGGGACCTGACGGTCACCAAGTTCATGAATTACGTGATGTACGAAGGCAAGAAAGCCGTCGCCGAGAATATCCTCTACGGCGCCTTCGACATCCTCGAAGCCAAGCGCAAGGACCAGGGTCCTCTGGAAACCTTCCACGCCGCGTTGGAAAACGTCGCGCCGGGCATCGAAGTCCGCTCCCGCCGGGTCGGCGGCGCCACCTATCAGGTGCCTGTCGAAGTGCGTCCCGACCGTCGGAAGGCTCTGGCCATCCGTTGGCTGGTGACCGCCGCCCGCAAGCGCGGTGAGAACACCATGACCGAGAAGCTGGCCGGCGAATTGCTGGACGCCTCCTCGAACCGGGGTTCCGCCGTCAAGAAGCGGGAAGACACCCACAAGATGGCCGAAGCCAACCGGGCCTTCTCGCACTACCGCTGGTAACCAGCACGAACCATCCCTTTTCGGCGCGGGCGGTTTGAGCTAAACCGCCCGCGCTGTTCGTTCAGCCTATCCCGAACGCCTTTTCCAGCAGAGCTATCCGCTATGGCCCGCGCGCACAAAATCGCTGACTACCGTAACTTCGGCATCATGGCCCACATCGATGCGGGGAAGACCACGACCACGGAGCGGATCCTCTACTACACCGGCAAGAGCCATAAGATCGGTGAAGTCCACGATGGCGCCGCCACCATGGACTGGATGGAGCAGGAGCAGGAACGCGGCATCACGATCACGTCGGCCGCGACGACCGCCATCTGGAACGGCCACCGCCTGAACATCATCGACACCCCCGGCCATGTGGACTTCACCATTGAAGTCGAACGTTCGCTGCGCGTGCTCGATGGCGCCGTCGCGGTGCTCGACGGCAACCAGGGCGTGGAGCCCCAGACCGAGACCGTCTGGCGCCAGGCCGATCGCTACAACGTTCCGCGCATCGTGTTCGTCAACAAGATGGACAAGATCGGCGCCGACTTCGAAATGTGCCTCAAGACCATCCGCGATCGTCTGGGCGTGAAGGCCGTGCCGATCCAATTGCCGATCGGTTCGGAAGCCTCGCTGAAGGGCATCGTCGACCTGGTCCGCATGAAGGCCGTGGTCTGGGACAATGACGGCCTGGGCGCGACCTATCGCGACGAGGAAATCCCGGCAGACATGCTGGCCAAGGCTGAAGAAGCCCGCCACTACCTGATCGAGAACGCCGTCGAACTCGACGACGAGGCGATGGAAGCCTATCTGGGCGGCGAAGAGCCCTCGGTCGAGGTCATCAAGAAGTGCCTGCGCAAGGCCGTCCTCACCGGCGCCTTCTATCCGATCCTCGCCGGCTCGGCCTTCAAGAACAAGGGCGTCCAGCCCCTGCTCGACGCCGTGGTCGACTACCTGCCTTCGCCGGTGGACATCCCGCCGACTCCGGGCATCGACTTCAAGACCGAAGAGCCGGTGGTGCGCCACGCCTCGGACGAAGAGCCGCTGTCGGTCCTGGCCTTCAAGATCATGGACGACCCCTTCGTGGGGTCTCTGACCTTCTGCCGCATCTATTCGGGCAAGCTCGAAACCGGCATGGGCCTGCTGAACTCCTCCCGCGACAAGAAGGAACGCGTCGGCCGCATGCTGCTGATGCACTCCAACAACCGCGAGGACATCAAGGAAGCCTTCGCCGGCGACATCGTCGCCCTGGCCGGCCTGAAGGACACCCGCACCGGGGACACCCTCTGCGATCCCCTGAAGTCGCCGGTCATCCTTGAGAAGATGGACTTCCCGGCGCCGGTGATCGAGATCGCCATTGAGCCGAAGTCCAAGGCCGACCAGGAGAAGCTGGGCGTCGCCCTGGCCAAGATGGTCGCCGAGGATCCGTCCTTCACCGTCTTCACCGACCAGGAGTCGGGGCAGACGGTCATGAAGGGCATGGGGGAGCTTCACCTCGACATCAAGGTCGACATCCTGAAGCGCACCTACAAGGTGGAAGCCAACATCGGCGCGCCGCAAGTGGCCTATCGCGAGAGCCTCGGCCGCAAGGCGGACATCGACTACACCCACAAGAAGCAGACCGGCGGTACGGGCCAGTTCGCCCGCGTGAAGATCCTGTTCGAGCCGGGCGAGCCGGGTTCGGGCTTCGTCTTCGAGAACACCGTCGTCGGCGGCTCCATCCCGAAGGAATTCATCCCCGGGGTTCAGAAGGGTCTCGACACTTCCAAGGAAAATGGCCTGCTGGCCGGCTTCCCGCTGATCGACTTCAAGGCCACCCTGTATGATGGCAACTACCACGACGTCGACTCCTCGGTCCTGGCCTTCGAAATCGCCGCCCGCGCCGCCTTCCGCGAACTTCGCGAGAAGGGTGCGCCCAAGCTGCTTGAGCCGGTGATGAAGGTCGAAGTGGTGACGCCCGACGAATATATGGGCGACGTCATCGGCGACCTGAACAGCCGTCGCGGCCAGATCCAGGGCACGGAAACTCGCGGCAACGCCCAGGTGGTCACAGCCTTCGTGCCGCTGGCCAACATGTTCGGCTATATCAATACCCTGCGCTCGTTCTCTCAAGGACGCGCCAACTTTTCCATGACCTACGACCACTACGAAACGGTGCCGCAGGCCGTGGCCGACGAAGTGATCAAGAAGTACGCCTAACCCCAACCCTAGTTTAGAGGACGAGCCCGGACAGGGCTGGAGCTTGAAATGGCCAAAGAGAAGTTCGAACGCAATAAGCCGCACTGCAACATCGGCACGATTGGTCACGTTGACCATGGCAAGACGACGTTGACGGCCGCGATCACGATGATTTTGGCGAAGGCCGGCGGCGCGAAGGCCATGGCCTATGCCGACATCGACGCGGCTCCTGAGGAGAAGGCGCGCGGGATCACGATCAACACCGCGCACGTGGAATATGAGACGGCCAACCGTCACTACGCCCACGTCGACTGCCCCGGCCACGCCGACTATGTGAAGAACATGATCACCGGCGCGGCGCAGATGGACGGCGCGATCCTGGTGGTGTCGGCGGCCGACGGCCCGATGCCGCAGACGCGCGAGCACATCCTGCTGGCCCGTCAGGTCGGCGTGCCGGCCCTGGTGGTCTATCTGAACAAGGTCGACCTGGTG
>NZ_JAUSLW010000018.1 GCF_030645195.1 Phenylobacterium sp. | reverse complement strand
CCACCGCACCGCGATGTTCGCCAACATGGCGGCGAGCCTGATCAAGCACGAGCAGATCGTGACCACCCTGCCGAAGGCCAAGGAGCTCCGCCCCGTGGTCGAGAAGCTGGTGACGCTCGCCAAGCGCGGCGACCTGCACGCCCGCCGTCAGGCCATCAGCAAGGTCCGCGACGTCGAGCAGGTCGGCAAGCTCTTCGCCGTGATCGGTCCGCGCTACAAGGCCCGCAACGGCGGCTATATCCGCGTCCTGAAGGCGGGCTTCCGCTACGGCGACAACGCGGCCCTGGCCGTGATCGAGTTCGTCGACCGTGATCCGGCCGAAAAGGGCAAGGACTCCGGCCCCGTGCAGGACGCGTCCTACACCGAGGATTGAGCCGAACGGCCCAGCCAAGTTCAGAAGCCCCGGACAGCGATGTCCGGGGTTTTTGCGTTTCGGAGCTGTCATCGACCTCCGCTAAGCAGGCCGAATGCGCCATCTGATCCTCCGCCTCGCCGCCGTCCTGTGGCTGATCGCCGGTCCCGCCGCGGCCGCCGACAAGCCCCTGGTGATCCTGGTCTCCATGGACGGGTTCCGGGCCGACTATCTGGACCGGGGGATCACGCCCAACTTGTCGCGGCTGGCGGCCGCGGGCGCGCGGGGGGCGGTGCGGCCCTCCTTCCCCTCCAAGACCTATCCCAACCACTACACCCTGGTGACCGGCCTGAGGCCCGACCGCCACGGCCTGGTGGACAATGTGATGATCGACCCCCTGATCCCCGGGGTCACCTTCGGCCTGGGGGACCGATCGACGGTGAAGGACCCGCGCTGGTGGGACGACGCCACGCCCCTGTGGGTGACCGCCGAGCGCCAGGGGGTGCGGTCG
Source organism: Phenylobacterium sp. (assembly GCF_030645195.1). Classification (GTDB taxonomy): domain Bacteria; phylum Pseudomonadota; class Alphaproteobacteria; order Caulobacterales; family Caulobacteraceae; genus Phenylobacterium. Next base: position 4,605 of record NZ_JAUSLW010000018.1, on the reverse strand, counting down.
GCCAGCGTCTTCTGGCCCGGCTCGGAAACCGCCATCCAGGGGGCGCAGCCGACCTACTGGCTGACCTTCGACCAGACGATGAGCGCCGAGGCCCGGGTCGACCAGGTGCTGGCCTGGCTCGATCTGCCGGCCGATCGCCGGCCCGGCTTCATCAGCCTCTATTTCGACGAGACCGACACCGCCGGCCACCATGACGGCCCCGACAGCGCGGCCTTGAACGCCGCCGTGGCCCATACCGACGCGGCGCTGGGCCGGCTGGTGGCCGGGCTCAAGGCCAGGGGACTGGCCGCCGATCTGGTGATCACCGCCGACCACGGCATGGCGGCGGTCTCGCCGCGGCGGGCGATCTATGTGGAGGACCTCCTGCCGGCCGAGGCCGGACGGCGGCTGGCCATGGGCGCCTTCATGACCGTTGTCCCGGCGCCGGGCCGGGCGGCGGAGGTGGAGCAGGCCCTGCTGGGTCCCCACGAGCACATGACCTGCTGGCGGAAGGGCGAGATCCCGGCGCGCTTCCACTTCGGGACCCACCGGCGCATCCCGCCGATCTTCTGCCTGGCCCAGACCGGCTGGGAGATCACCACGCGGGCGGCCGTGGCCAAGACGCCGATCGAGGGGGGCGCCCATGGCTACGATCCCCAGGAGCCCGAGATGGCCGCGGTGTTCGTGGCCCAGGGGCCGCATATCCGCCGGGGCGTGCGGCTGCCCACCGTGGACAATGTCGATGTCTATCCCTTCGTCGCCCGGCTGCTGGGGGTGAGGCCGGAGGCGAGCGACGGGCGGCTGTCGGGGCTGAGGCGGGCGCTTGACAGGTAATTGCAAAAAGGTAGAAATATTCCGGAATTGAGAAGGTAGTTCCGGAGGCCGCCGTGACCCGCCCCGCCATCAGCCCGGTGATCTGGTATCGCGAGCCCCGCGTGGCGCTCGCCTGGCTGGAAGGGGCCTTTGGCTTCGAGACCACCCTGGTGGTGGACGACGGGGCCGGCGGGGTCATCCATTCCGAGACCATGATCGAGGGTGGGGTGGTCATGATCGTCGGCCCGCCGCGCGACAAGGCCACGACGCCGGTCGCCTTCGGCGGCCGCGCCACCCAGTCGGTCCATGTGCAGCTTTCGGGCGGGATCGACGCCCATTGCGAACGGGCCCGGGCGGCCGGGGCCCGCATCGAGCGGGAGCCCGAGACCCAGGCCTATGGCGACCGGGTCTATACCTGCCTGGACCCCGAGGATCACCCCTGGTCCTTCGGCCAGACGGTCCAGGTCCTCACCCAGGACCAGGTGGCCAGGGCCACCGGCCACGACATCGTAACCTCGCTGTAAGGAGCAGACCCATGGCGCGGATGAGTTCGGCGCTGTTCTACCAGGACCCCCGGGCGGCCATCGACTGGCTGCAGAAGGCCTTCGGCCTGGAGCTGACCATGTTGCTGGAGGACGCCGACGGCAATGTCGCCCACTCCCAGCTCAGCTTCGGCGACAGCGTGGTGATGGTGGGCTCCGAGTGGACGGAAGATCACAAGAGCCCCAGGTCCATCGGCGGCAAGAACACCCAGACCGTCAGCCTCCAGATCGACGACGACATCGACGCCCACTGTGCGCGCGCGCGCGCCGCCGGGGCCGTCATCCACGCCGAGCCGGAGACCCAGTTCTACGGCGACCGCACCTATCGCTGTCGCGACCTCGAGGGACACATCTGGAACGTCTCCCAAACGGTGAAGGTGGTGAGCCGCGAGGAAGCCGAGGCCGCCAGCGGGCTGAAGATCACGGGTTGGGTCTGACCTTGCCCCAGGCCCAGCTCGACAGGACGCTCGCCGCGCTCGCCGACCCCCACCGCCGCCGGGTGGTGGACCTGCTCAGCCGCGGGCCGCGCCAGGCCGGCGAGTTGGCCCGGGAGCTCGGCCTGCCGGCCCCGGCCATGAGCCGCCACCTGCGGACCCTGCGTGAGAGCGGCCTGGTGGCGGAATCCCATCCGCCCTTCGATGCGCGGGTGCGCATCTACGCCCTGAGGCCCGAACCCATGACCCACCTGCTGCGCTGGCTGGAGGAGAGCGAGCGGCTGTGGAGCGAACAACTGCTGGCCTTCAAGGCCCATGTCGAGAAGGCCCCGTGACCTCCCGTCTCCTTTTCCTCCCCCGTGAACGCAGGGCTATCGCATATGGCCGGGCGGCTTCGTCGTCAGATGCTCCCCCCCCTGGGGGAGCTCCCGGCCGCAAGGCCGGGTGAGGGGGACTGGAATGCGTTCTTCGTGCGGTTCGAGCGGTCGCTTAAGGGAGTCAAAGTCCCCCTCAGGCGCTTCGCGCCAGCTCCCCCAGAGGGGGAGCATCTGCGGACCTGCGCCTATGCGATACCCCTCCCCGTGAACGGGGGAGGAAAATCGTGACCTCCAAGGTCTTCGTCGCCCTGCGGGTGAAGGCCACGCCGGAGCGGGCCTTCGAGGTCTTCGTCGGCGAGATCGGCACCTGGTGGAAGCCTAACGGCCTGTTTCAGACCACGCCGCGGGCGCCAGGCGTCCTGGCCTTCGAGCCCGGGCAGGGCGGGCGGCTCATCGAGACCCTGGCCAATGGCAAGGTGTTCGAGATCGGGCGCATCACCGCCTGGGAGCCGCCGCACCGGCTGGAATTCTCCTGGCGACAGGCGAACTTCCCGCTGGAGCTTAAGACCGAGGTGGAGGTGCGGTTCGAGAGCGTCGGGGCCGAGACCCGGGTCAGTATCGAGCACCGCGGCTTCGACCAGGTCCCGGCCGGCAGCGCCGCCCGCCATGGCTTCCCCGACCAGGTCCTGCTGATGCGGCTGGCCGAGTGGTGGCAGGGGCTGCTGGCGAGCTACGGGGCGCGGGCGGCATAACGCGGTTGCGCGAGTTCTCGGTTTGTTTCAAGGTCGATGCGAGGGGGAAATGCGACCATGACCGACGGATCTTCCACGCCCACGGCCGCCCGCCGGAAGGCCGCCTTCGGCTTCATCTTCGCCTGCTCGGTGATGAACGCGGTCTCCTTCGGGATCATGATCCCGGTCCTGCCCAACCTGATCAAGAGCTTCACCGGTGGCGACACCGCCGCCGCCGCCCAGTGGAACGTGCTGTTCGCCACGGTCTGGGGGCTGATGCAGCTGTTCTGCGGGCCGGTGCTGGGGATGCTGAGCGACCGGATCGGACGGCGGCCGGTGCTGCTGATCTCGCTGTTCGGCCTGGCCATCGACTTCATGTTCATGGCGTTCGCCCCCAACCTCGCCTGGCTGTTCGTCGGCCGGGTGCTGAACGGACTGACGGCGGCCAGCTTCTCCACCGCCAACGCCTATGTGGCCGACGTGACCCCGCCGCAGGAGCGGGCAAAGGCCTTCGGCTGGATGGGCTCGGCCTTCTCCTTCGGTTTCCTGGTGGGCCCGGCGTTGGGCGGCTTCCTGGCCGACTTCGACCTGCGGCTGCCGTTCCTGGTGGCCGGCGGCCTGACGGCGATCAACTGGATCTACGGCTATTTCGTCCTGCCGGAATCCCTGCCGGCGGAGAAGCGCACCACCAGCTTCGACTGGAAGCGGGCCAATCCGGTGGGGTCGCTGACCTTCCTGCGGGCGCACGGCGACCTGCTGGGCCTGGCCGGGGTCGGCTTCCTGTTCCAGCTCGCCCACACGGTGCTGCCCTCGATCTTCGTGCTCTATTCCGGCTACCGCTACGGCTGGAGCCCCGGGATCATCGGCCTGACCATGATGGCGACGGGCCTGCTGGGGGTGACGGTCCAGACCCTGCTGGTGGGGCCCGTGGTGAGCCGAATCGGTGAGCGCGGCGCCTTGCTGCTGGGGGCGGCGGGCGGCTGCGTCGGTTTCGCCCTCTATGGCTTCGCGCCGACGGGCTGGTTCTACATCGCCTCCGCCCCGGTGTTCGCGGTGATGAGCTTCCTGCAGCCGGGTTTGCAGGGCCTGATGACCCGGCGGGTGGGGCCCACCCACCAGGGCCAGCTCCAGGGCGCCAACCAGAGCCTGCAGGGCATCGCCTCGGTGATCGGCCCGGCGATCTTCGGCATGACCTTCGCCTGGTCGCTGCAGCACGAGGCGATCCTGCACGCCCCGGGCCTGGCCATCTACCTGGCCGCCTTCCTGATGCTGATGGCCCTGCTGCTGGGAGTGCGGGTCGCCCACGCCCCCGCCGCGGCGACGCCGGTTCCGGCGCAATAGGCCGCTTGCCTTTCGGAACCACACGTCTAGGCTGAGCGGCATCATGGCGACGACGCGGACATAGACGATGAGGGCCTAGGCGCCGGCCGCCGGCCGGTTCACCTCGCGACCGTCTTTCCCCGACCGCCCCGGCGGTCGGCGCATCGAGATACTTCATGACCCCGTTCCTCGACCCCAGCCCCGCCTCGGGGGCGCCCGCGCGCAGCGCCGTCCGCAAGGCCGGCCTGCCGTTCATCGCCATCACCATCTGCCTGGACGTGGTCAGCCACACCATGGTCTTCCCGGTCCTGCCCCGGCTGGTGGAGGAGCTGGTGGGCGGACAGGTCTCTTCGGCCGCCCGCTGGGTGGGCGTGCTGGTGGCCGCCTGGTCGGTGGCCCAGTTCTTCGCCGCCCCGGTGATCGGCATGCTGAGCGACCGGTTCGGGCGCAGGCCGGTGATCCTGATCTC
>NZ_JAUSLW010000115.1 GCF_030645195.1 Phenylobacterium sp. | reverse complement strand
GGGATCAAGGTCATCGACCTGCTCTGCCCCTACACCAAGGGCGGCAAGATCGGCCTGTTCGGCGGCGCCGGCGTGGGCAAGACCGTGACCATGCAGGAACTGATCAACAACATCGCCAAGGCCTACGGCGGCTACTCGGTGCTGGCCGGGGTGGGTGAGCGCACCCGCGAAGGCAACGACCTCTATCACGAGATGATCGAGAGCAACGTCAACAAGCCCGGCGGCGGCGAAGGCTCCAAGTGCACCCTGGTCTACGGCCAGATGAACGAGCCCCCCGGCGCGCGGGCCCGCGTGGCCCTCACCGGCCTGGCCCAGGCCGAGTACTTCCGCGACGAAGAGGGCAAGGACGTGCTGCTCTTCATCGACAACATCTTCCGCTTCACCCAGGCCGGCTCCGAAGTGTCCGCCCTGCTGGGCCGCATCCCCTCGGCCGTGGGCTATCAGCCCACCCTGGCCACCGAGATGGGTAACCTGCAGGAACGCATCACCTCGACCTCCAAGGGTTCGATCACCTCGGTCCAGGCCATCTACGTGCCCGCCGACGACCTGACCGACCCGGCGCCCGCCGCCTCCTTCGCCCACCTGGACGCCACCACCGTGCTGTCGCGCGACATCGCCGCCCAGGCCATCTTCCCGGCCGTCGACCCGCTGGACTCCACCAGCCGGATCATGGACCCGCTGGTGATCGGCGAGGAGCACTACAACGTCGCCCGCCGCGTCCAGGAGACCCTGCAGGCCTACAAGGCCCTGAAGGACATCATCGCCATCCTCGGCATGGACGAACTGTCGGAAGACGACAAGCTGGTGGTGTCGCGCGCCCGCAAGATCTCCAAGTTCCTCTCCCAGCCCTTCCACGTGGCCGAGCAGTTCACCAACATGCCGGGCATCTTCGTCAGCCTGGAAGACACCATCCGCTCCTTCAAGGCGGTGGTGGAGGGTGAGTTCGACCACCTGCCGGAAGCCGCCTTCTACAATGTCGGCACCATCGAAGACGCGGTGGCCAAGGCCGAACAACTCGCTTCGGAAGCCTAGGCGCCATGGCCGGCAAGCTGCATTTCTCCCTGGTCTCGCCCGAGCGTGAGCTGTTCTCGGGCGAGGTCGATCAGGTCGACGCCCCCGGGTCCGAAGGCGACTTCGGCGTGCTCGCCGGCCATGCGCCCTTCATGACGACCCTCAAGACGGGTCGCGTGAAGGTGTTCAACGACGGCCGGGTCCAGGCTTTCGACGTGCAGGGTGGGTTCGCCGACGTGACGCCGGATGGCCTGACCATCCTGGCCGAGCAGGCTGTCGAGGCTGCAATCTAGGCAGCGCCTCGCCTTGGCCGTATTCCCGCGCTAGGGGGCTTGCGAGGGACGGCCACTTTGAGTGTGATAGATCGCAAGTCAGGGGACCCGTCTATGCGTACCGCCATCATCAGTCTGATCGCCGCCGGCCTGGCCACTTCGGCCGCCGCCCAAACCACCGCTCCGGCGCCCCCCCCGGCGGCGACGCCAGAGGCGACCGCTCCGGCTGCGGCTCCCGAGGCTCCGCCGGCCGCGGCTCCGGCTCCCGAGCCCGAGAAGGTCTATGCGATCCCCACCACCGGTGAGATCGGCCAGATCATCGACGTGATCAACCGTGTCTGCGTGCCCCTGGTGCGCGGCGGCGACATCGCCCAGCTGGCCAGCAAGGCCATGGGCTTCAAGGTCAACAAGCGGGACGGGACCTACACCCAGACCCTGCAGGTCAAGCCCTACACCCTGACCGTCTTCGCGCCGGGCTCCAACAAGGACGTCTGCCGGATCGCGCTCAACTACACCCTGGGCGGCGAGAAGCCGATCATCGTGGGCTTGAACATCTTCTCCCTGCTGCACCAGCCCGAGCTGCTCCAGCAGCGCAACGACTACGTGCCGGCCACCGACTACAAGCGCATCACCAACTCGTGGGAATACTTCACCGACCACGAGTCCATCGGCCTGGTCTTCCTGCAGCTGAAGAAGCCGGACGGCTCCTCGGTCTCGCCCAAGTGGGACATGGCCGAAGTGCTCTATTCGGAACGCAAGTTCTAGGGCGCCCGGCCCTCCACATCGATATGAGTTCAGGCGCTGGAGACGACTCCGAGCGTGACAGCCTGAAGTGGCCGCCGGTTCAGGCGACGGTCACGCTCGCAGCTGTTAAGTAGACTTTCTCGCTTCGCGAAAAGTCGGCGCCTTTCTCTTTTCCGGGACGGCCCGGTCTTGGGAGGACAGCCATGGCGTGGCTCATCCTGTTCGTCGCCGGTCTCTGTGAAATCGGCTGGGCCGTGGGCCTGAAATACACCGAAGGCTTCACCCGGCCCTGGCCCACCGTGCTCACCGGGGTGAGCCTAGTGGCCTCCATGGCCCTCCTGGGGATCGCGGTGAAGTCGCTGCCGCTCGGGACCGCCTATGCGGTCTGGACCGGCATCGGGGCGGTGGGGACGGTGATCCTCGGCATCGCGCTGTTCAAGGAGCCGGTCACCGTGGCGCGGCTGGTCTGCGTGGGCCTGATCGTCGCGGGGATCGCGGGGCTGAAGCTGTTCGACAGGGCCTAGGTCCGTCTATCGTCGAATGGACGGGGTTGGCGGGGCCCTCGCCGGACAGGGCTATCGACCCCTCATCCGACCCTGCTCCGCAGGGCCACCTTCTCCCGCAGGGGGAGAAGGATGTCAGAGAGCGACAGCTGTCGGATCCATACCCCAGGCCGACCCTAGGCCGGATCACGGACCTTCACCTGCGCCAGCCAGTCCCAGGCGGCGCTGGCCACGTCCTGCCAGCCGGTTTCCCCCAGCAGCCAGTGGCTCATGCCGGGCATCTCGCGGTATTCGGCGCCCAGGCGCGCGGCGGTCTGACGGGCGGTCATGGGCGGGTGGACGACGTCGCGCTGGCCAACCATCACCAGGCAGGGGGCCTCAAGGGCGCCCACGCCGACGCTGGTGGTCATGAAGGGGTCCAGCCACCAGTTGAGCGCCTCCCACAGGGCCCGACCGCTCTCCGGGCGCAGGCGCTGGACGGCGGCCTCCCGCTCGGGCTTGGGCATGCGATCGAGGCTGTAGGTGCGCATCAGGGTGCGGTCGGGGCTGATGCTGTGGGACCAGGCGGCCCCCACCATCAAACCGAAGGCGGTGACCGCCTCCTCCATGGAGGAGCCCGCCACGCCCCAGGGCGGGGAGGGGGCCAGCAGGATCAGGGCCTTGACCGGCGCGCGGCGCACGGCGAGCTGACAGACCAGGCCACCCAGGGAGTGGCCGATCAGGATCGGCGGTTCGGCCAGGCTGGCGCAGACGTCGGCGATGTCCTTGGCGTAGACGCTCATGGAGACCCCGGCGACGGCCTCGGCGCGATCGCCCTCGGCGTGGCCCCTCAGGTCCGGCGTATGGACGGTGTGGCCCGCGGCCTCGAAGGGCGCGCGGAAGGCCTCGAAGGCCCAGCCGCCGCAGAAGGCGCCATGCACCATGACTATCGGCGCGACCAAGGCATCCCCTTCACGTCTTCCATAGAGGCGGGACTATAGCGATCTGACCGCGCAGCGCCCGTGGCATCACGCCGCGCGGCCGGACAATCCCGCGAAATCGTGGAAGGCGGCCACCACCGCCTCATAGGTGGCCTTCTTGAAGGGCACCACCAGGCCCGGCGCCTCGGCCAGGCGGCCCCAGCGCCAGTCGTCGAACTCCGGGTGGCCGTGGCCCATCAGGTCGATCTCGTCGTCCTCGCCGTCGAAGCGCAAGGCGAACCAGACCTGGCGCTGGCCCTTCCAGCCCTTGGCGATCTTGCTGCCGTTGTGGCCGGGGGGGAAGTCATAGGCCATCCAGCCGTCGGTGCGGCCCAGCAGGGTGGTGGTGACCACGCCGGTCTCCTCGGCCAGCTCGCGCCGGGCAGCCTCGTAGAGGTCCTCGCCGGCGTCGACGCCCCCTTGCGGGAACTGCCAGTTGTAGGGCTCCGGCGTATTGACCCGCCGCCCCAGCCAGACACGGCCGTCTGGGTGGAACAGCACCACCCCGACATTGGGACGATAGGCGGTCAGATCGTTCATCGGCTCGCGGTCACCTGCGGGTGGTCAGCGCCGAGGCCGGCGCCAACTGATAACCCCTAGACTCCACCGATTGCGCCCATTGCGCCACCTGGTTCAACGTCACGGGGTAGGCGAATCCCGATCCCAGGGCCTGGCCGTGCTGCAGGGCGCCGGCCTCCAGGGACAGCAGCTGCTGGTCGATGGCCTCGACGGAGAGCTGGTCGTCGACGATGCGGTCGGCCGAGGCCCGGGGCAGGCCGCCGCCGCGCTTGGCCGCCGAGCCGTCGTCGATGAAGGCCAGGCCGCGGCCTCGCAGGGCGCCGGTGAAGGCGCCCATGGCGGTGTCGGAGCCCACGAACCGGGAGCCGAGATAGTTGGTGACCCCGAAATAGCCGGTGGCGCGGCTGAGCAGCCATTCCAGCTTCTTCACCGTCTCCTGGCCCTGGGCCTGGGCCATCAGGGTGTAGGGCCCCGGATCGTTGTCGGGATAGTCTACCGGCTCCATGGGGGCCTCCAGCAGCACCTCGTGGCCGTTGGCGCGGGCCAGGTCGATCCAACCCTGCAGGCCGTCGGAATAGGGCACGAAGGAGAGCGTGATCTCCGGGGGCAGGGTCTCGATGGCCTGGCGGGTGGCGGTGGCGTTGAGGCCCAGGCCGCCGATCACCAGGCCGACCTTGGGCCGGCCGTTGCTGGTGAAGGGCCGGGCATAGGCCTCGGCCGGGGTGCGGCCATTGGGGGCGATGATCGGCAGCAGGCCGCCGGAGCCCTGGGCGGTCAAGCCGGCGATGGGGGCGGCCGGCAGGGGATCGGCGGCGTGGAAGGCCTGGCCGCCGGGCAGGGTGATCACCGCCTGGCCGCCGAAGGCGACGTCCGGGCCGATGGGGGTCGCCGAGAGGCGGAAGATGTCGGTGCTCAGCGTCGCGCCGCCGGGGTGGTCGGCGATCAGGGCCTCGCGCCAGCCGGGCGGGGCGGCCATGGCGGCCACCTTGGCCAGGCTGATGCGGACCACCGGGGTCCCGGCCTTGGGATCCCCCATCAGGGCGATGAGGATCAGGACAGCGGTCATGAAGAGGAAGGCCGCGCCGCCGGCGCCGACATAGGGGTTGGCCAGGGCCTTGGCGAAGATCTCCGGCACGCCGCCCCCAGGGGCGGGCGCGGCGGCGACAGTCACGAGCTTTTTCTTGGAAAACATAGGTCTGACCACACAAGGCTCCAGGGGGGAGCCTGCGCGATCATGGTTAATGAACGGCTACTTTCCCCCGCGCCGCAGCAAGGCGCGGGGTCGCAGGGCGCCTATTTGGCGATCGGCTTGGGCTCGAGCTTGGGCAGCTTGGAGACCACCTCGGCCATCTTGGCGGTGGGCTTGGGCAGCTTGGGCGTGGCGGCCACCGAACCGTAGCGCAGGACGTCCTTGGCCCGGGCGAGCTGGAAGTCGCCGGTGGTGGTGTTGAAGGACTCCGGCGGCGCCTCGGCCGGCTCATGGGCGCCGACGCGGGTCTTGCCCTCCTCGGCGTTGAGCGCGTTGCGGAAGGAGGCCTCGCTGAACTGGAAGGCGCGGTTGGCGATGGCCTGGGCCTCGTCGCGGGTCTCGGCCACCTCCAGGTCCGGCTGGATGCCGGTCTTCTGGATGGAGCGGCCGGCGGGGGTGTAGTAGCGCGCCGTGGTCAGCTTGAGCGCGCCGTCCATGCCGCCGCGCAGGGGGATCACGGTCTGGACCGAGCCCTTGCCGAAGCTGGTGAGGCCCACCAGTTCCGCGCGCTTGCGGTCCTGCAGGGCGCCGGCGACGATCTCGGCGGCCGAGGCCGAGCCGGAATTGATCAGCACCACCACCGGCAGGCCGCCCGTGGCGTCGCCGGGACGGGCGTTGTAGCGCTCGACATCGCGGGGATCGCGGCCGCGCTGGGAGACGATCTCGCCGCCGTCCAGGAACAGGTCGGAGATGCCGACCGCCTGGTCGAGCAGGCCGCCGGGATTGTTGCGCAGGTCCAGGATGATCCCCTTGAGCTTGGGGTTCTTGGCCCGCAGGTCGGCGATGGCGGCCTCGGCCTCGTCGGTGGTCTTCTCGTTGAAGGCCGAGACCCGCAGATAGCCGTAGTCGCCCTCGAGCTTGGCGGTGGCGGACTTGGGCTTGATCACCTCGCGGATCAGCTTGACGTCGAAGGGATCGGTCTTCTCGCGGGCGATGGTCAGGGTGACCGCCTCGCCCGGCTTGCCGCGCATCTGCTTGACCGCGTCATTGACCGACAGGCCCAGGACGCTCTCGCCGTTGACGGCGGTGATGAAGTCGCCGGCCTTGACGCCTGCCTTGAAGGCGGGCGTGCCGTCCATGGGCGAGATCACCTTGACCACGCCGTCCTCGCTGGTGACCTCGATGCCGAGCCCGCCGTACTCCCCGCGCGTCTGATCGCGCATGTCGTCGAAGCTCTCGGGGTTCAGGTAGCCGGAGTGGGGATCGAGCGAGGTCAGCATGCCGTCGATGGCCGCCTCGATGAGTTTCTTGTCGTCGACCTCGGTGACGTACTGCCGTTCGACGGTGTCCAGCACGTCGCCGAACAGTTCGAGCATCTTGTAGGTCTTGGCTCGCGGCTGGGCCGAGGCCAGGGCCTGCTGGCTCACATAGGCCATCGAGCCCGCCCCGAGGACGAAGGCCGAAACACCGATCAACAGATACTTGCGCATAGATTGGCCCTAGGGCTCCCTTGCGGCGGAATTGAGCCGCTTAACCGCTTCACGTCCCCACCCGAACCCACCGGTTCGAGGTCGTCTCTTATCCGACAGCCGGTCTCAGGCCGGTCACGTCCTTCATCCAGCGCCCCGGATTGACCGGCGCGCCGCGTTCCCGGACCTCCAGATAGAGTTCAGCGGGCGATTGTCGCCCATCCGCCATCCATCCGACAGGCGCGCCCGCCGCGACGGATTGTCCGACGCTGACGTTCGCCCGGTCCAGACCAGCCAACACCAGATGGTATCCACCGGCCAATCTTAAGATCAAGATGACACCCCAACCCTTTACCGGGCCCACATATTGGACAAGTCCCGCGTCGGGGGCCGCCACTTTCGCCCCGGAGGACGCCTGGATGGTCAGGCCGTTGGCGCGGCCGCCGCCGGGCAGGACCTGACCGAAGCGCCGGCTGACGGGGCCTTGCGCGGGCATCAGCAGCTGTTTGGGCGGGGTGACCTCGCCGTCGTCGGGCTCGGGCAGGGGCGCGCGGGCGCCGGGGGGCTGGATCATGCGCGCCTCGGCCAGCTGGCTGTCGGCGGTGAACAGGGCCTCGCTGGCCACGGCGGCCAGGCGGCGCTGACGGGCGATCTCCCCGGCCTCCACCGCATAGAGGGTGGCGCGGCGCTGCAGCTCGGGCGTGATGGCCTTGACCAGGATGGCGGCGCGGACGGCGGCGACGGCGTCGTCAGGGCTCACCAGCAGGGCCGGCGGCGGGTCGCGGCGCAGCTGCTCCAGCACGGTCAGCAGGCGGGCCAGGCGGTTGCGGTTGCGGCCCTGCTCGGCGGTGAGCACGGTCTCGCGGACATTGAGGCTCTCGAGCTTGGCCCGCTCGCTCACCGCCGCCACGGCCACGACCCCGGCCGCGAGACTGGCCAGGGCGCCGATGACGAAAGCGGGACGGAGGATCGGCAAGGAGGGTTCAATCGCGATGATAAGGGCCGCCGGCCAGGATGGTGACCGCCCGATAGACCTGTTCGGCCAGCATGACGCGGGCCAGGGCATGGGGCCAGGTCTGGGGCCCGAAGGCGAGCTTTCCGTTAGCGCTGGCCACCAGGGTGGGATCCAGGCCATCGGCGCCGCCGATCAGGAAGACCAGCCGCCGCACCCCCTGATCGCGCAGCTTGGCGATCTCGGCGGCGAAATCCCGCGAGGCGCGTGCGGTCCCCCGCTCGTCACAGGCGATGACGTGGGCGTCGGCGAGATGCGGCCGCAGGACCTCGGCCTCGGCGGCCTTGCCGGGCTTCTTGGCTTCGACCTCGACGACCTCGACGGGGCCGAGACCGAGCGCGCGGCCGGCCGCGGTGGCGCGGTCCACATAGAGCTTCACCAGCTCGACCTCGGGGGAGCGGGCCAGACGCCCGACCGCCAGGATCGTCAGCTTCAAGTGAAGGCGATGTGGGCCGAGTCCACCGACCAGATCTTCTCGATGTTGTAGAAGGAGCGGACCTCGGGACGGAACAGGTGGATGATCACGTCGCCGGTGTCGATCAGCACCCAGTCGCAGTGGGGCATGCCCTCGACGCGCACCTTGCCGTAGCCCTCGTCCTTGAGGGCGCGCAGCAGGTGGTCGGCCATGGCGCCGACATGACGATGCGAACGGCCGGAGGCGACGATCAATCCGTCGGCCACGGCGCTCTTACCCTTCAGGTCGATGAACACGACATCCTGGGCTTTGTCGTCGTCGAGACGGGCCAGGATAAGGTCTTCCAAAGCGCTGATGCGACTCTGGGGATCGGAGGAAACCTCGGCGGAAACCGGGGTCTCGTGCGCACTGGGCGCAGGGTCAGGGCTCAGCGGGGTAGCTCCTTTTTTGCCTCGCTAAAAGGCCTCATATCATGATTGCGGGGCCAGGGGCAGTCCCGCGTGTCATCACGATCTTGAGCCGCCCATCCGCTCGCGCAGGGCGGTGGAGGAAAGGAAGTTCAGCGGGCCCGTCAGGAAGACCCAGCGGGGCGGCCGCGCCGTGGCCAGGGTCGAGGCTTGGGAGGCCGGGCGCCGCGCGTGGGAGAACCTGCGCGCCGCCGGCGAGAAGCGGCTTTTCAGCGAGATCCAGGGCCGTGAGACCACCGCCACCGGCGCCCCGCCCATGATCTGGGTCCAGCCGCGCCAGCGGTGGAAGCTGGCCAGGCTGTCGGCGCCCATGATCCAGACGAACTTCACGCCGGGGAACCGGGCCTGCAGGACCCTCAGGGTGTCGATGGTGTAGGTCGAGCCGATGGCGGTCTCGGCGTCGGAGACGATCATGGCCCGGCCGCGGGCCACCTTGCGCACGCCTTCCATGCGCTCAGCGAGGCTGGCGGTCTCCTTGTTGGACTTCAGCGGGTTCTGCGGCGAGACCAGCCAGATCACCCGGTCGAGCTTCAACCGCTTGCGGGCGGTCTCGGCCACGTGGGCGTGGCCCTGGTGGACCGGATTGAACGAGCCCCCATAGAGCCCCACCCGCATCCCGCGCGTGAGCGTGAAGCCCAGGCGCAGGGTGGCGGGGCGGCCGGCCTCAGGGACGCGCCGGGCGGGTCCCGCGAACCACATGGTCTCTGCTCTGGATCAAAACCGCTTGCCCGTGTCGGGGTTGCGGTCGAGGTTGAGGTCGGTCTGGCGGACCCGGGCGCGGACGGTGAAGACCCCGTCCCCGGCCAGGACCCCGCCGCGGGCGAACAGGCGGCCATGCTCCCAGTTGGAGAGGCCGAGCTCGGGGCGGTTGAGGGCGTATTGGCCGTCCACCCAGCGGGTGAATCCATCGCCGGTGAAGGGGGCGTCGATGGCGGCGTAGAAGCTGTCCTGAGCCTCGGGATCCTCGGAGATCAGGCTGGCGGCGAAGCGGGGGCTGTGGCGGTTGAAGAGGGCGATGGCCGCCTCGACGCTGTCGACCACCGCCAGGGTCACCTCCGGGGTCTCCTCCCATTCCCACTCGCGGCCGAGGTCGGCCTGGGGGAGGCTCTCCACCAGGGGCTCCTCGCGGTCGCCCTGGGCGCGGGCGACGGTGACCCGGGCCTCGCGCCAGGCGGCGGGAATGTAGGCTTCCGAGCCCTCCAGGACGTGCAGCTTGGCGCCCTTGCGGCGCTGGCCGGCGGCCTCCAGGGCGCGCAGGAAGACCGGGACCAGGTCGCCCGCGCGCTCGCGGACGATGGCGCAGACGTTCAGGGTGTTGCAGACCTTGCGGTCCAGGGAGTGGTAGGCGCAGGCCTCGAAGCGGGCGGGGTCGGCGGCGGGGCCGGCCACCATCCAGGCGCCCCCCGTGCCGTGCAGGCTGACCGGAGTTCCCGCCTGGCGGGCGATGGCGCCGAGCTGGGCCACGGCGGGGCCGGAGCCGCGCGCCACGGCGAGCGCCAGGCGGGGATCGGAGAACATGGCCCAGCCGGCGGCATGCTCGGCGTTGTCCACCAGGGCCGCGGCCCCGGCGGGCAGGCCCGCGGCGGCGAGCGCCGGATCCAGGGCGTGCTCGACGATGGCCCGCGCGGTGCCCAGGGCGTCGGAGCCGATGCGGAAGACCACGGTGTTGCCGGTGCGCAGGACGCCGGTGGCGTCGGCGAAGACGTTGGGGCGGCCCTCGAAGACGAAGCCCACGACCCCCAGGGGCGCCATGACCTGCTCGACGCTCCAGCCCGGGTGGGTGGTTGTTTCAAGGACCTTGCCGCGGGTGGCGGGCGCGTCGCGCCAAGCCTGGAGGCCCAAGATCATGTCGGCCCGCAGGGCCGGGCTCACCGCCAGGCGGGTGGTGGAGCGACCGCGGGCCTGGGCGTGGGCGACGTCGGCGAGGTTGGCCTGCGCGATGGCGGCCCAGACGGTCTCGTCGGCGAGCTTGGCGGCGAAGGCCTCGAAGAAGGCGGTGATGGCCTCGTCGCCGACGGCGCCCATCTGCTGGAAAGCGGTCGAGGCGCGGCCGACGGCGTCCTCGGCGATGGCCTGGACGGCGGCTGGGACGTGCAGCAGGTCACCGCTATCCTGGACCACCACCAGCCGGTCGCCGGGGTGGAAGGCCTGGGCGAGGGCCTCGGAGACATAGGCCACGCGGTCGCCGCCAAAGGGGATGGCCATGCCCGGCGCGAGCGCGGTCAGCCGGCCGATCGCCGCCGCCGCCCTGCCTGTCGCCGCCCCGTCGTCCACGTCGCCTCCCATATGCTCAGGATGAGCCTTAGTAAGCACCTTTGCCAGAGGCGGCAATTGGAGGTGCTTTCCTAGTCGGCGGTCGCCTCGGCGGGGGCGTGGCCCAGGGCCAGGTCGTCGGCGTGGATCACCGGGCCGGAGGTGTAGCCCAGGGCCGCCTCGATGGCGTCGGACTTCAGGCCCAAAATGGCCAGGGCGTCAGCGCTGTCGTAGCGGGTCAGGCCGCGGCCGATCTCGCGGCCGGCCTGGTCGCGGACGATGACCGCCTCGCCCTTCTCGAACCGGCCCTCGACGTCGCGCAGGCCCGCGGCCAGCAGGCTCTTGCCGGTGGCGAGCGCCCGGGCGGCGCCCTCATCCACCACCAGGGTCCCGGCCGGGGCCAGGGTCCCGGAGATCCAGGCCTTGTAGGCGGCCTTGGCGCTCAATGCGGGTTCGATGACCGTGGCGGGTTCGCCGGCCTCGAGGGCGGCCAGCGGCGAGGGGCGACGGCCCAGGGTGATGACGGTGGCGCAGCCGGCCGACTGGGCCATGCGGGCCGCGGCGATCTTGGTGGCCATGCCGCCGGTGCCGACCCCGGCGCTGGCGTTGGCGCCCCCGGCCATGGCCTCGATCTCCGGCGTCAGGTGGGTGATGCGGGCCAGGTGCTTGGCGTCGGGATTGCTGCGGGGATCGGCGGTGTAGAGGCCGTCGATGTCCGACAGCAGGACCAGGACGTCGGCGCCGATCATCTGGGCCACCCGGGCGGCCAGGCGGTCGTTGTCGCCGTAACGGATCTCCTCGGTGACCACGGTGTCGTTCTCGTTGACGACGGGCACGACGCCCAGGTCCAGCAGGGTCTCGACAGTTGCGCGCGCATTGAGCCAGCGGTGGCGGACCTCGGTGTCGTCACGGGTCAGCAGCACCTGGGCGGCGGTGATGTCGTGGGGTTCGAGGGCCTCTTCCCAGGCCCGCATCAGGGCCGATTGGCCGGCGGCGGCGGCGGCCTGTTTCTCCGGCAGGGTCAGGGAGCGCTTGGCGAGCATCAGCCGGCGGCGGCCGAGCGCCACGGCGCCGGAGGAGACCACCAGCACCTGCTGGCCACGGGCCCGCATCCGGGCCACGTCGGCGGCGAAGGCGGCCAGCCACAGGCTGTCGGCCGTGCCGTCCTCGCCCACCAGCAGGGCCGAGCCGACCTTGACGACGACCCGGCGGGCCCGCTCGATCCCGCTCACGGCTTCCAGCCCACTTCGTCCTCGCCGCCCTTGCCCACCGCGGCGGCGGCCTTGCGGTCGCGCACCAGGGCGTAGGCCTCGCGCAGGATTTCGACGACCCCCTTGCCGGAGACCGCCGAGACCAGCCGCACGGGGACCCCGGCGGCCTCGGATAGGGCCTCGCGCTGCATTTCCACGGTGCTCTCGTCCAGGGCGTCGATCTTGTTGAGGGCCAGGATCTCGGTTTTGTCGCCGAGTTCCTCGCCATAGGCCTCCAGCTCGTGGCGCACGGTGTTCCAGGCCTCGACGACGTCGGTCTGGGTGGCGTCCACCAGGTGGATCAGGACGGCGGTGCGCTCCACATGGCCCAGGAAGCGGACGCCGAGGCCCGCGCCCTCCGAGGCGCCCTCGATCAGGCCGGGAATGTCGGCCAGGACGAAGCGCTCGTTGGGGGACAGGTCCACGATGCCGAGATTGGGGTGGATGGTGGTGAAGGGATAGTCGGCGATCTTCGGCTTGGCGGCGCTGGCGGCGGCCAGGAAGGTGGACTTGCCGGCGTTGGGCAGGCCCACCAGGCCGACGTCGGCGATCAGCTTCAGCCGCAGCCAGATCCAGAGCTCCTCGCCCTCCTGGCCGGGATTGGCGTGATAGGGCGCCTGGTTGATGGAGCTCTTGAAGCGGTCATTGCCCCAGCCACCGTTGCCGCCCTTGGCCAGCAGGAAGCGCTGGCCGGCGGTGTCCAGGTCGACGATCAGGGTCTCCTTGTCCTCGGCCAGCACCTGGGTGCCGACGGGGACCTTCATGACGATGTCGGCGCCGGCCGCCCCGTGGCGGTTGCGGCCCATGCCGTGGGTGCCGGTCTCGGCCTTGAAGTGCTGGCTGTAGCGGAAGTCGATCAGGGTGTTGAGGCCGTCCTGGGCCTCGATCCAGACGTCGCCGCCGCGGCCGCCGTCGCCGCCGTCGGGGCCGCCGTACTCGATGTACTTCTCCCGCCGGAAGGACACGGCGCCGCCGCCCCCGTTGCCGGAGCGGACATAGACCTTGCACTGGTCGAGGAACTTCATGTCGTCAGGATCCGATCGCCCGCGAGTTTCACGGTCGCGACCGCCAATATGGTTTTCAAAAACGCGCCCGCAAGAAAGGGCGCGACGCCGCTAGCGAAGGCGGCTTTCGCCCCCAGGCCGGTGGCCAGCCAGGCCCAGCCCAGCAGCAGGATGAGGGCGTGGGCGGCCAGGAAGCTGGCGGTGAGGCTCCGCCAACTCCGCCCGTCCGGACGCGCGGCCAGCCAGCCTATGAGGCCCGCGGTGATCACGAAGCCCAGCAGGTAGCCGGCCGTGGGGCCGACGAAGGGGGCAAGGCCGCTCGCCCCGTCCGCCAGCAGGGGCAGGCCCATGGCCGCCTGGGCCAGCCAGACGACGACGATCTCAAGGGCGAGCCTGGGCCCCGACAATCCGGCGATGACCAGCAGGGCGTAGGTCTGCAGGGTCATGGGCACGGGGTACATCGAGACCTCGGCCCAGGAGGACGCCGCCAGGAGCCAGCTTCCCGCCAGGACGGCGCCGACCCGCCACGCCAAGGAGCGCCCCGCGAGCAGGGCGTCCAGGGGCGCTTTGAAGGTGGCGGTCGAGGTCAATTCCATATCCCGGGAGCGTTCGGCGCCCGCCATAGCACGCGAGCGCCGCAAACTCACGCCAGCCAGACCATCATCCGCGAGGGGACGGCCTCACCGCGGGCGGCGGAGGGGGAGAGCCTGACCTCCCCGGTATAGAGGAAGCCGCTCTTGCAGAGCACCGAGGCCGAGGCCGGGTTGTCGGAGAAGTGGCGCGCCAGGACGTAGCGCCGCTTCCAGTCCCGGTGAGCCCAGACCAGGGCGCCCTTGGCGGCCTCGGTGGCGAATCCGCAACCCCAGAAGGGGCGGCCGATCCAACAGCCCATCTCTGTGCGGCCGTTCTCGCTGTCGAAGCCCACCACCCCGATGGGTCCCTGCTGCGGGTGGTCGATGACGAACATGGCCAGGGCCTGGGGATCGGCGTCGTCCACCTGGGAAAGGTAGGCTTGCGCATCCTCCAGCCCGTAGGGATGGGGGATGGCGTGGGTCATGCGGGCCAGCTCCAGGTCGTTGAGCAGCTTGGCCACGCGGGGCGCGTCGGCGGGACGGGGCCTGCGCAGCCGCAGGCGTTGCGTCTCGATGACGGGTTCGATCTGGATGGAGCACATCTTGAACCTCCCGGGCCCTCTGACGGGACCCCTGAAACAGGAAAAGCGGGAGCCCGGCGTTCCGGACTCCCGCTTTTCGGGATTCTGTCCGGTCCGCCTGACTGATCGCCTGGCGGACCCGGAGAAGGTGGGTTCGCCCTAGCTGGCGTTGGCCTCGTTGGTCACCACGTTCACGTAGGTGCGGTCGTCACGCTTGGTGACGAACTTCACCGCGCCGTCGGCGGTGGCGAAGAGGGTGTGATCGCGCCCCATGCCGACGTTCACGCCGGCGAAGAACTTCGTGCCGCGCTGGCGGACGATGATGTTGCCGCCGACGACGGCTTCGCCACCGAACTTCTTGACGCCGAGACGACGGCCGGCCGAGTCACGGCCGTTGCGGGATGAACCGCCAGATTTCTTGTGAGCCATTGTGGTCTCCTAAACTTGTCTTGATCCGACGCTTATTCGGCGTCGGGCTTCTTGGCGGCGGCCTTCTTCGGCGCGGCGGGCTTCTTGGCGGCGGCTTCAGCCTTGGGAGCGGCGGCCTTCGGGGCAGCAGCCTTCTTTGCGGCCGGAGCCGCAGCCTTTTCGCCGGCGAGCGCGGCCTTGGCGGTCGCGGCTTCTTCCAGCTTCAGGTTCCGGGCGCGAGCGTTGAGGACCGCCTTGGTGGTCATGTCCACCACGCCGTCCCAGTTCTCGGTCTTACCGGCGCCGGCCACCGAGGTGACGCGCAGGACGCTCTCGTGCTGGCGATGGCCGCGGGTGCGGCGATAGCCCTGACGACGGCGCTTCTTGAAGATCTTAACCTTCAGGCCCTTGCGGGTCTCGATCAGGGTGGCGCTCACGCTGGCGCCTTCCACGATCGGGGCGCCCAGGGTGATGGTCTCGCCATCGCCCAGCATCAGGACGTCGCCGAAGGCCACGTTGGCGCCCGGCTCACCTTCAAGCTTTTCGACGACGAGAAGGTCGCCCGCCTGAACCCGGTACTGCTTACCGCCGGTTTTGATCACCGCGTACATCGTTCGCGCCTTGAGACTTTAGCAAAAAAGGATCACGCCCGTGGGGAGCCCCGCGTGCGAAGGCGCGGACTTATACAGACGACCCCCGCCAAGTCAACGCAAGGCGCTGCGGATTCAGCGGCCTCCGGACGACTCGCCCGGACGCAGGCTGGCGAGCGTCCGCCGGTCGTTGGCGCGTTCGCTCTCCCAGTTGCTCACCACGGCCTTGGAGACCTGCTGCATGAAGGCCAGGCGGGCGCCCACCGGCTTGGTGGTGCGCTTCATCAGGACCACCACGGCGTAGGACCGCCCGTCGGGCGCGGTGAGGACGGCCACGTCGTTGATGCCGATGGAGCCGCCCCGCCAGTCCTGGCCGGTGCCGGTCTTGTGGGCGATGGTCCAGCCGGCCGGCAGGCCGCCCTTCAGCCGCCTGGGACCCGTGCGGGCCTCCGACATGGTGGAGAGGAAGGTCTCGGTGGCTTCCGGCGACAGCAGCTCGCCGCGCTTGAGCACCACCAGGGCCTGGGCCAGCCCCGCCGGGGTGGCCCCGTCCAGGGGATTGTCCAGATAGGCGTCCATGGCCGCGTCGCGCACGGCGTCGGGCAGGCGCGAGCGCGCCTCCTTGAAATTGCCGCCGATCCCCAGCTCCGGGCTCCAGGTGAGGCCAGCGATCTTGGCCTGCAGGTTCTTCTCGTCGGCCCCCATGCGGATGCCGGTGAGGTTCTTGCGCGCCAGCATGTCGGCCACCGCGTCCACCCCGCCCACCTGCTGCAGCAGCTTGTCGTTGGCGGCGTTGTCGCTCTCGATCAGGGCCCGGCGCACCAGGTCGCGCAGGGTGGTGGCGTAGCCGGTGACGCCGATCTTGTGGGAGATGGGCTGGAAGAAGACGCTGCGGTCCTGAGGTCCCAGGATCACCGCCTGGTCCAGGCTGAGCTTGCCCTGGTCCTGGGCGTCCAGGGCGGTCATGGCCACCCAGAGCTTGGAGACGCTCTGCTGGGGGAAGGCGTCGTCGCCGGCCACCTGGGCCATCCAGCCCTCGCTGCAGTCGGCCACGGCGATGCCCACCTTCTCGCGATAGCCGGTGGCCAGTTCGTCCAGGCGCTTCTGCAGGGCGGGCGGGGGCGGGCCGGGGGCCGGGCGAGGCTTGAGGTGGGGCCGGGGGTCGGGGGTTCCGGCGGCCAGGACGGTGGGAGGCTTGGCCTTGCTGGGGGCGTCGGTGACCACATAGACCCCGGCCAGCAAGCTCAGGCCGCCCATGACCGCCAGGGCCGAGGCCGGCCGCCAGCGGGCGGCGCAGAAGGTGGTGGCGTCGGCGACGAAGCTCCGGCTGAGCCGGGGCAGGTCCTGGGTGGCGTCCTCCAGGACCGTCCAGCCGCGAAGCACCGCGACGAGCAGGTCGACGCCGCGGTCCGCCGCCCCCTCCATGGAGCGTCGGGTCCAAGCCCGCACCTGCTCAAGCCCTTGATTCATCAGACCTTGAAAAGGCTGATCCGTGGACTCCGGTCAAGCCGTCGCGTGGTCGCGGACTTCCACAGTTACGTGACTGAGTCCCGCCAGCCCCGCCAGGCGGGCGCGATAGGCCTGGGGCGCCTGTGGGGTGGTCGCGGCGATGACGATGATGGCCGCGTGGTGGCCGGGGCCCAGGCGCCAGAGGTGCAGGTCCAGCACCCGCTCGCCCTCGCCCTCCAGCCGGCCGCGGATCTGCGCGGTCAGTTCGGGGCTGGGATTGATGTCCAGCAGGACGGCGCCGGTGCGGCTGAGCAGGCGCCAGGCGAAGTGGGCCAGCAGGCCCGCCCCCACCAGGGCGGCCACGGGATCGGTCCAGCTCCAGCCCAGATAGCGGCCGGCGGCCAGACCCGCGATGGCCAGGCCCGAGATCACCGCGTCGCCCGCCAGGTGCAGGTGGGCGGCCGAGAGGTTGAGGTCGCCGTCGCGGTCGTGGGCGTGGGTCTGGGCCGGCTTCAGCAGCCAGACGCAGACCAGGTTGATGGCCAGGGCCGCCGCCGCCAGGGCCAGGGCGCCGTCATAGGCCACCTCCTCCGGGGCCAGCAGCCGCCCGACGCTCTCGATGCCGATCAGCAGGGCGGTGACCCCCAGGACCGCGGCGTTGGCGAAGCCGGCCAGATAGCCCAGCTTGCCCGCGCCGAAGGTGAAGCGCGGGTCCTTCGCATAGGTGCGGGCCGCGGCGTAGGCGATGGCGGCCACCAGCAGGGCGGCCAGGTGGGCGGCCATATGGAGCCCATTGGCGACAAGCGCCATGGAGTGAAAGAGAAGGCCGCCGGTGATCTGGGCCGCCAGGGTCGCCAGGCAGATGGCCGCCACGATCCAGGTGCGCCGCTCGTTGCGGGCGTGGTCGGCGCCCAGATAGATCCGGTCGCCCCGGAAGGCGTCCATGGGCTCCTGAGCGCGGGGTTCGGCGGCGGTCACGGTCACCTATATAAAGAGAGGGGCGGGCGGCGGAGGCTGGAGTGTTATTCTATAACACCTTATCCAGGTCAAGCGATCCAACGCCGCAGCCTGTTCCATCGGGCCCCGACAATGACTAGATGAGCGTCATGAACGCCAAGACCCCCGTCACCGTCCTCACCGGCTATCTCGGCGCCGGCAAGACCACCCTGCTCAACCGCATCCTCACCGAGGACCACGGCAAGCGCTACGCCGTGATCGTCAACGAGTTCGGCGAGGTGGGCATCGACAACGAACTGATCGTCGGCGCCGACGAGGAAGTGTTCGAGATGAACAACGGCTGCGTCTGCTGCACGGTGCGCGGCGACCTGATCCGGGTGCTTTCGGGCCTGATGAAGCGCAAGGGCGGCTTCGACGCCATCATCGTGGAGACCACGGGCCTGGCCGATCCCGGCCCCGTGGCCCAGACCTTCTTCGTCGACGACGACGTCAAGGCCAAGACCCAGCTCGACAGCGTCACCACCGTGGTGGACGCCAAGCACCTGCCCCTGCGCCTGGCCGATTCCCGGGAGGCGGTCGAGCAGATCGCCTTCGCCGACCAGATCGTGCTCAACAAGACCGACCTGGTGACGCCGCAGGAGCTGAAGTCGGTGGAGGCCGCCATCCGGCGGATCAATCCCTTCGCGCCCATCCACCGCGCCCAGCGCGCCAACGTGCCGCTCGACGCCATCCTCGGCCGCGGCGGCTTCGACCTGGCCCGCATCACCGATATCTCCCCTGAGTTCCTGAACCCCGCCCATGGCGAAGCCGGCCATGTGCACGACGAGGACTGCGACCATGATCACGATCATCACGATCACGACCATTCTCACCACGATCACGGCCACGATCATCCGCACGAAGACCATGCGGCCGCGGCCGGTATCCGTGGAATCTCGCTGACCCTTCGCAAGCCGATCCATGGGGTGAGGGTCACCAACTGGCTGAACCAGCTGCTGGCCGACCAGGGTCCCGACATCCTGCGGGCCAAGGGCATCCTGGACGTGGCCGGCGAGGAACGCCGGCTGGTGTTCCAGGCGGTGCACATGATCCTGGAGGGCGACTTCCAGCGCGACTGGAAGCCCGAAGAGGACCGTTTCAGCCGCATGGTCTTCATCGGCCGCAATCTCGACGAGGCCGCTCTGAAGGCCGGCTTCGAGGCCTGCGCGGCCTAGACTCTATTCTCCCTCCCCTTCATGGGGAGGGTGGACGAGGCGAAGCCTCGGACGGGTGGGGAATTGTGGCCAGACTCCCCCACCCTGATCGCTTCGCGATCTGTCCCTCCCCATGAAGGGGAGGGAGGGATTTCGCCCACGAAAAAGCCCGCCCGGGTTTCCCTGGGCGGGCTTTTCCGTATCGAGTCCGAAGAGCCTAGAGCTCTTCGTTGATCAGGGCGACCTGGAAGTAGCCGTTACCCTGCAAGGTGTTCATCACCGACATGAACTCGCCGTAGCGCACCGTGCGGTCGGCGCGGATATAGACGCGCTCCTCGGTGGGGTTGGGCTTGTTCAGCTTGCGCGCGAGGTCCGCGGGCAGGGTGTCGAGGGTGGTGGGCTGATCGCCGATATAGAGGCCGGCTTCCTGGATGTTGATCAGGGTCGGCTCTTCGACCTTCGTGCCCGGAGGCGGCGGAATCGCCGGCGGCAGGTCGAGCTTGATCGACACCGTGGCGGCGGGGATCGACACCATGAAGATGATGAGGAGCACCAGCATCACGTCCACGAAGGGCGTGACGTTGATGTCGCTGTTTTGGCCGAGGTCGAACTTGCCGCCGCCCCCGCCGCCCAGCTTCGCACCCATATGCAATTCC
>NZ_JAUSLW010000103.1 GCF_030645195.1 Phenylobacterium sp. | reverse complement strand
GTCCAGCATGCCCTTGGCCGACTTGGCGATGCAGCGGAAGGTGCCCACCAGGTTGATCTGGATGATCAGGTTGAAGGCGTCGAGGGGGAAGTGCTTGGTCTCGCCGGTGGCCTTGTCGCGGCCGGCGGTCTTGATGGCGTTGCCGGTGCCGGCGCAGTTGACCAGGATGCGCTCCTGGCCGTGGGCGGCGCGGGCCTTGACGAAGCCGGCGTCGACATCTTCCTCGGAGGTCACGTTGACCTTGCAGAAGACGCCGCCGATTTCTTTTGCGACCGCTTCGCCCTTGGCTTCGTTCATGTCGAAGATGGCCACCTTGACGCCGTGGCTCGCCAGTTGGCGGGCCGTGGCTTCGCCGAGGCCCGAGGCGCCGCCGGTGACAACCGCGGCGATAGAGGAATTGAGTTTCATGGACGCGTCGCTCCCGGTTTCGATTAGACTAGGTCTTGTTTCCCCCGAGGCTTTAGCCCGATGAGCGGCAAGTCAAAAGCGTCACGCCACGTCAATGGCGACGGTTTCGATCCCAAGAGCGCCCTGAATCCCGACCACGCCCTGGTTCCGGCGGTGCAGCGGGTGAACGAGCAGCGCGTGGCCCAGGGCTTCTGGCCCAAGTTCCGCAAGGTGGCCGCCAAGATCCCCTTCGCCGGCGACGCGCTGTCGGTCTGGTACTGCGCCCGCGATCCGGAGACGCCGCGGGCGGCCAAGGGACTGATGATGGCGGCCCTGGCCTATTTCGTCCTGCCCACCGACGCGATCCCCGACATCCTGGGCGTGATCGGCTTCACCGATGACGCGGCGGTCTTCGCCGCCCTGATGGCCGTGGTGGGCAAGAACCTGAAGCCCAAACACCGCGCGGCGGCCAAGGGCTTCCTGGACAAGATGGGCGGCTAAACCGCGCGGACTGTCGCCCGCCAGGGGAAATTTGACCTCCGTCAAGGCGCGCGACCGAACCCCGGCCGCAATGCGCGCCCGGGGGACTTCATGCTCAAGACCTACACCATCTATCTCCGCGACGGGCGGGAGGGGACGCGCTTCGAGCCGGCCCTTTGCCGGGACGATGTCGAGGCCCTGAGGCGGGCGCGCGAGCTGTTGGCGCTGCACGCCGAGTGCCAGGCTGTCGAGGTGTTCTTCGGCGAGACCCGCCTGTTCCACGTCGAGCGGGAACCGAAGGCCTAGAGCGTTTCCCGCCTGACTTGGATCAAGTCAGGCGATCAGGAAGAGCGACCAAGTCAAGAATCTAGAGCCCCGTTTCGATTCATTCGAAACGGGGCTCTAGACCGGCTCGACGAGGGCCGCGGCCTTTGCCTGGTTCGTCACATGCTCGCGCCAGGTGATGAACAGGGTGGAGACCACCACCACGCCCGCGCCGACGACGGTCCAGATCCCGGGGACCTCGTGGAAGAGGGCGAAGCCCACCATCACGGTGAAGACCAGGCGGATATAGTCGATGGGGGCCATGGCGCCGGCGTCGCCGATGGACATGCCCTTGATGTAGCAGCCCTGGGTGATGGTCCCCAGCACCCCCATCAGGGCCAGGAGCAGCAGGTCGAAAGGCTCGGGCCAGCGCCAGGCCAGGAAGGCGCCGGGCAGGGCGAGCACCAGGCCCAGGCTCGCCGACCAGACCAGCAGCACCATGGGGGCGTGGTCGCGGGTCATCACCTTCATGCCGGTGATGGTGAGCGCGAACAGGAAGGACGAGGCCAGCATGGCGAGCGCCGGCAGGCCGATGGCGAAGGAACCGCCGGCGCCGGGCCGCAGCATGATCAGCACGCCGAGGAAGCCGACGACGGCGGCCCCGATGCGCAGCGGCCCCACCGGCTCGCGCACCACGAAGAAGGCCAGCGGCACCAGCCACAGGGTGCGGGTGAAGGAGAGCGCGTTGGCGTCGGCCAGCGGCATCTTCTGGAAGGCGTAGAAGGAGAGGATCATCCCCACCGTGCCCGCCGCCGAACGGAAGATCAGGATGCCGGGCCGGGTGGTGGCGAAGGCCGCGCCGCGATGGCGCGCGATCACCGGCAGCATGATCAGGAAGCCGAAGAACTGCCGGTAGAAGGTCTGCAGCGAGGCCGCGTAGTCGTCCCCCAGATACTTGATCAGGGTGGTCATGGCGGTGAAACCCAGGGCCGAGGCCACCATCCACAGGGCGCCGTGCAGGTTGGGCGACAGGGCGGGCTTCGGCGCGGCCTCAGCGCTCACGGATCCACCCGGTGACGGAGAGCCGCTCGGCGCCGGCGAAGCTGGCGACCTGGGTGACGGCGTGCTGCTGGGGCACGCGGAAGATGTTCAGGGCGTTGAAGGTGGGGGTGTAGGCCTCGCTCACGTGGCCGTCGGCGTCGTGGAAGGCCAGCAGGCCGCCCCAGTCGGGCCGCCAGGCGGGCGTGAAGTTCAGCACAAGGGCGTAGAGCCGCTTCTTGCCGGCCACGTCGTCGTCGTGGGCGGTGAGGAAGTCGCCGGGGCGGTAGCGGGTGGCCTGGGCGTCGGCATAGGCGCAGCGCGGGTCGCCGGTGAGGGTGCGGATGAAGGCCAGGAAGGGCTCGCTGTTGATCAGGTCGTAGAGGCCCTCCAGGGGCGCCAGCGTCCCGCCGGTCCTCTGGCCCGCCTCCATCAGGTCCGACAGCCGCCAGGCGTCGAACTGGTACTGGAAGCCGGTCCGCCCGCCCTCCAGGATCGCCGCCTCCAGCTCCGCCCGGCGCTCGGGCGGCATGGCGGCCAGGGTCTCCAGCGCGATGTCGTAGCTCTTGCCCGCCGCGGTCAGCGACCGGTGGTAGGGGGCGGCCACCAGGGCCGCATGGATGGCCTGGGCGTCCTTGGGCCGAAAGACGCCGGGCAGGTGCAGGCGCCCGAAGCGGGCGAAGGCCGCGTGCAGCCGGGCGGGGTCGAGGCCCCGCGCCAGCTCCGGAAGGGCGGCCTTGCCCACCATGGTTACGAGGTCGCGCCGGGGGCGGGCATCATTTCGCCAAACAGGGCGGCGAAGGGCGAGCCGGCCTCGGGGTCCCAGGAATGGCGGCCGCCGACCGTGATGCCGCCGTCCACCACGATGTGCGTGCCCGACACGAAGGCCGCGTCGTCGGAGGCGAGATAGAGGGCGGCCCTGGCGATGTCGTCGGGCATGCCGGCCTTGGGCACCGGCTGAGCCTTGGCGGCGTTCTCGGCGACCCGGGCGGCCATCTGGTCGGCCACCTCGCGGGGCAGGCCGAGCGAGGCGCCGAAGATCGAGGTGGCGATCAGGCCCGGGCAGATGGCGTTGACCCGGATCTTCTGCGGCGAGAGCTGGGCCGCCGCGGCGCGGCTCATGTGGATGACGCCCGCCTTGGCGGTGGAATAGGCGATGGGCCCCCAGCCCGCCTGCAGGCCGGCGATGGAGGCGGTGTTGATGATCGAGCCGCCGCCGCGCTCCAGCATCAGCGGCACGGCGTGCTTCATGCCCAGAGCCGGACCGCGCACCAGGACGTCGAAGATCCAGCTCCAGCCGTCGGCGGTGATCTCGGCGATGGAGGTCATCCGGTCGGAGATGCCGGCGTTGTTGAACAGGATGTCGAGGCCGCCGAAGGCGCTCTTGGCGAGCTTCAGGGCGGCCTCGATCTGGGCCTCATTGGTCACGTCGCAATGGGCGTAGACCACCTTGCCGGGGAACCGCTTCTCCAGCATGGCGCCCTTTTCGTCCTGGATGTCGGCGGCGACGACGCAGGCGCCCTCGGCCACGAACAGTTCCACGGTCCCCAGACCGATGCCGGACGCGGCCCCGGTGATCACCGCGACCTTGCCCTCGAGACGTCCCGCCATTTCGCTTCCCCGTTTCTTGTAACTGATCGGCGATCACTAGAGCGGGACGGCTGCCGCGTCGAGAGGCGCGGCCTAGTCGACCGTCACCACGACCTTGCCCATGGCCTTGCGGCTGCCCAGGTGGGCGATGGCGTCGGCGCCCTTGGAGAGGGGGAAGCGCTCGGAGACGTGCGGCTTGACCTTGCCCTGGGCGTAGAGCTTCAGCAGTTCGTCGATCGACTGGGCGAACAGCTCGGGGTTCTTGGTGGTCCAGGTGCCCCAGAAAACGCCGACGATGTCGCAGCCCTTCAGCAGGGCCAGGTTCAGCGGGATCTTCGGGATGTCGCCGGCGGCGAAGCCGATCACCAGGTAGCGGCCTTCCCAGGCGATGGAGCGCAGGGCCGGCTCGGCGTAGTCGCCGCCCACCGCGTCATAGATCACGTTGAAGCCCTCGGCGCCGCCGGCCTCCTTGAAGAGGGCGCCCAGCGCCTTCTGGCCGTCGCGGTCGAAGGGGCCGCGGCCATAGACGATGCCGGCGTCGGCGCCATGGGCGATGGCCAGGTCGCACTTCTCCTGGCTGGAGCAGGCGGCCACGACCCGGGCGCCCATGGCCTTGCCCAGCTCGACGGCCGAGAGGCCGACGCCGCCGGCCGCGCCCAGGACCAGCATGGTGTCGCCGGCCTTCAGGTGACCGCGGTCCTTCAGGGCGTGATAGCTGGTGCCGTAGGTGAGGATGAAGGCGGCGGCCACGTCGTGGGGCATGGTGTCGGGGATGTGCCACAGGCGGTTGGCCGGCAGCAGGACCTCCTCGGCCAGGCCGCCCCAGCCGGTGTTGGCCAGGACGCGGTCGCCGACCTTCACATTGGTGACGCCCTCGCCAACGGCCTTGACCACGCCCGACAGCTCGCCGCCCGGCGAGAAGGGGCGGGGGGGCTTCATCTGGTACTTGTCCTCGATCATCAGCACGTCGGGGAAGTTGATCCCCACGGCCTTGACGCTGATCACCGCGGCGCCGGGACGGACCTCCGGGGCGGGAACGTCCTCGTAGCTCAGGGTCTCAGGACCGCCGGTCGTCTTGCTCAGAAGGGCCTTCATCTTCGTCTCCCCGGACATCGTTTTTCGAAAGTCGGCGGACGCTAGCGCAGGGTCGGCGCCTGCGGAAGTGCGGGGCCGAACATTTGTTTGAGTGGCCCGCGCGGCCTGCGACGCCAGGCCGATTTGGCGCGCGGGGCCGGCGGCCCTATATTGCGGACCTTCCAGCCAGCGAGTTTTCCCCTTGGGCGTCACCCTCGATCTTTCGCGCGCCACGGTCGCGGCGCCGCCGTCCAAGCCGAACCTCTGCGGCCTGACCCGCAAGGGGCTGGTGGAGACCCTGGTGGCCGCCGACGTGGTCCCTGCGCCCAAGGCCAGGATGCGCGCCAACCAGATGTGGCGCTGGATCCACCACTACGGGGTCACCGACTTCGAGGCGATGACCGACATCGCCAAGGAAACCCGCGCGGTGCTGGCCCAGGCCTTCACCCTGTCGCGCCCCGAGATCGTCGAGCGTCAGGTCTCCAAGGACGGCACGCGCAAGTGGCTGATCCGCATGGCCCCGGGCATCGAGGTGGAGACCGTCTATATCCCCGACGTCGGCCGGGCCGGCGCGCTGTGCGTCTCCTCCCAGGTGGGCTGCACACTGAACTGCACCTTCTGTCACACCGGCACCCAGGCCCTGGTGCGCAACCTGACCGCCGCCGAGATCGTGGCCCAGGTGCAGGTGGCCCGCGACGACCTGAACGAATGGCCGAGCCCCAAGGAGGACCGCCGGCTCTCCAACATCGTCTTCATGGGCATGGGCGAGCCGCTCTACAATCTCGACAACGTCGCCGACGCCATCGACATCATCGCCGACGGCGAGGGCATCGCCATCTCGCGGCGGCGGATCACGGTCTCCACCTCGGGCGTGGTCCCGGAGCTGGAGGCTCTGGGGAACCGCACCCAGGCCATGCTGGCCATCTCCCTGCACGCCACCAACGACCCCCTGCGCGACGTCCTGGTGCCGCTCAACAAGAAGTACCCGATCGAGCAGCTGATCGCCGGCATCCGCGCCTATCCGGGACTGTCCAACGCCCGGCGGGTGACCTTCGAATACGTCATGCTCAAGGGGGTCAATGACAGCCCGGCCGAGGCGCTCGCCCTGGTGAAGCTGCTCAAGGGCCTGCCGGCCAAGATCAACCTGATCCCGTTCAATCCCTGGCCGGGGACCGACTATGTTTGCTCCGACTGGGGGGCGATCGAGAAATTCGCCGCCATCCTCAACCGCGCCGGCTACGCCTCGCCAATCCGCACCCCGCGCGGGCGCGACATCCTGGCGGCCTGCGGCCAGCTGAAGAGCGAGAGCGAGAAGGTCCGCGCCAGCGCCCGGCGCAAGGCCGCGCCCGAACCCGTGGACTCGCCCGCCGCCTGAACGATTTTCGCCCTGGCGCCCGGTCCGTGCTAACCAAGCGTCACCTTCGTCCTTCCGCCAAGGATCCCGATGCCGCCCGCGCTTCAGTCCCCTGAGATCCAGGCCTTCGCCACCGGGTTTCCCATCACCCTGCTGCACGCGGGCCTGACGGTCCTGATCCTGTTCCTGGGCAGCGCGCTCTATGTCCTGCTCACCCCGCACCGCGAGATCGCCCTGATCCGCGAGGGCAATTCCGCCGCCGCCCTGTCCCTGGCCGGCGTGATGATCGGCCTGGCCATTCCGCTCGCGGTGTCGCTGACGGCCTCGACCTCCCTGATCGAAATCGGCATCTGGGGCGCCTCGACGGTGGTGGTGCAGCTGCTGATCTTCCGCATCGTCGACATGATCCTGCGCGGCCTGCCCCAGCGCATCCAGGAGGGCGAGATCTCGGCCGCCGCCCTGCTGGTGGGGGCCAAGCTGGCCACCGCCCTGATCCTGGCCGCGGCCGTGGCCGGCTGAGGCGCCCATGCACTTTCCCAAGCTCCCCGACTGGCTGGTCTATTCGGCGGTGGTCCTGGCCCTGCTGATCGCCGCCGTCGGCCGCCAGGAGCGGGCCGACGCCCCGCCGCCGCCGCCGCCGGTGCCGGGCGAGGAGGGCATGCCGCTCGGTCCCGCCTCTCCCTTCGATCCCTCCGTGGTGGTGGACGTGCCGGCCAAGGCCGAGCCTGGGCTGGGCACCGCCTTCTCCGTCGCCGACCGCGGGGTCTGGGTCACCGCCCGCCATGTGGTGGACGGCTGCACCCAGGCCGCCATCGTGGTGGCCGAGGGCCGGGGCGTCGCCGCCCGGGTCCGCATCGACCAGCGCGGCGAGGCCGCCATCCTCACCACCGAGGGGGGCTCGGCGCCCCTGCCGCTGGGCCTGGACGAGAAGCTGCACCGGGGCGACCGCGCCTATCATCCGGGCTTCCCCCAGGGCCAGTCCGGGGAGGCCACCTCCCGCCTGCTGGGCCGCGAGAATCTGGTGGTGCGCGGCCGCGGCGCCCGCACCGAGCCGGTCCTGGTCTGGGCCGAGACCGGCCGCACCGACGGGCTGAAGGGCACCCTGGCGGGCCTCTCCGGCGCGCCGGCCCTGGATCGCGCCGGCCGGGTGATCGGGGTGACCGTGGCCGAGGCCCCGCGCCGGGGCCGCATCTACACCACCGCCCCGGAGACGCTCGCCTCCACCCTGTCGGAAGCTCATGAGCGCCCGGCCAGCTTCGCGGTGGGCGAGAGCGTCACCACCGACAACTACGGCCGCGTCGCCGACACCCTGCGCCGCGACCTGCGGGTGGCCCAGGTGATCTGCCTGTCGACGACCTGATCAGGCGGTCTCAGGATCGGACGCCGGCTCCTCCACGGTCTTCGGCGTCCGGGCGGCGACCATGAAGACCAGGATGATCCCCACCACGCCCAGCAGGGCCGAATAGACGAAGAAGACGACGTAGCCCGAGCCGAGCGCCGCCGGGGTCACGCCGGACTTCTCCACCGCGCTGGCGAAGGTGCGGGGCGGCAGGCCAGTGAACAGAGCCTTCAACCCCGAGAAGGCCCCGCCCTGGTCGGCGGCCTTGGCGGCCCCCTCCACCACCTTGCCCGACTGGGAGGCCACCAGCTTGCCCAGCAGGGCGTAGAAGGACGAGAACATGGCGTACTGGGTGGCGGTGAATCCCTCGCCGGTCAGGCTGGACATATAGGCGATCAGGCAGGTGCCGGCGAAGCCGGAGGCGATGTTGTCCACTCCGATGGCGACGCTGAGGGCCCAGAGGTCGGGGCCCTGGAAGGCCAGCCAGGCGAAGACCAGGTTGGAGATCGGGCCGGCGAAGGCGCCGATCACCATCGAGCGCATCAGGCCCAGCCGCGCCACCGAGAAGCCCCCCAGGCCGACCCCGATCACCGACATGACGACGCCCAGCACCTTGCGGACCTCTGCGATCTGCAGCTTGTCGAAGCCGAGGTCGATGTAGAACGGGTTCATGATGTTGAGCACGAAGTCGCTCAGCCGGTAGACACAGATCAGCGCCAGGATCAGGCCGGCCACATCGCCGTAGCGCCGGAAGAAGTCGATGAAGGGCGCCCCCAGCGCCGTCGACAGGTAGCGTCCGGGCCGCGTGGGCAGGCCGGGGATGGGCAGGGCGGCCACCACGATCAGGGCCACCCCGGTGAGGATGCCGCCCACCTGGGCGAAGACCCCGAAGGGCTTGGCCTCCCAGGCCGCCTTGATGGCGTCCCCCAGTTCCGGCCGGCCAAGGCTGGCGGTCACCGATTGCAGCACCGTGGCGTTGCCCGCCAGGCCCGAGCCGAAGACCAGGGCGCCCAGCAGGACGATGGCCAGACGCAGGACCCACTCCACCCCGTCGCGGAGCGGAATCCCGGCGACCCCGGCGAAGTCGATATCGCGCATCAGATGCTTGGCCTCGCGAGGCGCCCCCAGGACCCCCAGCACGCCCACCACCATCAGGCCGGCCATCAGGGCGTAGGACAGGCTCCAGCCCACCACGTCGGACATGGCCAGCGGCACGACCCCGGCCACGATCATGGCGATGCGGTAGCCCCACTGATAGGCCGCGGCCATGGCGCCCTGCTTTTCGGTGGTCGCCGCCTCGATGCGCCAGGCGTCGATGACGATGTCCTGGGTGGCCGAGGTGAAGCCGACGAAGACGGCGAAGGCGGCCATCAGCCCCAGGCTGGTCTTGGGATCGACCCCAGAGATCAGCCACAGGCCCAGCATGATCAGGGCCTGGCAGACCAGCATCCAGGAGCGGCGGTGGCCCAGCCACTTGGTGAGGATCGGCACACCGGCGCGGTCGATCAGCGGCGCCCAGAGTAGCTTCAGGGAATAGGCCAGCGTCGCCAGGCTGAAGAAGGCGATCACCTCCAGGGAAAGCCCCGCGTCCCGCAGCCAGGCCGACAGGGTGTCGAAGATCAGCAGGTTGGGCAGGCCCGAGGCGAAGCCCAGGGCCAGCATCACCAGGGCGCGCCGCTCGCCATAGACCTTGATGGCGCTCCAGGCGCTGCGTTTCGGCGCGGCTTCGATGGTCATGCGGCTTCCCCCCGGGCGTCAGCCGGGGCGGGCCCCGGACTCTAGCCGACCTTGGCGCGGTCCGCGGTTTCCGTCCAGCCGCCGCGGCTGAGCCGGGCCAGGACCCCGCGGAGGGCGTCGGGAGCCAGCGGCTTGACCAGGAAATCGTTCATCCCGGCGTCCAGGCAGGCGTGGCGGTCGTCCTCGAAGGCGTTGGCGGTGAGGGCCACCACGGGGGTGTCGACGCCGGAGGCCCGCAGGGCGCGGGTGGCGTCCAGGCCCGACATGCCGGGCATGCGCATGTCCATCAGGATCAGGTCGTAGCGGCCCACCTTCAGGGCGGCCATGGCCTCCTCGCCGCCGCCGGCGTGGTCGACCTTGCAGCCCTCGCGGGCCAGCAGGGTGCGGGCCAGCAGGGCGTTGATGGCGTTGTCCTCCACTAGCAGGACCCGGGCGCCGGGGGCGATGGCCGGGGCGATGCGTTCGTCCTCCGGGGCCTCGGCGCGATGGGCGCCTTCCCCCAGCACCGCCAGCACCCGCTCGGCCACCGAGGCCCGCCGCAGGGGCT
Source organism: Phenylobacterium sp. (assembly GCF_030645195.1). Lineage (GTDB taxonomy): Bacteria > Pseudomonadota > Alphaproteobacteria > Caulobacterales > Caulobacteraceae > Phenylobacterium. The sequence continues at coordinate 11,877 of NZ_JAUSLW010000103.1, read as the reverse complement.
TGATCAGGTAGCCGGCGAAGCCTTGGGCCCGATAGCTTTCGATCCGCGCCCTCTGGTCGGGCGGCAACAGGATGATGGCCGGCCGGGCGTCCGGCGGGCAGCTGGGGGCGAACGCATGGTCCACCAGCAGCACCTCGGCCATCCGGTCCTGACCGTTGACTGGCACGCCGCCAGCCGCCTCGATCTGCCGCCGGGCCGACTCCGCCACCACGGGATTGGGGGACATGACCCCCACCACATGACCGGCCAGGGCGGCTTCGCGCACCCCGCCCAGGCGCGGGAAGGCCGCCTCGAACCAGAACAGGGCTCCGCCGCCGGGGGCGTCCTCGACGCCCACCTCGCCCTCCATGGCGGCCGCCAGCTTGCGGGCGATGGCCAGGCCCAGCCCCGCCCCGCCGAGCTGGGCGTCATAGGAAGGATCGGCCTGGGCGAAGGCCTCGAAGATCTTGTCGCGCGCGGCCTGGGTGACCCCGGGGCCGGTGTCGGCGACGCTGAAGCGCAGGCGGCCGCCCGGCCGCTCGGCCACGGTCAGCAGAACTCCGCCGGTCTCGGTGAACTTCACGGCGTTGCCGGCGAAGTTGAGCAGGATCTGGCGCAGCCGGCCCTCGTCGGCCAGGGCCTGGCCGATGCCGGGGGGCGCGGCCCAGGCGATCTCCAGCCCCTTCTCCTGGGCGCGCGGCGAGAGCAGCTCGCTCACCGAGCGCAGCAGACCCTCCACGTCCATGGTGGCCGGGTGCAGCTCGATCTTGTCGGCGCCCAGCTTGGCGAAGTCCAGCACGTCGTTGACCAGGCTCAGCAGGTGCTCGCCGGAGTCGCGCAGGGCGGCCACATAGGCCTTCTGCTCCGCGGTCAGGCCCGTGCCCTCCAGCAGGCGGGCCATGCCCAGCACGCCGTTCAGGGGCGTGCGGAACTCGTGGCTGAGGGAGGCGAGCTGCTCGGCGCTGACGCGGGCGTCGGGGGCGGGCGGGGCGGTCGGGATCTTGCGGGCCATGGGATGAGCCTAGGCGCTGGCGGCTTAACGGTCGGTCAAGCGCCCACGTGTTCGGCCATCTCGCGGGTCAGGGTGATCAGGGCATGGCGGGCCGAGCCCCGGCGGATGGCCGCGAAGGCCTCCAGCAGCTCCTGGGCGCCGGGCGCCGCCAGCAGGGCCAGCACCGCCTCCGCGTCGCCGCCGGCCGGGCTCTCCTCCCCCACCAGCCAGCCCACCGTGGTCTCCAGGGCGGCGGCGACGGCCACCAGGGTGGAGCCCGAGACCCGGTTGGCCCCGCGCTCGTACTTCTGGACCTGCTGGAAGGTCACTCCGATCCGCTCGGCCAGGGCGCCCTGGCTGATCCCCAGCGACTTGCGTCGCAGCCGGATTCGGGCGCCGATCGCCAGGTCCGTGGGATGGGGTCCGATGGCGTCCTCGAGGGGCATGGGCCGCTCCCGCAAATGCCTGAAGAAAAAGCGAAAGTCCGTAGCTGCGCCGTTACGGCTGGACGAAAGTCCGCGCGAGTCGTTAGCTTGCCTGGCTTAGGGCTGAGCGCAAGTCATGACCGAGAATCCCGTCGAGCTTTTGACCCCCCGAGAGCGAGAATGCCTGCGCCTGGTGGACCGGCATCTTAGCTCGAAACAGATCGCCCGCGAGCTGGGGATGTCGAAGACTTCGGTCGACACCTATTGCGACCGCGCCCGCCGCAAGCTCGGCGTCGACGACCGCTACGCCGCCGCCCGCCGTCTGGCCGACCACGACCGGGGTGTCCTGATCGCGTCAGGACAGGACTCGATCAGGACAGACAATTTGGGTCCCCCGCCGCCTTCTGAGGGCGACAAGGGAGACCGGGACGATGACCGACTGGATGCGCGCCCTGCTGGTGGTGGACCCCGACCAGCGGGATTGGGAAGACCTGGAGCAGCGGGCGGCGGTCAGCCGGGCGCTGAGGCTGGGCCGGGACGTGGCGGCCTTCGAGGCCCGCTGGCCGGAGACGGAGGCCCAGGAGGCCCCGGCCCCGGCCTTCACCTGGGCCCAGCTGGAACGCCAGCTGGCGGACCTGGCGGGCTGCCCGGTGAAGGCGGAGATGGCCCGAGACCTGGTCTCGGCCACCCGCAAGATGTCGCGGTTCAAGCCACCGGAAATGGTCCTGCGCGAAATCCTCTGCATGACCTGGGCGCTCTTGGACGAGGGCTTTCAGCCCCCTCAGGAGGGATCGGCCGAAATGCCCTAAGTCCTGCCGTCAGACTGGGGCTGATCGGTCTCATCGCCATCATCACCGCCCTCGCCTTCGGGGGGATGCTGGCCGGCCTGCACGCCCTGCAAGACCTCGCCTAACTAGACCTCAAACCGACAATTTTCAGCAGCAACGCGCCGGGGGCTCTCCGGCGCGCAGGAGATCGCTCATGCTCAAGCAACGCCGCCTCATGGCCGACCAGGTCGCCGCCAGCCTCTTCGAAGCCGAAGCCGCCATCGACGCGGCGCTCGCCAAGGCCGCCGCCCTGGCCGGGATCATGCCGGGCCTGCGCAGTGAAGCCGGTATTTCGGCCCTGATCGGCCAGGGCGCCGTGGAACGGGCCAGCGAAGCCTTCGCCGCCCTGGCCACCGCGCGCCGCGCCATCTGCGAGACCCATATGGAGCTCAGCATCGCCCAGAAGCAGATGGGCCTGGGCGCGGTGATGTACGGCGACTCCCTGCCCAAGCCGCAGATGACCGCCGACGACGCGTCGAACCTGCGCGCCGTGGCCAGGGCCGGGCGCGCCGCCTAAAGGTCGCTACTAACTACCGGCGGCTTCTGACAAGATCGAGCCCCTGACTAGGGATTGCAGGGGCTCGATTCTCTTGGTCTTCGCCACGCTCGCCCAACAGACCTGGACGATCCTGATGTTCCTGGTCTCCGGCTTCGCCCTGTGGCGGGGCCGCGGGCCAGAGCGGGTCATCGCCCTGGCCAACCTGGCGGCCTGGATTCTCACCCCCTTGACTTACCGAACGGTCCTGCTCGATCCCCAGTGGGGCGTGTTCATCGTCGATGCGATGTTCTTGGGCGTGCTGGTCTGGTTCGCGGTCACCACTGACCGCAATTGGCTGTTGTTCGCCGCCGCCTTCCAGCTGCTGGCGGTGGTCACCCACATCGCCATCGCCGTCGATCCCGGCGTCCGCACCCTGGCCTATTTCCGCGCCCTGGTGATCTGGAGCTACCTGGTGCTGGGGGCGCTGGCGATCGGCGCCCGGAACGCTCACCGCGACCGGCGGGCGGGTTTAGCCGACGGGACTTAGGCCGCCGACTCCCACCCGCCGGTAGACCAGGGCCTCGGCCACGTGGACGCGGCGGACGGGGCCGGCCCCCTCCAGATCGGCGATGGTGCGGGCCAGGCGCAGGGTGCGGGTCCAGCCCCGGGCCGTCAGGCCATTGGCCTCGGCGGCCTTGGCCAGCAGGGCGCGGGCCGGCGGATCGAGGTCGACAATGGTCTCCAGCCACTCCCCCTCGGCCCGGGCGTTGATCGCCTCGGCCCGCTCGTGGCCGGACTTGGCGGCCCGCTCGGCGGCCAGGTCCCGGGCCCGGGCCACCCGGGCGGCGGCCTCCGCCGTGCCCTCCGACGGCGCGGGGAGGGCGAGATCGGCGGCGCTCACCGGCGGTGTCTCGATCTGCAGGTCGATGCGGTCGAGGAAGGGGCCCGACACCTTCATCTGATAGTCGGACTGGCAGCGCGGCGCCCGCCCGCAGGCCCCGCGGCCCGGCCCGCCATAACCGCACTTGCAGGGGTTCTGCGCCGCCACCAGCTGGAACCGGGCGGGATAGCGCACATGGGCGTTGGCCCGGGCCACGATCACCTCGCCGGTCTCCAGGGGCTGGCGCAGGCTGTCCAGGGCCTGGGCGGAGAACTCCGGCAGCTCATCGAGGAACAGCACCCCGTTGTGGGCCAGGGACACCTCGCCCGGCTTGATGCGGATCCCGCCGCCGGTCAGCGCCGCCATGGTGGCCGAGTGGTGGGGGCTGCGGAACGGTCGCGCCCGGGTCAGTTCGCCCTTGGCGATCAGGCCGGCGACCGAGTGGATCATCGAGGTCTCGAGCAGTTCGGCCGGGGTCAGGGGCGGCAGCAGTCCCGGCAGGCGCGCGGCCATCATCGACTTGCCCGACCCCGGTGGGCCGGTGAAGGCCAGGTTGTGGCCGCCGGCCGCGGCGATCTCCAGGGCGCGCTTGGCGTTCTCCTGGCCCTTGACCTCCTTGAGGTCCGGAACCCGCTCGCCGTCGATCATGGCGCCCGGCTTGGGCGGCGCCAGCATCTGGGTCCCGCGGAAGTGGTTGACCAGGGAGATCAGGGAGGGCGCGGCCAGGACCGGGGTCTCTCCGGCCCAGGCGGCCTCGGCCCCGCAGGCCTCCGGGCAGATCAGGCCCAGGCCCATCGCCCCGGCCGCCACCGACGCGGGCAGGGCGCCGGCCACCTGGACGATCCGCCCGTCGAGGGAGAGTTCCCCCATGGCCGCCCACTCCGTCAGCCGGTCGGGCGGGATGACCCCCATGGCGGCCATGACCGCGAGCGCGATGGGCAGGTCGTAGTGGCTGCCCTCCTTGGGCAGGTCGGCCGGCGCCAGGTTGACGATGATCCGCCGGCCCGGCAGCGACAGGCCAAGCCCGGAAAAGGCCGCCCGCACTCGTTCGCGGCTCTCGCCGACGGCCTTGTCGCCGAGTCCCACCAGGATGAAGGCGAACTCGCCGCCGGTCAGCTGCACCTCGACGTCGACTCGGCGGGCCTCGACCCCCTGGAACGCCATGGTGACGACGCGCGCGGCCATGTCTCACGTCCTCGATTTGAGCATGATTTATCCACAACCCCAGCACGCGGCGCGGGTCGGATCAAGAACAAAAAAGGAACTTAATGAGAAGATGAGATGAATCCGTCACCTAGGACGGTCTTCTCACCTTACAAGCTAGACCGTGGCGCGAAGGGCTTCAACCCGTTCCCACATCACCACCGTGGCGTCGATCCCGGTGAAGCGCTTCAGGGCGACAGCGCCGGTGGGGGAGGTGACGTTGATCTCGGTGAGGAAATCACCGATCACGTCGATGCCCACGAACATCAGGCCCCGGCGCTTCAGCTCCGGCCCGATGATCCCGCACAGCTCGCGGTCGCGGGCGGTCAGCTCCACGGCCTCGGCCCGGCCACCGACGGCGAGGTTGGAGCGGATCTGGCCCGCGCTCGGCACCCGGTTGATGGCGCCCACCGGCTGGCCGTCCACCAGCAGGATGCGCTTGTCACCCTTGGTGACCGCTGGGATGTACTTCTGGGCGATCACCGGCTCGCGGCTGATCATCCGGTGCAGGTCCAGCATGGCGTCGAGATTGGGATCGTCGGCCAGCAGCCGGGCCACGCCCGAGCCGCCGGCGCCGTTCAGCGGCTTGAGCACGATGTCCCCCTGGCGGGCGCGGAACTCGTAGATCGCCTCCAGGTCCGACGTGATCAGGGTCGGGGGCTGCACGCCGGGGAAGGTGGTGACGAACAGCTTTTCCGGGGCGTTGCGCACCTCGGTGGGGTTGTTCACCACCAGGGTCCTGGGGTGGATGGCGTCCAGGAAGTGGGTGGAGGTGATGTAGGCCATGTCGAAGGGTGGGTCCTGGCGCAGCAGGACGACGTCGAACTCCGACAGGTCGCGGACCTCCCAGGGGCCGAACCTGGCATGGTCGCCCTTGATCGCCTGCACGGTCACCGACCGGCCCCGCGCCGTCAGGGTCCCGGTCTCCAGGGCCATGCGCTCGGGGGTGTAGACCCACAGGCTGTGCCCGCGCTCCTGGGCCGACAGCATCATCAGGAAGGTCGTATCGCCTTCGATATTGATCCCCTCGAGGGGGTCCATCTGGACGGCGACCTTCAGGGACATGGGCGGACTTCCTTGCGAGCTGAGGCGTCTCAGATAGTTGCCGAGGGCGCGATGCGCCAGCGCTTAGGCCCTATCAGTTCAGCTTCAGGCGCACCCGCTCGCGATGGGCCCGGGCGGCCAGCGCCGCGCCCCCGTCCAGGGACGAGGCCCGGGCCAGGGCCTGCAGGGCGCCGGCCAGCGCCCCCTGGCCCTCCCGGGCGGCGGCGACGTCCAGCCAGGGGCGGTGGTCGAGGGGGTCCAGCAGGGCCCGGCGCAGGGCCGCCCGCTCGGCCCGGGCGAAATCGCCGGCCGCCGAGGCCCGCGCGAAGATGTTGTTCTGCAGCCGGATCAGCACCGCCCGGTCCGGGGCCGGGGCCATCAGCCGGTCCAGGCGGTCGGCGACATTGGGGGTGAGGCCGGCGTGCAGGGCCCGCCGCGTCAGCTCCGAGGGCAGGACCACCCGGCCCTCGGCATAGGGGTCCAGGGCGAGTGGCCCCTCCTGGGTCTCGATGCGCAGCAGGAAGTGGCCGGGGAAGTCGACCCCCTGGACCTTCAGGCCGCAGCGCCGCGAGACGTGCAGGTAATAGACCCCGAGCGCTACCGGCAGGCCCTTGCGCCGCTGCGCCACCGCCAGGATGTCGGCGTTGTCGGGGTGCTCGTAGGTGAAGAGGTCGCCCCCCAGGCCCAGGTCGCCGGCCATGGCCTCGGCCAGGGCCTCCTCCGGGCTTTCCCGCGCCAGGCGCTGGGTCAGTCGCTCGACCCCGGCCTCCCCCAGGTCGCGGGCGGCCTGGGCGTCCCGGCTGGGGTCCTCGTGCAGGGCGCAGGCGATGGCGGCTTCCAGCAGGGGAAAGTCCCCGTCAACGCACTGACCCGCCTGGGTCAGATAGGTCTCGGCGTCCTCGCGAGTCATGCAAACGGCCCCTACGCGCCTCTCCAGGCGTCGGGACTATGTCTCGGAAGTCTGCCGGGCGCGAGGGCGATCAGGTCCAGGCGCACCGCGGCCTTCTGTAGCGCGGGCCGGCGGGCCGCCAGGGTGGCCCCGGCCCGGCGCAGGCGGGCCCGCTGGTCGGGGCTCACCGCCTCCAGGGCCGCCAGCATCGTGGTGCGCTGCTTGACCTCCACCACCGCCAGGACGCCGCCGCGCAGGGCCAGGAGGTCGATCTCGGCCTGGGGAGTCTTCAGGCGGAAGCCCAGGATGCGGTAGCCCTTCAGCATCAGCCAGATCGCCGCCCAGATCTCGGCTCGGCGCCCGGCCAGGCGGGCCGCGGCGCCCCTGGCCTGGCGGACCCCGCTCACGACGGGTCCGCCTTCAGCTCCATGGCCCGGCGATAGAGGTCGCGGCGGGGCAGGCCCAGGGCCTTGGCCACCTCGCCGGCGGCGTCGGCGGTCCCCAGGCGCTCCAGGGCCTGGCGCAGGGCGGTGTCGACATCGGCGGCGGTGGCGGCTTCCTCCCGGCCCGGCCCCACGACGATGACGAACTCGCCCTTGGGGGCGGCGAACCGCTTGTCGGCGGCCAGCACATCCAACGGCGCGCGGGTGACGGTTTCGTAGAGCTTGGTGAGCTCGCGGGCCACGGCGGCCTCGCGAGGACCGAAGACGGCGGCCATGTCGGCCAGGCTGGCGGCCACGCGGCTGCCGCCCTCGAAGAAGACCAGGGTGGCGCGCAGGCCGGCCAGCTCCTCGAAGAAAGTCCTGCGCGCCGCGCTCTTGGGAGGTGGGAAGCCGGCGAACAGGAAGCGGTCGGTGGGCAGGCCGGCCACCGACAGCCCCGCCAGCAGGGCCGAGGCGCCGGGGATCGGATAGACCGGCAGGCCCTCCGCCATCGCCTCGCGGGCCAGGCGGTACCCGGGGTCGGACACCAGGGGCGTCCCGGCGTCGGAGACCAGGGCCACCCGCCCCCCCTCGCTCAGGACCTGCAGGGCCTTGGGCCCGGCCCGGTCGGCGGAGTGCTCGTCATAGCGCTCCAGCTTCTTGGACAGGCCATAGGCGGCCAGCAGCTTGCCGGCCACCCGGGTGTCCTCGGCCAGCACCAGGTCGGCGGCGGCCAGTACGTCGAGAGCGCGCAGGGTGATGTCGCGCAGGTTCCCGATCGGCGTCGCCACCAGATAGAGGCCCGGCGCCAGGGGCGCGTCGGAGAGGGCGGGCGGCGGCGGGCGGGGGGACATGGGCCAAGGCTTCGCCGGTCAGGGGCCCGATGGCAACCCTTCAGGCCAGGGCTAAGCGGCTGGTGACCCAGTTCAGCACCAGGCGGCCGGCGGGCGTGGCGCGCAGGCGGGCCGGGTCGGGGGCGATCAGTCCGGCGGCGATCAGGCTCGCGACCTCGGGATGGGCGAGGGCCAGGCCCAGGGCCGCGATCTCATCGAACGCCACCCCCTCCTCGATCCTCAGGCCCGCCAGCAACCGCTCCTCGGCGGCCTGCTCGGGGGTGAGGGCCTCCCGCGTGGCCCAGCCGAGGCCTGTCTCGGCGACGCGGGCGATATAGTCGGCCGGTTTGGCCGCGGCGAAGCTGGCGGTGCGCGCGCCTTCCAGCGTCAGGCGGCCATGGGCGCCGGGGCCTGCGCCCACATAGTCCTGGCCCCGCCAGTAGACGAGGTTGTGCCGCGAGCGGGCGGCAGGCCCCCGCGCGTGGTTGGAGACCTCGTAGGCGGAAAAGCCCGCCGCGCTCAGGGTCTCCTGGGTGGCGTCGAACAGCTCGGCGGCCAGGTCTTCCCCAGGCGGGACCAGGGTTCGGCGCTTCACGGCGCGGTCGAAGGCGGTGCCGGCCTCGATGGTGAGCTGGTAGGGCGAGAGGTGTTCGGCCCCCAGGTCGATGGCCTGGGCGAGTTCCGTCCGCCAGGCGTCCGGGGTCTGGCCGGGGCGGGCGTAGATCAAATCCAACGACAGGCGCGGGAAGACCCTGGCCCCCAGGGCCGCGGCGCGGCGGGCTTCGCCCGCGCCATGGTTGCGGCCGAGTAGGGCCAGGCTGGCGTCGTCCAGGGCCTGGACACCCAGGGAGAGGCGCTGGACGCCGGCGGCGGCGAAGCCTGCGAACCGACCGGCCTCGGCGTCGGTGGGATTGGCCTCCAGGCTGATCTCCAGGTCGGCGGCCGGCGTCCAGAGGCTGCGGCAGAGCGCGATCATCTCCCCGGCCCAATCGGGGTCCATCAGGGAGGGCGTGCCGCCGCCGAGGAAGATGGAGGTCAGCTCCCGGGGGCCGGTCAGCTCCCGGTGGCGGCGGAGGTCGGCGAGGATGGCCTCCTTCAGGGCGCGCTGTTCCTCGCCCCGGCCGCGGTCGCGCAGGACATTGAAGTCACAATAGGGGCAGATGCGGGCGCAGTAGGGCCAGTGGATATAGACCCCCAGCGGAGTCAAAACAGCGCGGCCTTGAGCTTGGCGAAGGCCAGCGCCCGATGGCTCATGGCGTCCTTGGCCAGGGGCTCCATCTCGCCGAAGGTCTGGTCGTGGCCCAGCGGCGTGAAGATGGGATCATAGCCGAAGCCCCGGGTTCCTCGCCCCGGGAAGGTCAGGGTTCCGTCGATCTTGCCCTCCACCACGACCGCGGGGCCGTCCGGCCAGGCGACGGCGAGCGCGCAGGTGAACCAGCAGCTGGCGTCCTCCGAGCCCGACTCCTCCAGCCGTTCCTCCACCTTAGCCATGGCCTGGCTGAAGTCCTTGGTCGGTCCGGCCCAGCGGGCGGAGAAGATGCCAGGCGCGCCGTCCAAGGCGGCTGCCGACAGCCCCGAGTCGTCGGCCAGGGCGATCAGGCCGCTGGCCTGCGCCGCGGCGCGGGCCTTGAGCAGGGCGTTGCCGGCGAAGGTGGTCTCGGTCTCGTCGGGTTCGGCCAGGCGCAGCTCGCCGGCGGTCACCAGGGTGAAGCGGTTCTCCAGGATGGCGGCCAGCTCCACGGCCTTGCCCGGGTTGTGGGTGGCCACCACTAGCCGGGCGCCGGATTCGAGCTTGAGCGCCATGGGAAGATCTCCGGGTTGGTCGGCGACCATAGTCGCGCGCCGCGACCCGTTCAATTGCAGGGGGTTGGCGCACATGTCGGCGGCCACGGATGGAACATTACGAATGTTTCATATCGTTTTTCGATAATTATCTTGATCGAAAAGCGATGCGCCCGTATTGACTAACGACATGGACGGCGACGGGCCGCCCGCACACACACAACCGCCTCGGCGGCCAAGATGGAGATGAAGAGATGTTTACGCCTGTGATGACCTGGATGGACCGCGCCCTGATGCAAGTCGTGGTCGTTCTCGCCGCCCTGCCGGTGGTGGCCTTGGTGGCCGGCGCCCTGGTCGGCTAAGCTCCCGTGCTGAAGTTTGACGCTTCCCGCCGCCAGCCGCCGCGTTGGCGGCGGAGCCATCCGAGCGGGGAGAGACAGTTGATGCGCGCCCTGGGGCCCGGCTCGGTTTCGAGCTTCCTGAAGATCATCCTCGACGTGGTCTATGTCGCCCTGTGGATCGGGATCGGCGTGGTGGGCCTGCTGATGCTGGCCGCCCTGCTGCTGAGCTTCAATCCCGACCTGATCGGCAGCCTGTCCCTCAGCGTCGAGGGCGCCAAGGTGATCAGCCGGGGCCCGGTCCTGGCCGGCGGCCTGCTGGCGGCGGCCCTCTACATGGCCGGCCTGCAGGTGATCGTCGCCCGCCTGCGTCAGATCTTCGCCACCCTGACCGCCGGCGATCCCTTCCATCCCGACAATGTGCTGCGCCTGCGGGTGATCGGTCTGGCGCTCGGCAGCTTGGAACTGGTGCGCTACGCCGTCCGCGCCGCCGGCGAATGGCTGGACCTCGCCCAGACCAAGGACAGCCAGGGCGTCAGCCTGACGGCCTGGTTCTCGGTCCTGGTGGTGTTTGTCCTGGCTGAGGTGTTCCGCGAAGGCGCGCGCCTACGCCGCGAAGCGGAGCTGACGATCTAGATCATGCCCATTCGTGTCCTGCTCGACCGCGTGCTGCTGGAACGCCGCATGTCGCTCACCGAACTCGCCGACCGGGTCGGCGTCACCATCGCCAACCTGTCGATTCTCAAGACCGGCAAGGCCCGAGCCGTGCGCTTCTCCACCCTGGCGGCCCTGTGCCGCGAACTGGATTGCCAGCCCGGGGACCTGCTGCACTACGAACCCGGCCCCGCCGACGACCTGCCGGACGACGACGATAGCGGGTAACAGCGGCGTGATGCCGCAGTGCGGTGTGGTTTTTGCGCACGCAAGTGCAAAAAGTGCGACTGAGCGGTGCTTAGATATTGTCAGGTAAGGGTTTTCAGCCTATATGCGCCGCAACAATTGCTGCGTCGCACAAAGGAGCTCTCCATGGCTCGCGCCCTTGAAAACCTGATCGACCGCCTGATGGCGCCCTTCGCCGAAGAGCTGGCCCGCCTGCCCGCCTCGGCCTTCCGGCAGCTGCTGAACGGCCTCTAAATTCGTAACCCGCCGCCTCCGGGCGGCGGCCACGTTCGAAACAGGCGGTCCTTCGCGGGGCCGCCTGTTTTGCGTTTGCGGGCCTATTTGCGGGCCGCCGCCTCGAGCTGCAGCTCGCAGAGCTCGGCGATCCCCTTGCGGGCCAGGGCGAACAGGGCCTCGAACTCGCCCTGGCTGAAGCCGCGCTTCTCGCCTGTGGCCTGGATCTCGACGATGTCGCCCGAGCCGGTGAGCACGAAGTTGGCGTCGGCCTCGGCGTTGGAGTCCTCTTCGTACTCGAGGTCCAGGACCGGGGTCCCGTTATAGATGCCGCAGGAGATGGCCGCGACCTGGTCGGTGATCGGGTCGGTGGTCACCAGCCCTTCCTCCATCAGGTAGTTCACCGCCCGGCGCAGGGCGATCCAGGCGCCGGTGATGGCCGCCGTCCGGGTGCCGCCGTCGGCCTGCAGCACGTCGCAGTCCAGCGAGATCTGGCGCTCGCCCAGCAGGGTCGGATTGATCACCGCGCGCATGGAGCGGCCGATCAGGCGCTGGATCTCCTGGGTGCGGCCCGACTGCTTGCCCTCGGCGGCCTCGCGGCGGCCGCGGGTGTGGGTGGCGCGGGGCAGCATGCCGTATTCGGCGGTGACCCAGCCCTGGCCGCGGCCGCGCA
>NZ_JAUSLW010000102.1 GCF_030645195.1 Phenylobacterium sp. | reverse complement strand
GTCCAGCATGGTGATCGAGGCCGCCGTCAACGGCCGCGGCGTGGCGCTGGCCAAGCGCACCCTGGCCCAGGCCGACATCGACGCCGGCCGCCTGGTCTCGCCGCTGCAGATCTCCACGGCCGTGGACTTCGCCTATTACGTGGTCCACCCCAAGGCCAAGGGCCGCCTGCCCCAGGTGAAGGCCTTCATCGCCTGGATCACCGCCGAGGCCGAGGCGCACGAGTTGGCGTTGCAGGCGCTGGACAACGGGGCGGGGATTTAGGGGAGCTAAGCGATGTCCGGCGGCCGCTACCTATTTCTGCGATCCCTTGTTCAAGGGCTAAACCACACCTAGTGGGAAGACCGATTTCAGAGAGGAATGATGACCAAGAAGTACAAGGCGACGGTCGAAGTTCGCGACGAACCTACCGACCAAGATCCTGCGCGCGTTTTTCAAGCGGAGGGAGACACTGAGGAGGAACTCGTCAGTGACATGGCTGAGAAAATGAAGCCGCACGAGAAGCGCGCAGACACGATTGAGATAAAGGCATCGGGGTCCGGCACCCCAAGTGCGGGCCCACTCCGCAGCGGCTCTCCCGGGAGGTAATTCGCGAAGCCGGCTGCGAGTCGCTGAACGATGTACGAGTGCGGGACGAAGTGAACCGTACTCACCCTATGATGCGCAAGAGTCGCCGACAGCCGAAGGCGCGCTGGGCCCAAATTTACAAAAGTTGTTCAACTCGACGACAGAACTGTCTCGCTGAGGGGGCATCGACAAACAAGTGATCACTATCAAGCCGGTCGAGTTCCCACATCAATCGGTACTCAGCCTGTGTTCGGTATCGAGTACTTTTGAGTAACACCGTCTCGTCGCCGCCGATTTGCTGGGCGAGCGCTGGGGCGCTCAACTCAACCCCTCCATCCGGCCTTCGGTGACGCTCAGGATCGAAATCGATCGCCCTGGCGAGGAAGCTATCGTCTTCACGGTATAGGCAGTGGCCGCTCATGCCTCGGCGGAAGCCTGCAATTTGGCGGGCGACTTCAGCGCCGAACGCCGGCGGATCAATAATCTCAAATACGCCGGTGCGGTCGAAGCTTTTCATGAGTTCCCGATCCAGACGTGTACTGCAACACAGGACTAAAGCTGCAATGCCCCATCTGCCGACCATCCAAACTTCGTGGTTCGCTCCGATCCCGCGGAGCACTGCCTTGCCCTCGTTTGGGTCTCCGCGATGCTCGTCAGGGTACTTTGCGAACTGTTCGAAGGAACTCAGTCGAATACGGCCAGTCTCGAAGAACTCGTCAATGAATTCAGTATGTTCGTACCGAAAGATGCTCGGCAGCACCACCGTCCAGGGACGAGCATAGTCAAGGGTAATCGACGGCAGCGGAGGTCGAGGCTGTAGGTCTGGAGCCGGTTGTTCAGCCACACGTCTCTCCGGTCCACAGCAGGTGAGCGTCAATTGTTAAATTGATTCTCGCGCGGAACCGGTTGGCTGAGGTCCAGACCAACCAACTCGATGCCATTCCCGCCGGTAGTTTGCGATCAGCAAGCCTCCCCAGAGGGGGCGCTATGATGCGCCCGGGCTCCATCAGTCAGCGGAAGCTCAGCCCCTCGAACTGGCCCGAGGTCCGCCAGGCGTCGATGTACTTGAAGAAGGCGGTGGCGCCGGCCGGATAGCCGACCTTGAGCTTGGCCGCCGGGCCCGGATCCTGGCCCTCGTTGTTGTAGTAGCCCGGCGTGCAGTCGGGCGCGCCCATCATGCGGCCCATGCCGGTGAGCAGCAGCGCGACCCAGGCGTCCTGGGCCTCCTGGGTCACCTCCACCTGCTTGGCGCCCACATCCAGGGCGTGCTTGACGGTCATGGCGATGGTGCGGCCCGACTCCGTCAGGTTGTGGGGCACGTTGGAGATCAGGTTGGCGCCCTGGGTGGGCTGGACGAAGAAGGCGTTGGGGAAGCCGCGCACGTGGATGCCGTGCTTGGACTTCATGCCCTCCCCCCAGGCCTCCGACAGCTTCAGGCCGTCGCGGCCGGTCAGGTCGAAGCCGGCGCGGCGCTTGTACTCGGTGCCCACTTCGAAACCGGAGGCGTAGATGATGCAGTCGACCTCGTACTCGACCCCGGCCACCACGAAGCCCTTCTCGGTGATGCGCTCCACGCCCTGGCCGTCGGTGTCGATCAGGGTGGTGCTGGGCTCGTTGAAGGCCTGCAGATAGGCGTCGTGGAAGCAGGGCCGCTTGCAGAGCTGGCGGTACCAGGCCTTGAGGTGCTCGGCGGTCTCGCGGTCCCTGACGATGGCCTCGGCGCGGGCGCGGATCTCCTCCATCTTCTCGAAGTCGGAGTCCTCATAGGCCGCCAGCATCTTCTGCGGGGTCAGGTCCTCGCGGGGGAGTTCGGCGATCTTGGCGCGGATGCGGCGCGAGAGATCCGTCCAACCGTCCTGGACCAGGTCCTCCTCGGCGTTTCCGCCGGCCTGGTTGGCGGTGAAGTTCTCCAGCCAGCGCTGCTGCCAGCCCGGGGTGGCGATGCTCGCGAACCACTCCGGGTCGATGGGCTTGTTGGCGCGGACGTCCACCGAGGACGGCGTGCGCTGGACGACGAAGAGCTGCTTGCAGGCCTTGGCCAGGTGCGGCACCGCCTGGACCGAGGTGGCGCCGGTGCCGATGATCGCCACCCGCTTGTCGGCCAGCTTCACCATCGGCGCGCCCTTGGGGTCGCCGCCGGTATAGTCGTAGTCCCAGCGGCTGGTGTGGAACGAGTGGCCCTTGAAGCTCTCGATGCCTGGAATGCCCGGCAGTTTGGGAACGTGCAGCGGCCCGGTGCCCAGGCCGATGAAGCTGGCGGTGAAACGGTCGCCGCGGTTGGTGGAGATCACCCAGCGGGAGTTGGCCTCATCCCAGGACAGGTCCTCCACCTCGGTGTGGAACAGGGCGTTGTCATAGAGGCCGTACTGCTTGCCGATGCGCTGGCACTGTTCGAGGATTTCCGGCGCGTGGGCGTACTTTTCCGTCGGCATGTGCCCGGTCTCTTCGAGCAGGGGCATGTAGATCATCGAGGCGGTGTCGCACTGGGCGCCCGGATAGCGGTTCCAGTACCAGGTGCCCCCGAAGTCGCCGCCCTTCTCGATGATGCGCACGTCGGTGACGCCCTGCTCCACAAGCCGCGCGCCCGTCACCAGGCCCGCGAACCCGCCACCGACGAAGGCGAAGGTGACGTGGTCGGTCTTGGGCTCGCGCTCGACGCGCGGGGTGTAGGGATCGTCCAGGTAATGGGCCAGCCGACCCTTCACCTCCAGGTATTGCGAATTGCCGTCGGCGCGCAGGCGCTTGTCGCGCTCGGCGATGTACTTGGCCAGCAGGGCCTTCTTGTCGATGGGTTGGCGATCCGCCGTGGTCGCAGTCGTCATTCAAATGGCCTCAGACCTAATCATCAAAGAATACAAGCACGTGCCCGCCCCGGGCCGCGCCGCCTTTTGGAAGATAGAGTATGGCGGCCGGCCGCGCCAGACACAGACATGCGTCGCGGACGCCGCAGGCCCCGGTTTTCGTCAGAAGAATTTGAGGAGGTTCGTCCACCAAGCGAATGGTGGGTGCAGTAGGATTCGAACCTACGACCCGCTGATTAAGAGTCAGCTGCTCTACCAACTGAGCTATGCACCCGTACCGTTCGAGTCCCGTGAGGGCCTCAGCGGCAAGGGCGCGGAACATACTTGAAGCCTCGCCGAAAGCAAGGCGGGTAAGGGGACGAATTTTTTGGCCAGGCGAGACCTCACCGGCGCGGTGGATTTTGGCTTCCTTGAGGACTTCGCCGCGGGCGACGCCGAGGTGATCGACGAGGTGCTGGCCCTGTTCCGGGAACAGGCGGCCATGTGGTCGACGATGCTCGATCCGGGAAGCGAGGGCTGGCTGGACGCCGTGCACACCATCAAGGGCGCGGCCCGCGGCGTCGGGGCCTTCGCGCTCGGCGACGCCTGCGAGGTGGCCGAGACGCAAGGGTCGGGACGCCTGGAGAGCGTCCGGGTCGCCCTCCAGGCCGCCCTGGCCGATGTGGCCGCCTACGCCCACGAGCGGGCGCTGCAGTCGCTGAAGACGCCGAGGGGCTGACCCCACCCCTGATCTCCGCGACGAAGGCTCTTGCACGGCGGCGCCCTTCGCGCCCTTCCGGCCCACCCGGTGTTTATGCATCCTCGGGACAAGCCCGAGGATGACGGTTGTGGGTTAGCGCTTGATCGACCCGTCCAGGTACTTGCGGATGCCCGGGCCGTAGGGCGGGCGCATCTGCTGCAGGGGGCCGATGTCCTTCTTGATCTGGGTGTAGATGGACTTGCGGTGGCTGAACTCGCGGAAGCCGTCGACCCCGTGATAGCTGCCCATGCCCGAGGGGCCGACGCCGCCGAAGGGCAGCTCCTCCTGGGCGACGTGGAAGATCACGTCATTGATGGTCACCCCGCCGGCCGTGGTGCCGGCCAGGACCTTCTCCTTCTCGGCGGCGTCAGCACCGAAATAGTAGAGGCCGAGCGGCCGGTCGTGGCTGTTCACATAGGCGATGGCCTCGTCGACGCCGCCGGAATAGGTCTTCACCGGCAGAACGGGACCGAAGATCTCCTCCTGCATGACCTTCATGTCGTCGGTGGGGTCGATGATCAGGGTCGGCGCGATCTTGCGGTGTTCCTGCTGGGTCAGGTCCTCGCCCTCGGGCTTCATCTCGATGACCCGCAGGCCGCGGGCGCGGGCCTCGTCCACATAGCCCTTGATGCGATCATAGTGCCGGTCGGCGACGATGGCGGTGTAGTCGGGGTTGTCGCGGATGGTGGGGAACATCTTGGCCACCGCGCCCTGGGCGTGGCCGATGAACTCCTCCAGCTGGTCCTTGGGGGCCATGACATAGTCGGGCGCCAGGCAGATCTGGCCGGCGTTGAGGGTCTTGCCGTTCATGACCCGCGCCGCGGCCGTGGCCATGTCGGCGGACTTGCTCAGGATCACCGGGCTCTTGCCCCCCAGCTCAAGGGTCAGCGGCACCAGGTTGGCCGACGCGGCCCGCATCACGTGGCGGGCGATGGAGGTGGCGCCGGTGAAGATCAGGTGGTCGAAGGCCAGTTCCGAGAAGGCCTGGCCGACCTCGGGCCCGCCGGTGATCACCGCGATCTCCTCCTCGGAGAAGACGCTGGCGAACATCACCGCCATCAGTTCCGAGGTCGCCGGGGTGAACTCCGAGGGCTTGATCAGGGCCCGGTTGCCGGCGGCCAGGACGCCCGCCAGGGGCGCGAAGGTCAGGTTCACCGGGAAGTTCCAGGGGCTGATGATCCCCACCACGCCCTTGGGCTGGAAGCGGACCTCGGCCTTGGCGCCGAACAGGCCCAGGATGGCCGGGGTGGTCTTGCGCTTCTCGGGCCTCATCCACTTGGCCAGGTGATCGCGGGCGTGCTTGAGCGGGCCGATCGAGCCGGAGATGTCGGTGAAGGCGGTGGCCTCCCGCGAGCGGGAGCCGAAGTCGGTGTTCAGCGCCTGCTCGATGGCCTCACGGTGGTCGATCAGCAGGCCGATGCAGCGGTCGATGCGGGCGATGCGCTGCTCCGCCGTCGGAGCGCCGTCGCGCAGGTGGGCGGCCTTCTGCTTGGCCAGCAGGGCGTTCATCGAGGCGGCGTCGTGGGCCATGGTCGTCTGTCCTCCGGTCGTGCGGCTCTTGGGTCGGCCGCCGCGCAGGCAGGATAACAGGGTTTTGGCCTGCCGTCGGGTCAGGCCGGGGCGGTGGATTTGAGCGAGGGGCGCTGCGAGATGGCGGCGAAGAAGGCGGCCAGCTTCGGGCGGGTCGCGCGCCAGTCGTGGGCGGCGAAGCGGAAGTCGAGATAGCCCAGGGCGCAGGCGATGGCGATGTCGGCCAGGCTTGGGCTTTCGGCGTTGCGGGGACCGGCTTCGAAGAGGTCCAGGGCGCGGTCGATCTTGCCCATCTGGCCGGCGATCCAGTCGGGCCAGCGCAGGGGCTCGGGACGCAGGGCGACCTCGTAGCGGGCCAGCAGGGCCGCATCCAGCAGGCCATCGGCGGCCGACACCTCCACCAGCACCGACCAGCGGGCCTCGCCGGAGGGGGGCGTCAAAGGCTTGTCGGCCAAGCTGTCGAGGTACTCGCAGATCACCCGGCTGTCATGGAGTGAGCGGCCGTCATCGCGCAGCAAGGCGGGGATCTTGGCCAGGGGATTGGCGGCGGCCAGGGCCGGGTCGGGGGCGCCGGCGGGATTGGCGCCGACCTGGACCACCTCCAGCGCGATCCCCAGCTCCTGGGCGACGACGAGGACCTTGCGGGCATAGGGGGAGGCCGGGGAGTAGAAGAGCTTCATGGGGGATCTCCGCCTGCCCGGCCGCCGCGGCGCAGGCTTGGCCCCTTATGCCGCGAGGCCAGGACCTGAACCAGCCCCTTGCCGCGGGACGATGGTCCGAACCATACTGAACCCAAGAAGTCCAAAGGGCCGCAGGGCCCGGATCCTTGAGGGAGAAGGCGTCATGGGCGCGATCACGGCGGTGGACGAGAAGACCGGTCGCAAGTTCTACCTGGACGACCCGGACGACCTGAAGCCCGGCGAGAAGGTCACCTTCCTGCTGAACCTGCACGGCGGCGGCTCGGTGGGCGCCTGGCAGCGGGCCTATTTCCCGGCCTGCGACTACCGCGACAAGTACCGGCTGGTGGTGGCCACCCCCTCCTGCGCCACCAAGGAGCCGATGCGCATGTGGGTGGGAGCGGCCGACGACGAGCACCTGCGCAACATCGTCGACATGGTCTTCCAAAAGTACGGACGGGAGAACATCGAGCGCTTCTGGCTGGTGGGCCACTCGCAGGGGGGCATGACCTCCAACCGTCTGCTGGGCCAGGACTTCTACAAGCAGAACGTCGACGGCTGGCTGAGCCTGTCGGGCGGGCGGATCGGGCCGATCGAGCTGCCGGCCGCCTTCTTCGTGCCGGTGCGGGGCTCCGCGCCGCCGCCGGCCGCAGGGGACGGGCCGCGTCCGGGCCGGGCGGCCATGCCCGAGGCGGACCTCTCCTTCATCTTCGCGACCGGCGAGCACGAGATGGTGGCCCTGCCGGAGACCTCGCCCTGGGCGGAGAAGTACGGGGCCGGTCCGCGGGTGCGCCAGCCCGACGTGGCCGACACCGAGCCCGGCCAGATCCACGACACCACCCGCGAGGGCCGCTCCAACGCCGCCTGGGGCCTGTCACCCAGGCCAGGCGTGGCCCAGGTCTGGACCTATCCGGGCGCCCGGGACGGCCGGGTGATCGCCGACGTGGTGCGGCTCGACAAGGGCCATACCGAGGGCCTGGAGCCGAAGGTCACCGAGGAACTGATCAAGCTGATGGTCTCCGCCCCAGGGGGCAAGGCGCAGAGGGCCTGACGGGCGCGCCTAACCCAGGATGTGCAGGGCGCGCAGGGCGACATAGGCCGCCGTGGCGATGACGAAGAGGGCGAAGAACCGGCGGGCGATGGCCGCCCGGTCTGCGAGGGCGTTGGCGAGGGGTCCGCCGGCCAGGGCGCCGAGGCCGCCCCCGGCCACCAGGGCCAGGAAGACCGCCCAGTCGATCTGGCCCGAGGCCGCGTAGCTGGCGCTGGTGGCCGCGCCAAACAGCACCACCGAGACCAGGGACGAGGCCGCGGCGTGGGCCATGGTCATGCCCGTGGCCGCCATCAGGCCCGGCACGATGAGGAAGCCCCCGCCGATCCCGAAGAAGCCAGCGGCCAGGCCCACCAGCAGGCCGAGCGGCGCCAGCTTGGCGGTGAGCGCCGGGGTGAGGGTCACGAAGGGATCGCCGACCGCCTTGCGCGGGACGAGCATGGAGCCACCCACCGCCGCCATGGCCACGGCGAACCACAGGATCAGGTCGCCGCCGTCCATCTGCTTGGCCAGGTGGGCGCCGACCAGGGAGCCGAGCAGGCCCGAGACGGCGAACACGCCGGCGCAGCGCCACTTCACCCGACCGGCCCGGGCCTGGGCGCCGAGCCCCACCAGGGCGTTCACCGCCACGGCGGCGGCCGACGTGCCGATGGCGACGTGGGGGTCGCGCACGCCCACCACATAGAGCAGCAGCGGGGTGGCCAGGACCGAACCCCCGCCGCCGAACACCGAGAGCAGCAGGCCGATCACCGCCCCGCCGAGCACGGCGAGACCCAGGCTGAGGATCGGGAGGTCCATGGTCATGTCTCCGAGGCGCCGGGCGGACAGAAGATCTCGGCCAGCATCGACACCACCCGCATCGCGGCGGGGTCGGCGATCCGGTACCAGATGGTCTGGGCGTCGCGGCGGGTGGCCACCACCCCCTCCTCCCGCAACACCGCCAGGTGCTGGGACAGGGCCGATTGGGAGAGACCGACCCGGGGCTGGAGCTCCCCCACCGACCGCTCACCGTCGCCCAACTGACACAGGATCAGCAGGCGCCGCTCGTTGCCGAGCGCCCGCAGCAGCTTCGCCGCCTCGGCGGCGCGGGGCTCGAACAGGGTGATGTCGAAGTTCGCGAGATCGACCATGGCTCCTATATATCAGTTGATTCTAAATTAGCAATTTCTTATGTATTGGCCAGCGCCATTGGAGGCTCCATTCATGACACCCAAGGTTCAGGCCTTTTTCGATCCCGCCACCTCGACCGCCACCTATCTGGTGTCCGACCCCGTCACCAAGGCGGCCGCGATCATCGACCCGGTGCTGGACTTCGAGCCCAAGGGCGCCCGGCTTTCCACCGGCTCGGCCGACGCCGTGCTGCGGGCCATCGCCGAGCAAGGCCTGAAGCTCGCCTATGTGCTGGAGACCCACGCCCACGCCGACCACCTATCGGCCGCCGACCACATCCGCCGCCGGACCGGGGCGCCGGTGGTGATCGGCGCCGAGATCACCCAGGTGCAGAAGGCCTTCGCCCCGCTGTTCGAGGTCGAGGACCTGAAGCCCGCCGGCGGCGACTTCGACCGACTGGTGCGGGAAGGCGACGTCCTGCCCCTGGGGGACCTCTCCATTGAGGTGCTGCACACCCCTGGCCACACGCCGGCCTGCGTCACCTACTTGATCGGCGACGCGGCCTTTACCGGCGACACCCTGTTCATGCCCGACTACGGAACCGCGCGGGCCGACTTCCCCGGCGGCGACGCGCACGCCCTCTATCGGTCCATCCAGAAGATCCTGGCCCTGCCGCCGGAGACCCGCGTCTTCGTCGGCCATGACTACCTGCCGGCCGGACGCACCGAGCCCAGGTGGGAGACCACGGTGGCCGACGAACGCGACCACAATGTCCACGCTCACCAAGGGGTCGACGAGGCCGCCTTCGTGGCCATGCGCCACGCCCGCGACGCCACCCTGGCCCCGCCGACCCTGATCCTGCCCGCCCTGCAGGCGAACATCCGCGCCGGCGCCCTGCCCCAGGCCTCGGCCGCGGGCCGGGTGTTCCTGAAGCTGCCGGTGACGATGGCGGGGTAGGCGCCCTTCGCATAGCCTCCCCGTCATTCCGGACGGCCAACAGGCTGCAGCCGGGATGACGTGGGGGGGCGGCCAGGCTAGGTGTCTGTCCATGACCCGCATCATCCTCCTCGGCTGCGCCGGCGCGGGCAAGACCACGCTGGCGCGAGGCCTCGCGGCGGCGACCGGGGCGCCGGTGATCGACCTCGACGAGATCTGGCGCTCGCGGACCCAGGAGACGCCGGAGTTCCGCGAGACTCTGGCGGCCCTGCACGCCGGCGAGGCCTGGATCAGCGACGGGAATTTCGCGGCGGTGACCTTCGATCTGCGCCTGCCCCGCGCCGACCTGGTGGTGTGGCTGGAGCGGCCGCGGCTGACCTGCGCCTGGCGGGCGGTCACGCGAGTGTTCCGAGCCGGCGAGGCCCACCAGCGCGGCGACCTGCTCACCGTGCTGCGGTTCATCTGGGGCTTCGACCGTCGCAACCGGCCCCGCATCGAGGCGGCGCGGGCGCAGTACGGAGCCGAGATTCCTGTGGTGCGGCTGCGGACCGACCGGGAGGTCGCCGACTTCGTGGCGACCCTTTAGCCCACCACCGCCTCGGCGCGGTCGAGGCAGGTCGTGAGGTCCGTGAGCCCTTGGCGGGCGGCGGCGAGATCGGCGGTTTCGGCGGCGGCTTCCAGGGCCGCGCCAAGGTCGGTGATGGCCTGGAAGCCGTAGGCCGCGCCGGAGCCGCGCATGTTGTGGCCCAGGATGGTGACGGTCTCGAAGTCGCCGGCGTCGAGGGCCTCGAGGATGGCGGCGGCGCTCTGCCGGCAGTTGCGAAGATAGGCCGGGACGCGGGCGGCGATCTTGCGGGCCAGGGCCCCGGGATCCCGCACGGGCGGGGCGGCCGCGGCGGGCGCCTGTTCGCGGATCGCCCGCAGCAGCACGTCCTGCTTGATGGGCTTGGTGAGGAAGGCGGTGCAGCCGGCCGCCAGACAGGTCTCGCGGTCGCCTTTCAGGGCCGCGGCGGTGAGCGCCACGATGGGGGTGGCGGCGCGGCCGTTGGCCTGTTCGAAGGCCCGCATGGTCCGGGTGGCGGCCAGGCCGTCCATCACCGGCATCTGGCGGTCCATCAGCACCAGGTCGTAGCGGGCGGCGGCGAACATCTCGCAGGCCACGGCGCCGTTCTCGGCGATCTCGACCTGGTAGGGGGTGTCCTCCAGATAGGCCAGGGTGATGGTGCAGTTGTCGGGGGAATCCTCGGCCAGCAGGATGCGCAGGGGCGGCAGGGGCGCCTGGGCCCCCTCGCCCACCTGCTCGGGGGCCGCACGGTCGACGTCGGCCCAGACCTCGAACGGCACGGTGAAGGTGAAGACGCTGCCCTGGCCCATCTCGCTCTGGGCCCAAATGCGGCCGCCCATCAGCTCCACCAGGCGCTTGCAGATGGTCAGGCCCAGGCCCGAACCGCCGAAGCGGCGGGTGGTGGAGGAGTCGGCCTGGGTGAAGCGTTCGAACACCCGTCCGAGCTTGTCGTTGGGGATGCCGATGCCAGTGTCGGTGACCACGAAGCGCAGGGCCGTGGGGCTGGAGGACTCGGTGTCGAGCTCCACCCGCAGGGCGACGCCGCCGGTCTCGGTGAACTTGATGGCGTTGCCCAGGAGGTTGAGCAGGACCTGGCGCAGGCGGGTGGGGTCCCCCACCAGGTCCAGGCAGACGTCCGGCGCGATCATCCAGTCGAGGGTCAGGCCCTTTTCCTGGGCGCGGCCGGCGACGATCTCGATCACCTTCTCCAGATGGTCGTTGAGCTGGAAGCCGGTCTGCTCCAGCTCCAGCTGCGAGGCCTCGACCTTGGAGAGGTCCAGGATATCGTTGATCAGGTTGAGCAGGTTGTCGCCGGCGCGGCGGAAGATCTGCACGTACTTGTCCTGCTCGGCGGTGAGCGTGGTCTTGGCCAGCAGGTCGGCGATGCCCATGATGGCGTTCATGGGCGTGCGGATCTCGTGGCTCATGCTGGCCAGGAAGTCGGACTTGGTGCGGCTGGCGCTCTCGGCCACGGCGCGGGCCTGCTGCAGTTCCGCCTCGAAGCGCTTGCGCTCGGTGACGTCGCGGGCGGCGGCGAAGACCCCCTCCAGCTTGCGGTTGCGGTCGTAGAAGGTGGTGGCGTTGTAGGAGACCACCGTCTGGGCGCCGTCGCGGGCCCGCGCGGTCAGCTCGTAGTCGGTGACCGACTTCTCGCGCAGCACGCGCTTGATCGCCGCCTCGGCCCGGCGCGGATCGGTGAAGTAGTCCTTGAAGGGCGCCCCGATCAGTTCGTCGCGGGTGCAGCCGGTGAGCGCCTCCATCTGCCGGTTCACGTCGGTGATGATCCCCGACGGGTCGGTGGTCATCAGGGCGTCGATGTTCGATTCGATCAGGGAGCGGGTGTAGAATTGCTGGTCCCGCAGCTTCTGGTCGGACTTCTTCTGCTCCTCCTCCACCTGCTTGCGGGCGGTGTTGTCGGTGCCGATCAGCAGGTAGCCGATGATGCCGCCGCGGGCGTCGCGCAGGGCGGTGACCGAGACCACGGCCGGAAAGCGGCTGCCGTCCTTGCGGATATAGGTCAGCTCATAGATGTCCTCGATGCCGCGCGAGGCCTTGAACACCAGGGCCTCGAAGCCCGGGGTGATGGGGGTTCCGAGCTCCATGCTCAGTTCCTCGGCCCGGGCGATCAGCTCCTGGGGATCGGAGATGTCGGCCGGCGTGATCTTGTTCATCACCTCGCCGGCGGCGTAGCCCAGCATCTGCTCGGCGCCGACATTGAAGATCTGGATCACGCCATTGGCGTCGGTGGCGATGCTGGAGAAGTTGGCGCTGTTGAAGATGGCGCTCTGCAGGGCGCCCGCCTTCAGCAGGGCTTCCTCGGCCTGCTCGCGCATGGTGTCGTCTGCGGCCTGGGCGACGGCGAGGCGAGAGCGCGCCTCGCGGAGTTCGGTTTCGATGCTGTTCTGTCCCGTGGCTTTAGGGCGTTGGCGCGCCGGAGTCCGGCGTCGGTCGGCGATCAGTCGGCGAGGAGCTGGGTGACGGAGTCCTGCAACTGTTTCTCGCTGTAGGGCTTCTGGAGATAGCGGGCGCCCTCCACGAACCGGGCGCGCATGTCGTCGGTCAGGGTGTTGCCGGTGGTGTAGAGCACGCGCAGCAGGGGCCGCAGGCCGACGGCGCGGTCGGCCAGGTCATAGCCGCCCGAAGACAGCGTCTTGAGGCGGATGTCGGAGAACAGGGCGTCGAAGGGCTGGGAGGAGTTCAGGAAGCCCAGGGCCTCGCTCATGTCGCCGGCCTGGGCCGTGACGTGGCCCAGGTCTTCGAGGATCAGGCCCGCGATCTCGCGGACGAAGACATCGTCTTCGACGATCAGGATGTTTGCGATCAGATTTCCTTCAGCCGAAGCGACCAGACCCGAAGACGCCGAACGTCGTGGATTTGGCCGGACAGCATTGACCTGAAGAATGCGACTCGCATCCGAGAGAGTTAGGAGACCACCCGATTGCGGCTTATTTCCGCAAGCGACCGGTATGTCGACAAACACACCCTAGCACCCGCCGGCCGGTTCCCTCTGACGAATAATGACTTATTCGGCGAGACGGAGCCGATGAGGTTCGGAACCTCCACCACACAGTCGCGTTGAGCCTCCGACGGACGGACACATGTCCAATCCAGGAGCTTTCCCACAATGCGCAAGACCCTACTCGCCGCCGGTATCGCCGCCGCCGCCCTGCTGCCCACCTTCGCCCTGGCGCAACAGACCTGCGAACCCAGCAACCGCGTCGCCGGCACCGTGATCGGGGCCGGCCTCGGCGCCATCATCGGCAGCCAGGTGGCCGGCCACGGCGCCAAGACCGAAGGCTCGGTGATCGGCGCCATCGGCGGCGCGATCGCTGGCAACCAGATCGCCAAGTCGCGCGAAAACTGCACCAGCGCCAACGCCTATGGCTACTACGACGCCAATGGCGCCTGGCACGCCAACACCGTCGATCAGGCCAGCGCGGCCGGCTATTACGACCGTGACGGCCGCTGGGTCGACGGCGCGCCGAACGGCTATTACGACAACCAGAACCGCTGGATCGCCGCCAACACCAACGCCGCGGCCAGCGGCTATTACGATCGCAACGGTCGCTATGTCCCGGCCTCGGCCGGCGGCTATTACGACGCCAACGGCCAATGGGTCGGCGCCTCGGCCAGCGGCTATTATGACGGCAATGGCCGCTGGATCGCCGGTCCCGCCACGGGCCGCTATGACGCCAACGGCCGCTGGATCTCCGGCCAGCCCGCCGGCCACCGCGCCGCCAACGGCATGTGGGTCGCCGACGCCCAAGCCGGCTACTACGACACCAACGGCCGCTGGCGCGCCGGGCAGGCCACGGGCTATTACGACGCCCAGGGCCGCTGGATCGCCACCGCGCCCGCGGCCGGCAGCTACGGCCAGAACGCCAGCTACGAGGCCAATTCCGGCTGGGCCGGCGCCCCGCAGGACATCCGCGGCCGCACCGCCTGGCTGGAGCAACGCATCCGCACCGGCCTGAACGACGGCTCCCTGTCGCGCGCCGAGGCCAACACCGCCCTGCGCTCGCTCAACAGGATCAGCCGCCAGGAACGGAACATGCGCCACTACCGCAACGGCCAGGTCGGCCGCCGCGACGCCGCGATCATCCAGGCCAAGCTGGACACCGTGGCCGCCAATATCCGCCTCGACCGTCGCGACCGCGACGACCGTCCGCGCGGCTACTAAGACCAACGGCTCACGCCGATGACGCTTCAGGCCCCTGGCGATGTCAGGGGCCTGTTTGCGTGTGGGGCTTTGCAGATTTTGTGGGGTTGAGGCGTCCGGCCTCGGGCCTAGGCTCAAGGAACTGAAGTTCCGCGAGGCGCCCTATGCTCGATCTCCACTACTGGCCCACCCCCAACGGCAAGAAGGTCACCATCCTGCTGGAGGAGCTCGCGGTCCCCTACAACATCGCGCCGGTGAACATCGGCAAGGGCGACCAGTTCACCGACGCCTATCTGAAGATCGGCCCCAACAACCGCATGCCGGTGCTGGTGGACAACGAGCCGGCCGATGGCGGGGCGCCCATCAGCGTGTTCGAGTCAGGCTCGATCATGATGTACCTGGCCGAGAAGTTCGGGCGGTTCTGGCCGCAGGACGTGCGCGGCAAGTACGAGGTCAATCAGTGGGTGGTCTGGCAGATGGCCAACCAGGGGCCCAAGACCGGGGAGCGCGGCCACTTCAGCCGCGTCGATCCCAAGCACGGCGACCAGTCCTACGCCCAGCGGCGGTTCAGCGACGAGGTCCACCGCATGTACGGCGTGCTCAACAACCGCCTCTATGACCGGCCCTGGATCGCCGGGGACGACTACACGATCGCCGACATGATCGCCTATCCCTGGACCGCCAGCTGGGAGCTGCAGGGCATCGACATGGGCGAGTTCAAGTACTTCAAGCGCTGGTGGGACAAGATGGCCGCCCGCCCGGCGGTGGCCAAGGGCATGGCGGTCACCGCCGGCCCGCCGGAGGACCCGGCCACGGTCACCCCCGAGGAGCGCGAGCGGCGGATGAAGCTGCTCTACAACCAGCGCGCCCGGCCGGCGCCGGCGGGGTGACGCGGGACGGCTAGATCGCCTCTTCGAGGACCACCGCCACCAATCGGGTCTGGCCGTCCCGCTCCAGCTGAATCTCCACCTTCGATCCCGGCGCCCCCTTGAGCGCCCAGGACAGACCATCCAGCCCGTCTGCGCCTCGCCAGCCTGTTACCCTGTCGCCCAGCTTCAGTCCGGCGCGATCGGCCGGCGACCCTGGATTCAGCTCCACCACGCGTGCGACGCCGTCCTCAAACGCGACCTCCGCGCCCGCCCGATCATAGCGGTAGCCATCGGTGATCGCGGAATTGGGCCGAATCCAAAGCTTCCGGCGCTGGGGATCGGAGATGAAGTTCAGGCGCCGGAGGAACTCCATGCCGATCAGGCCGACCTCGGTTCGCGTCCCATCCAGCTTGCTGTCGGCCGGATCCCCCAGAGTGACGATAGGATTTGCGAACACCAGCTTGCCGATCTTCAAGCGCTCGGCGCGGACCGTCCGAGAGTTGGCCGTCCTCGCCAGGGTCCGAAAGGATCCCGGCTGATAGCGAGGGAAGTGGTCCCAGAGGCCTTTCCGCCTCACATAGTCCGGGAAGAGGAACAGCCCGGAGTCCGAGCCGGTGTCGACCATCAGCTTGACGGGCTCTCCATTGAACTCGGCGTCGATGACGGGCCGGTAGTCCTTGAGGAGCTGATTGTTGTCGTCGCTGGAAGAGGCGCCCAGGCGATCAAGACTTCCCTCCGCGCCGCGCCCGACGTCCAGGTCGAGGGGCTCATATCCCTCCAGCGCCTTGGGCAGTCGGCTGGTGATGAGGACCTGGCGGGTGTCGAAATCCATCCCCATGACCCGGAACCGCGCCAAGGGAATGAGCCCCTGCATCGGGGGCGGCATATAGTCGAAGCCCGCGAGGGGCAGCCAGGGTTCCCGCACGGCCCCGCCCAGCACCACGCTGGCGCCGTATACATGGATATCGATCCGTCCGACGGCCGACTGGGCGTAGGTCTTGCCGTACTTGGGCAGACCGAGTTCCTGGGCCTTCGATCGCAGGATCGCGAATCCCGATGATCCAGTGTCGATCATGAAGGGCAGCGGCGGATCCTTGCCGTTGAGCTGGACCGCGGCCCAGGCCATGTTGCGGGTCACGGCGAAGGGATAGGTCACCCCGCCATCCGCCGCGACCGCGGTTCCGGGAACCAACAGCCCTGCCCCCGCCATCAGTCCGCGTCGAGAAAGTTCCATGAGCCCCCCAAAATCACGGTTCAGCTTCGGGGCCGCAATCAGGGCAGTCAACCTATCATTGTGAGACGTCCCGGGGGCAGATCCAGGACGGAGGCCTACTTCGCCCGATAGACCACCTTGCCCCCGACGATGGTCATCACCGCGTGGGCCTTGGCGATGTCGGGGAACGGGGCGGTCATCAGGTCGACGGAGAAGACCGAGAGGTCGGCGGCCTTGCCCACCGCCAGGTCCCCCAGCTCAACTTCCCGGAACACGGCATAGGCCGCGCCCTTGGTGATCAGGGCCAGGGCCTGGGGTCGGGTCAGCACCTCGTCCAGGCCCCAGTTCGGGCCGGCATAGCCCGCGAGATCGTGGCGGTAGGTGGCCGCGTAGAACTCGACGAGGGGATCGCCCTTCTCCACCGGCGCGTCGGTGCCGATGGCCATGGAAGCGCCGCTGGTCTGCAGGTCATGCCAGGCATAGGCGCCCTTCAGCCGGGTCTCCCCCAGGCGGGCCGGGGCGAAATAGAGATCGCCGATGGCGTGGGAGGGCTGCATGGAGGCGATGACGCCGTTGTCGGCGAAGCGCGGCAGGTCGGTGGGGGAGATCACCTGGGCGTGCTCGATCCGCCAGCGGGCGGCGCGCAGCTTGGCCGGATCGCCGTCGAAGGCGGTCTCGAAGACGTCCAGCACCAGGCGGTTGCCGCGGTCGCCGATGGCGTGGATGGCGATCTGGGCGTGGGACTTGCGCGCTGCCGTGAGCGTCCTGGCGATCACCTCGGGCGGGGTCAGCAGCAGGCCCGTCCCCGGCGCGTCGTCATAGGGCGCCAGCAGGGCCGCGCCCCGGGAGCCCAGCGCCCCGTCCATGTAGAGCTTGATGCCGTCGATGCGGACCAGGCCGGTGGGGTCGGCCGAGGGGCCGGTGGTGAGCAGGTCGCCGGCCGAGGACAGGTCCATGAAGTTGTCGACCCGGATCGGCAGGGTCCCGGCCGCGGCCATGTCCTTGAGGATGGCGACGTCGGCCGCCGCCACGCTGACGCTGTGGAGGCCGGTCCAGCCGCGCGACGCATAGAGGTCGACGGCGCGGCGGGCGGCCTCGCGCATCTGGGCCGGGGTCGGTGGCGGGACCTTGGAGGTGACGAGCGCCTTGGCGTTGTCGATCAGCATGCCGGTGGGCTCGCCCGAGGCGTCGCGCAGGATCTGGCCGCCCGTGGGATCGGGGGTGTCGCGGGTGACCCCGGCCAGGGCCAGCATCTTCGAGTTGGCCACCAGGGCGTGGCCGTCGGCCCGGGTCAGCACCACCGGGCGGTCGGAGACCACGGCGTCGAGGTCGCTCCGGGTGGGGAAGCGCTTCTCCGGATAGTGGGTCTCGATCCAGCCCCGGCCCGACAGCACCTCCGGCCCCGGATGGGCCAGGGACCAGGCCTTCACCTTGGCGGTCATGTCGGCGATGGAGGCCGCCCCCTCCAGGTTCAGGGTCAGCTCGCGGAAGCCTATGCCCATGAGGTGGGCGTGGGCGTCGACGAAGCCCGGATAGGCGGCCGCCCCCTTGAGGTCGATGGACTTCGGCTTGGCGGCGGCCTTGCGCGCCTGGGCCAGCGGGCCGGCGAAGGCCACCTTGCCGTCGCGGACCACCAGGGCCTCGACCTTGGGGGCGCTCTCGACCCCGGTATAGATCGACCCGCCGAAGATCAGCAGGTCAGCGGCCTGGGCCACGCCGGCGACGGCGAGGCTGACGATGGCGGCGAAGCAGGCGAGTTGGCGGCGCATGGTCGAGACGATTCCCCCTGGATGGCGGCGGCATAGAGCCACGATCCCGGCGGGGGAGGAAATGGGATGGCGCGGTTCGCGGGGCATTTCGCGCGCCTGCCCAAGGAATGCCCGGTCGTCGCCGGGGCCAAGGCTCGGGTGGGAGTCGGTCCGGCGTCCGCTTCTCAGCGCGAGGCCAATGGCGGCATTCGACGGTGGGCTCAACGGGTGAACGCAACACGCTAACTTTTCTTCGGAGATGGAGCGTGGGTGATGAAGCAGCGGCGGCGGATCTACTACTCGGCGGCCCAACGGGCTGAGATTTGGGATCGCTGGAAGGCCGGCGAGTCGATG
>NZ_JAUSLW010000100.1 GCF_030645195.1 Phenylobacterium sp. | reverse complement strand
GCCCACCCCATGAAACTCGACTCCAGCATTTCCGCCGTCATCACCGGCGGCGCCTCGGGCCTCGGCGCGGCCACCGCGCGGCGCCTGGCCGCCCACGGGGTCAAGGTGGCCCTCTTCGACCTCAATGAGGAGCTCGGCGAGGCGCTCGCCCAGGAGCTCGGTGGCGTCTTCTGCAAGGTCAACGTCACCTCCAGCGAGGAGGTGGACGCAGCCTTCGCCAAGGCGCGCGCCGCCATCGGCCAGGAGCGCATCCTGGTGAACTGCGCCGGCGTCGGCGGCTCGGTGAAGACCGTCTCCCGCGACCGCGAGACCGGGGCGATCAAGGAGTATCCGCTGGAGAACTTCGAGCGCATCGTCCAGATCAACCTGATCGGGACCTTCCGCTGCATCACCAAGTCGGCGGCCGGCATGCTGACCCTCGACGTCCTGCCCGACGGCGACCGCGGCGCCATCGTCAACACCGCGTCGGTCGCCGCCGAGGATGGCCAGATCGGCCAGGCGGCCTATACCGCGTCCAAGGCCGGCATCGTCGGCATGACGCTCACCATCGCCCGCGACCTCGCCAGCGAGGCGATCCGGGTCAACACCATCCTGCCCGGCATCTTCGACACCCCGCTGCTGCAGCGCGCCAGCGAGGCGGTGAAGGCCGGCCTCGCCGCCCAGGTCCCGTTCCCCAAGCGCCTGGGACAGCCGGAGGAATACGCCCAGCTCGCCGAGACCATGATCACCAACGGCTATTTCAACGGCGAGGACGTCCGCCTCGACGGCGCCATCCGCATGGCCCCGCGCTGAGGCGGGGGCTACCTAGATCCTCCCCCAGCGCGCAGCGCGGTCTGGGGGAGGTGGCGCGCGCAGATATGCGCGTGACGGAGGGGGCGGCTGGCGGGGCGTGGCAAACAAGAGTCAAAGTCCCCCTCAGCCGGCCCTCCGGGCCGACAGCTCCCCCAGCGGGGGAGCATCTGGGGGCGTGCGCATATACGATACCCCTGCGCTGAGGCGGGCTGCTACGACATCGAACCGGCCAACAACAAGGAACCCCGCGACATGAATCTCGGACTGGACGGCAAGGTCATCTTCATCGCCGGCGGCAGCCGCGGCATCGGCCTGGGCATCGTCGAGGCCTGCCTGGCCGACGGCGCCCGGCTGGTGATCACCGCCCGTGGGGCCGACGAGCTGGAGGCGACCCGCGCCCGCCTGGCCGCGATCCACGGCCAGGACCGCCTGATCGCCATCTGTGGCGACATGCGCGACACCGCGGTGATCGAGGCCGCCGTGGCCCGCGCCGAGGACGAGTTCGGCCCGATCTTCGGCGCCGTGGCCAATGTCGGCCTCCACCCCTGTCCCCCCGGCTTCGAGGTTGACGACGAGACCTGGGACGCGGGCTTCAGCCAGAACCTGGACTCCGCCTGGCGGCTCTCGCGGGCGGCCCTGCGGCGGATGACGCCGCGCGGCGAGGGGTCGATCCTGCTGATCAGCTCCATCGCCGGCCTGGGCGCGCTGGGCACCCCGCTCACCTACGGGACCTCCAAGGCGGCCATGAACCACCTGACCAAGGAGCTGGCCCGCATCGCCGGCGCCAGCGGCGTGCGGGTCAACGCCATCGCGCCGGGCAACATCGTCTTCCCCGGCGGCGACTGGGAAAACCGCGCCAACGGCCCCCGCGCGGCGGCCTGGAAACGCTGGATCGACCGCGAGGTGCCCCTGCAGCGCTTCGGAACCCCCGCCGAGATCGGCGCCGTCGCCGCCTTCCTGATGAGCCCGCTGGCCAGCTTCGTCACCGGCGCGGTGGTGCCGGTGGACGGGGGGCAGACGCGGTAGGGGGCCGCCGCCCGCAAGCCGACCCCAACACCCGCCTGCCGGCGCCCGCCGCAAGCGGATCGTGTCGCCAAGGGGTGGTTAGCCGACCAAGGGGAGGTGCGGATCACCTTGTGTCTACGGGCCAGCGGGCGACTCCGCTGTGAGCACCTTCAGAAACCATCAACTCAAAGATTGATTATCAACAGGGATATTGATTAATTGCGCGTATGAACGCAGACGTGCACGCCCTAGTTGGCCCCGAAGACGCGTTGGACGCGATCTTTTTCGCCCTCTCCGACCCTGTGCGCCGGCGCATATTGGAGCGGCTGGACGGCGAGGCTCTGCTGGTTTCCGAACTGGCGGTTCCCTTTGACATCTCGCTGCAGGCGGTCTCGCGCCATATCCAGGTGCTGGTCCGCGCGGGCCTGATCAGCCAAGCCCGTTCGGGCCGGATCAGCCGTTGCTCCCTCGATGCCGAGCCGCTGGAGGGCGCCGCCTTGTGGCTGAATCGCTATGCCAAATATTGGCAAGCCCAATTCGAGACCCTCGTCCAGCACCTCGACCGCATCGAAAGGGAGACGTCATGAACTACGTCGAGACGAAGTCAGCCCTGGAAGCCAAACGCGCCCAGATCGCCAGCATCCGCGAAGAGATGCGCGCCATCCAGGTCGACGTCGAGCCGCAGGCCGTTGAGGACTACGAACTCTGCGGCTGGGAGGGCCCGGTGCGCCTCTCGCAGCTGTTTGGCGACAAGCCCGACCTCATCCTGATCCACAACATGGGCCGCGGTTGCTCCAGTTGCACCATGTGGGCGGATGGTTTCAACGGCGTCTACGACCATCTCGCCAGTCGAGCCGCCTTCGTCGTCTCGAGCCCCGACCCGGTGGAGGTGCAAAGGGAATTCGCCAAAGGGCGCGGCTGGCGCTTTCCGATGGTCAGCCACGCGGGAACAAACTTCGCGCTCGACATGGGCTATCGCCGAGCCGACGCGAGTCATGGCGGCTACCAGCCGGGTGTGTCCGCCTTTCGAAAGGAAGGCGACCGCATCCTGCGTTTGTCAGACACCGAGCTAGGTCCGATGGACGACTTCTGCGTCTACTACCACCTGATGGAGATGATCCCGGGCGGCGACGCTGAGTTCACCCCGAAGTTTAGCTAGGATTGAGCCCCGCGAGCCCGGAAGCTGACGTGCCGAAGGTCTGACATGGTCGTGGGCAGTCGATCAGCCTGTCGCCCAGAGCAGACATGACCCTGCCGGGCCGACAGCAGACCTTCCAATCGTCTGTGAAGGGTGGGGAGCAGACCCCGAGCTTACCCGGCTGATCCTCTTCCGGCGGCGATCACGTCCGCTCGCGTCTTGGGGTCGCTCTGCAGATAGAGCATAGCGCTTGGCAGGAACATCATCTCCCACTCGCGCGCCCATGCACCGACACCTCTTTCGAACGCCGCCGAGAGCGTAGTCTCCGGGTCACTCTCGACCCACACTCTCAGATCGTAGAGAGGCGCCAGATCGGGGTGCAGGGCCGAAACGCCCTCCACCACCGCAAGGCGTTCGGCCGACACTACCTTGAGCTCGCTGGACACGGAGCCGGTGCTCCAATCGTAAGGGTGGTAGGAACAGCGGCCAAAGCGCGCCAACGCATGTATGGCTGCCATGAACGCATCATAGCGGACATAGTCGAAGGGGAATGAAGGCGTGTTCCTCGAGGGCCACTCCCCTTCTGGCTTCACGAAATCATCGAGCCAGAGGCACTCCGCGCCGAGTTCCCGGACTAGCCGCTCAGCCAGCGTCGACTTGCCAGCTAGTGGTAGGCCATCGAGTGCCACCAGGAGCGGCTTAGGTTTGGACGCAACCGTCTCAACGATCTCATCGAAGTTCAGCCGCATCGGCCATGCTGAGCAGACATTCTGAACTTCGGCAACGGGTGGTTAGCTGCCGTTCAATGCTCTCAGACGGTGAGCCGCCGCTCACCTAACGCCACCCCCAAGCCCGCCAGCGCCGCCCCCACCGCCTGAGCCGGATATCCCGACGCCGGCGCCTCCTTCGTCCCAGGCAAGGCGTGCAGGAAAGCGTCCATGATCGCCGCCACCGGCGCCTCGCGGGCGAGGATCGGCCGCACGGCAGGGGGGCGCCGCTTCGCCGCCTCCAGCCACCGGGCATAGGCCCAGCGGGCATACGCGCTGTCATAGTCGGCGTGGGCGGCCAGGAACGCGCGCTCTTCCGCTGAGAGATCGAACCCCGACCCAAGCGCATAACCAAAGTCGGCGAGATAGAGAACCTTGCAACTTCCCGCGCCTCACGCTCCGATGCGCGCCGACCTGCCGCACCTGCGGCGGCGATCCGTCGGGAGGGCGCGATGACCGTTCGAACAGGCAGCTGCCTCTGTGGCGCCAGGGCCTACGAGATCGACGGCGA
>NZ_JAUSLW010000099.1 GCF_030645195.1 Phenylobacterium sp. | reverse complement strand
GCAGGCAAGGGCGCCCGCGAGCCTTACCCGGCTGCAGCAGGCGCAATGGGCCGACATCGCCACCTGGCTGCCGAACGACCTGCTGCTGAAGCTGGACCGCTGCCTGATGGCCCATGGGCTGGAGGGCCGCACTCCGTTCCTCGATCCGCGCGTGGCCGACTTCGCCTTCCCCCTGCCCGACCGGTTCAAGGTGCGGGGGCGCTATGGCAAGTGGCTGGTGCGCAAGTGGCTGGAGCGGGTCTGTCCCGCCGCCGATCCCTGGGCCCGCAAGCAGGGCTTCACCGTCCCCGTCGACGCCTGGATCGCACCCCGCGCCGCCGACCTCGCCGAGCGGATCGGCAAGGTTGGGGCGGTGCGCCGAGTGCGGACGCCGCAAGCCGTGCGCGCCACCTTCGAAGGGGGCGGCTCCGAGCGCTGGCCCCTGCTGTTCTTCGCCGTCTGGTCGCTGATCCACCTGGAGGGCGCGTCTCCCGACGACGCCCTGCGCCAGGTCGCCGGAACGATCTGACCGCCCCTGCCATTGTCCTGAAAACCCCGGAGACTCCCATGCGTATCCTGCTCTTCACCGCCGCGGTGGCCGCCCTCATCTCCGCCTGCGGGCCCACCCAGGCGGCGCCCGGCGGGCCGGTGGAGACGCGGGCCCCCAACGGCAAGGACCAGGTCCCGGCCTTCGCCGGCCAGACCCGCGCGCCGGAGGTCAAGGCCGGGGTCGAGTACGAGGTGAAGACGGTCGCAGAGGGTCTGGCCAATCCCTGGGGGATCGCCTTCCTGCCGGACGGCAGGATCCTGGTGAGCGAGAAGCCCGGCCGCCTGCGGATCGTCGGCGCCGACGGCGCGCTGAGTGAGCCGGTGACCGGCCTGCCCGCCATCTACGCCAGGGGTCAGGGCGGCCTGCTGGGCCTGGCGGTCGATCCGGCCTTCGCCAAGAACGGCCTGATCTACTGGAGCTATGCCGAAAGCCCGGCCGAGAAGATGACCAACACCGCCGTCGCCCGCGGCAAGCTGGTGGTGGCCGCCGACGGTCAGGCGAAGGTGGAGAACGTCCAGGTGATCTATCACCAGGCGCCGTCCCTGGAGTCGGTGCAGCACTAGGGCGGACGCTTGGTGTTCGCCCCCGACGGCAAGCTGTTCGTGACGCTTGGCGACCGCTCGGTCCTGCCGGGCCGCGTGCAGTCGCAGAAGATGGACAGCGCCATCGGCAAGCTGGTGCGCATCAACGCCGACGGCTCGATCCCCCAGGACAACCCCTTCGTCGGCAAGGCCGGCGCCCGTCCCGAGATCTGGTCCATCGGCCACCGCAACGTCCAGGGCGCGGCGCTCAACCCCGCCACCGGCAAGCTGTGGACCACCGAACACGGCGCCCGGGGCGGCGATGAGCTGAACATCCCGGCCGCCGGCAAGGACTATGGCTGGCCCACCATCACCTACGGCATTGAGTACCAGGGCGGTCCCGTCGGCGCGGGGCTCACCGCCAAGGAGGGCATGGAGCAGCCGATCTATTACTGGGACCCGGTGATCGCCGCCTCG
>NZ_JAUSLW010000060.1 GCF_030645195.1 Phenylobacterium sp. | reverse complement strand
CACCGCCACCCAGATCGGGGCGCTCAGCAACGCCCAGCTGGCGTCGGTGACCGCGACCGGCATCTCGGCCCTCGACGCCACCCAGGTGGCGGCCCTGTCCACGACCCAGGTCAAGGCGCTCACCACCACCCAGCTGAAGGGTCTGGAGACCACCGACATCGCCGAGTTCTCGGCGACCCAGGTCGGCGCGCTCACCAACACCCAGCTCGGCGCGCTCACCCCCACCACCCTTGGGGCGCTGGACACCACCCAGATCGGCGCTCTCTCGGCGGCCCAGGTCGGCTCCCTCTCCGGAACCGCGCTCTCGGTCCTGGACGGCACCCAGGTGGCGGCCCTCTCCACCACCCAGGTCAGCGGCCTGACCGCAACCCAGCTGCGCGGTCTGTCGACGACGGACTTCGCTGAGCTGACGACGACCCAGGTCGGGTCGTTCTCGCCGGCCCAGCTGGGGGCGATCACCGCCACCAACCTCGCCAGCCTGGACGGCACCCAGGTCGCGGCCCTGACCACGACCCAGGTCAAGGGCCTGGCCACGACCCAGCTCAGCGCGCTCGGCGCCACCGACGTCCAGGAGTTCACGGCCACCCAGATCTCGGCCCTGAGCAACAGCCAGGTCGCGGCGCTCTCGGCCACGGGCTTCTCGGCTCTCGACGCCACCCAGGTTGCGGCTCTGTCCACCACCCAGGTCAAGGCGCTGACGGCCACCCAGCTTGGCGGCTTGCAGAGCACCGATGTCGCCGAACTCTCGGCGACCCAGATCTCGGCGCTTACCCCGACCCAGCTGTCCCAGATCTCGGCGACCAACATCTCGGCCCTCGACGGCACCCAGGTGGCGGCGCTCTCCGCCACCCAGGTGAAGGGCCTCTCCGCCACCCAGCTCAAGGGTCTGGACACCACCGACATCGGCGAGCTTTCGGCGACCCAGGTCGGCGCGCTCACCGCCGGCCAGATCGCGGCCCTGTCCACCACCAGCCTCTCGACCCTGGACACCACCCAGATCGGCGCCCTGGCCACGACCCAGATCGCGGCCCTGACGACCACCGGCCTCTCGGCCCTGGACGGCACCCAGGTCGCGGCCCTCACCACCACCCAGGTGGGCGGCCTGACCACGAGCCAGCTCGCCTCGCTCTCGACCACCGACTTCGCCGAGCTGACCTCGACCCAGATCGGCGCGCTCTCGGCGGGCCAGCTCGGGGCCCTGTCGGCCACCAACGTCTCGTCCCTGGACGGCACTCAGGTGGCGGCGCTCTCCACCACCCAGGTGAAGGGCCTCACGGCGACCCAGCTGAAGAGCCTCTTCACCACCGACATCGGCGAGTTCACCTCGACCCAGGTGGCGGCCTTCTCGACCTCCCAGATCGCCGCCCTCACGGCCACCGGCCTCTCGGCGCTCGACGGCACCCAGGTGGCGGCGCTCTCCACCACCCAGGTGAAGGCCTTCACGACGACCCAACTCGCCGGTCTCAACACCACCGACATCGGCGAACTGAGCCCGACCCAGGTGAGCGCGCTGAGCGCCAGCCAGTTCGGCGCCCTGACGGCCACCAGCGTCGCGGCCCTCGACACCACGCAGATCGGCGCGCTCTCCGCCGCCCAGATCGGCAGCCTGTCGGCGACCAGCCTCTCGACCCTGGACGGAACCCAGATCGGCGCGCTCTCCACCACCCAGGTGGGCGGCCTGACCACCACCCAGCTGAAGACCCTGAATTCCACGGACTTCGGCGAGCTGAATTCCACCCAGATCAACGCCCTTTCGGCGGCGCAGCTCGGGGCCCTGACGGCGACGAACATCTCCTCGCTCGATACGACCCAAGTGCAGGCCCTCTCCACCACCCAGGTGAAGGGCCTGACCACGACCCAGCTGTCGGGCCTCTCGGCCACGGATGTCGGGGAGTTCAGCGCCACCCAGATCGGCAGCCTCACCGCCGGTCAGATCCCTGGCCTGACGGCCACCGGGGTTTCGGCCCTGGACAGCACCCAGGTGGCGGCGCTCTCCACCACCCAGGTGAAGGCCTTCACGACCACCCAGCTGAAGGGCCTCGACACCACCGACGTGGGCGAACTCGCCACGACCCAGTTCGCGGCCCTCTCCTCGACCCAGGTGGGCGCGCTCGCCGCCACGGTGATCTCCGAGCTGACCACGACCCAGGCCGCGGCGCTCGCCACGACCCAGATCACTGGCCTGACCTCGACCCAGCTCGACGGGCTGACGGCCACCAACATCGCGGCCATGAGTTCGACCCTGCTGAACGCCATGACCGCCACCCAGGTGCAGAGTCTGTCGGGCGATCAGGTCGACGCCTACATCGCCGGCACCTGAGGCTGGCGGACGACCTAGCTGCGCCGGGAGCCCCGGCGCAGTTGGTCGCACCGGGGGCCCCGGTCTGGAATCCGGAGCCCGGAGGCGCCAGAAGAGGGTGACTCGATCGCACGACGGCCGACTCGCCGGCCGGCCGGCGGCTGGAAGGACATGCTCGAGACCGCAATGCCCCAGGACATCTTCCTCTCCGCCCTTCAGAAGACGACGTCCGGGACCCAGGGGCTGGGAGAGCTGATCAACACCGCCAACGCCCTGAGCGGGGCGGGGAGGAGCGATCAGGCCACCGAGCTCTACAAGATCTGGGTCGCCTACAATCCCGAGCACCCGCAGGCCTATGTGGCCCATTTCAACCGGGGCTGCCTGCACACCCAGGGCGGGGAGCTGGCCCCCGCCATAGAGGCCCTGCAGGCGGCGATCGCCGTCAGCCCCGACTTCATGCCCGCCTATATCAACCTGGGCGGCGTCCTGGAGCGGAACGGGCAGATCGACCAGGCCGTCGCCCTTTGGCGGACCGGCCTGGACCACGTCGCCGGCGTCACCGGGGAGCGGGTCGGCTACAAGCTCGCCACCCTCAAGCAGCTGGCCCGGGTCCTGGCGGACAATCACCGGATCGAGGCGGCCGAGTTGGCCATGCGCGAGGCCCTGGCCCTGGACCCGACCCAGCGCGACGTCATCGAACAGTATCTCGCCATGCGCCTGGCCCAGTGCAAATGGCCGGTGATCGAGTCACTTCCGGGCGTGGACCGCCAGGCCCTGCTGACCTCGATCCACCCCCTGTCCATGGCCGCCTACACCGACGACCCTCTGCTGCAGCTGGCCTCGGCCAGCCGCTACGTGGAACTTGGCGTGGAGACCCCGCCCGACACCGAGATCGAGGGCCGCCGCCACGCGCCCATCGACCTCCAGGGCCGTCGCCTGAAGGTGGGCTACATCTCCTCGGACCTGCGCGACCACGCCGTCGGCTACCTGATGGCCGAACTGTTCGAACTGCACGACAAGGCCAAGGTCGAGGTCTTCGCCTATTATTGCGGGACGCCCTCGGCCGATCCTCTCAACCTGCGCACCCGCCAGGCGGTGGAGCACTGGGTCGACATCCGGCCGATGAGCGACGCCGAGGCCGCCCGCAGGATCGAGGAGGACGGCATCGACATCCTGGTGGACGTCAACGGCCACACCCGGGAATCGCGCACCGCGGTCTTCGCCCGCCGGCCGGCCCCGATCCTGGTCAACTGGCTGGGCTATCCCGGCACCATGGGCAGCCCCTATCACCACTACATCATCGCCGACGGCTGGATCATCCCGCCGGGTTCGGAGATCTACTATTCCGAGAAGGTGGTGCGCCTGCCGTGCTACCAGCCCAACGACCGCAAGCGGGTGGTCTCCCCCGAGCGCCCGACCCGCCAGTCGGCCGACCTGCCGGAGGACGCCTTCGTCTTCTGCTGCTTCAACGGCGCCCAGAAGATCAGCCGGGCCACCTTCGAGCGCTGGCTGGCCATCCTGGGGCGCGTGGAGGGCAGTGTGCTCTGGCTGCTGGAGAGCACGCCGGAGACCCACGAGCGTCTGCTGGCCTTCGCCGAACTCCAGGGCATCGCGCGCGAGCGCCTGATCTTCGCGCCGAAGCTGCATAATTCCCTGCACCTGGCCCGCTATCCCCTGGCCGACCTTTTCCTCGACACCGCGGCCTACGGCGCCCACACCACCGCCTCCGACGCCCTGTGGATGGGGGTGCCGATGGTCACCCTTTCGGGCCGCAGCTTCGCCGCCCGGGTATGCGGCAGCCTGGTGCGCGCCTCGGGCCTGGCGGACCTGGTCTGTTCCAGCCCCGACGAATATGTCGAACGCGCGGTGGCCCTGGGCCACGACCGGGCCCAGATCGCCGCCTACAAGGCCCAACTGGATGCCAACCGGACCACCTGCGACCTCTTCAACATGGAGAAGCTGGTGGGGAGCCTTGAGGATCTCTACGCCAACATGGTGGTGGACTATCAGCAGGGCGCCCTGCCGCGTCCGGACCTGGCCAATCTCGACCTCTACATGAAGGTCGGCGTCGATCACGACCACGAGGCTCGGGAGATGCTGGCGGTCGAGGACTATCACCACCACTACAAGGCCAAGCTGGCCCGCCGCCACCTGGCGCGCCCGATCCCCGCCGACGCCCGGCTGTGGACGCCGCAGGATATCGCCCTGGCCGAGGGGGAGACCGCCGAGGTCTCGCCCCCGCAGCCCCGCCCGCGACGCGTCGCCGCCGATTGACCCGTCCGCGCCGCAGGCGCGGGCGTGGCCCTGAACTGGAAACAGGATGATTGAAACCGTTCTCGAAGGCCTCCGCGCCGAGGGCTACACGCCGGCCACCCTGCTGGACATAGGCGCGCATGAGGGCCGGTTCGCCACCGACTTCCTGCGGCTGTTTCCCGACTGCGTCCCGACCCTGATCGAGCCCAACCCCCACTGCGCCCAGACCCTGGCCCAGCTGCCCTTCGAGCGGCACATGGTGGCGGCCTCCAAGGAAACCGGTGTCGGCGAGCTCTTCCTCGCCGCGAACTGGCTGCAAACCACCGGCGCCTCGCTCTACCGCGAGGACACGCACTTTTTCCGCGATGAGCTGTTGGTGCGGGCGGAGGTGCCCAAGGTCCGCCTCGACGATCTGCTGGCCGGGCGCCGCTTCGACTTCGTGAAGATCGACACCCAGGGTTCGGAGTTGGACGTCCTGCTGGGCGGCCAGACCGTGTTGTCGGAGGCCGACTACATCCTCGTTGAGGTTTCGCTGGTGGAGTACAACATCGGTGGCGCGCCCGCCGAGGCGGTGTTCGGACAGCTGGCCGCCATGGGTTTCCGCTGCGCCGAGGTGGCCGATTTCCATCGCCTCGCCAGTGTCCGCGACGGCGCTCTGCTGCAGATGGACTTCCTGTTCGAGCGCCGATCCAAGCGCCCCTCCGCCAAGGCCCAGCGCCTGATGGATCTCGGCCAGCGCCTGGCGGCGG
Source organism: Phenylobacterium sp. (assembly GCF_030645195.1). Lineage (GTDB taxonomy): Bacteria > Pseudomonadota > Alphaproteobacteria > Caulobacterales > Caulobacteraceae > Phenylobacterium. Next base: position 5,143 of record NZ_JAUSLW010000060.1, on the reverse strand, counting down.
AAGGTCGGGAGGACGACGCCCTGGCGGCTTTCGAGAACCTGGCGACCCTTATGCCCCGCGACGAAGCGGTCCTGCGCCGGCTGCTGGAGGCCTATGCCGCCCGTGACCGCAGCCTTGAGGTCCTGGGCGTCCTGCGCGCCATTCGCGCCCTGCGGGCGGACGCCGACGACCTGCTGCCCGAGATCCAGGCCCACTCCCTGCCGGCGGTGGAGAAGTTCAACGCCCATGTGGCCGCCGGCGAGATCGCCGAGGCCGAGCGCTACGCCGCCGCCCTGGTCGCGATGGTTCCCCAGAGCGAACCGATGCTGAGCGCGGCCATGACCTGCAACCAGGTCCTCGGGCGGTGGCCGCAGGTGCTCCGCTACGCCAAGGCCCTGGTGGCCATCCATCCGGAGCACCCGGGTGCTCTGGACGCCCTGAGCCAACTCGGTCAGGCGACGCCGCCGAAGCCCGCCGACCCGGCCCTGGCCGAGATCGCCGCGAAGATGGCCCTGGCCCTCGACCTCAGCGTCGAAACCCATCCCCTGCTGCGACTGCGCGACATCCACGACGTCGTCAGCCTGATCCTCTGCCGCCCGCTGACCGCCGAGAGTCAGGCCCAGATCGAGTCCCTGCTGGGCGCCGCGGCCGACCTGCGGATCGAGGTGGAGGCCGGGTCGGAGTGGGAAGGCTGGGCCATCCACTACCGCCTGCTGTTGGACGCCGTCGACCTGGCGGCCGTGAACGCCCCGACGCCTGAGCCCGGCCCGGAGCCCGAGCTCACCTTCGTCTCGGCCTCCGGCGCGCCGATGGACTGGGACGGTGTGCGCGCGGCGGCTGACCGGCTGGGCGCGCAGGCGGTGTTCTTCGCCGCCGCCGACGAGACCTATGTGGACCTCTACGCCCGCTGGTACGCGCTGTCGGTGCTGAAATATTCCGACGTCCCCAGCCTGGTCGTCATCCATGTGATCGGCGGCGCCGACCGGCTGGCGGAGATCGCGGCCGCCGTGGGGATTGGCGACGAGCGCCTGGTCTTCGCCGGGGACGCCTTCGACGCCGGGGCGGTGACCACCAGGGTCTATGACGCCCCGCCCACCGGTTTCATCTCCCGCCCCGTGGCCCACTTCCAGTGTGTGCGGTTCCTGCGCCTGGGGGCCCTCCTGGCCCGCCTGGAGCGGCCGGTCTTCGTCTCCGACATCGACCTCATCCTGCAGCGGGGCGTCGCCGACCTGCTGGCCCGCGGGGCCGGCGCCGACGTCATGTTCAACGAGAACGAACTCAGCCTCAACGCCGGCTCACGGCTGACCGCCAACCTGCTGTGGGTGAACCCTACGCCCAACGCCCACCGCCTGCTGGCCTTCCTCGCCCGCTATCTGGAGACCCAGCTGGCCAAGCCGGAGGTCACCCGCTGGATCGACCAGGTGGGGCTGATCTTCGCGCGCCACCACCTGATGGCGCGGGGGGAGGCGCCTCGGATCGCCTATTTCGACACCGCGACCGACATCAACAACGTGATGTACCCGTCCTACCAGGCTCATCCCTTCCGCTTCCTGTCCCTGTTCCACGGTTTCGACACCTCCAGCCTGGAGGGCGACCCGCGGGTGCTGGGGGAGGGGGCGGCCGCGCAGTGACGCCCGCCCACGGAGGGCGAGACTCAGTCTAGGTTCTGCGGCTCAAGGGGGCGGCGCGCCGCCCGACCCGATAGTCTTGAGACCGGACGGACATGAAGCGCATACTGGTCACTGGCGGCGCCGGCTTTGTCGGCTCGCATCTGTGCGAACGTCTGCTGGATGCGGGGCACGAGGTGCTGTGCGTCGACAACTACTACACCGGCTCGCGGCGCAACGTGGCCCACCTGCTGCCCAACCCCAACTTCGAGCTGCTGCGCCACGACGTGACCTTCCCGCTGTTCGCCGAGGTGGACGAGATCTACAACCTGGCCTGTCCGGCCTCGCCGATCCACTACCAGTTCGACCCCGTCCAGACGACCAAGACCAGCGTGCACGGGGCCATCAACATGCTGGGCCTGGCCAAGCGGCGGCGGGCCAAGATCTTCCAGGCGTCCACCAGCGAGGTCTATGGCGACCCCACCATCCACCCGCAGGTGGAAGAGTACTGGGGCAATGTGAACCCCATCGGCATCCGTTCCTGCTACGACGAGGGCAAGCGCTGCGCCGAGACCCTGTTCTTCGACTACCACCGCCAGCACAAGCTGCAGATCAAGGTGGCGCGGATCTTCAACACCTATGGCCCGCGCATGCACCCCAATGACGGGCGGGTGGTCTCCAACTTCATCATGCAGGCCCTGCGCGGCGAGCCCATCACCCTCTATGGCGAGGGGCTGCAGACCCGCTCCTTCTGCTATGTCGACGACCTGGTAGAGGGCTTCATCCGCCTGATGAACACCGGCGACGAGGTCACCGGCCCCATCAACCTGGGCAATCCGGGCGAGTTCACGATTCGGGCCCTGGCCGAGATGGTGGTGGCCCAGACCGGGTCGAAGTCGACCATCACCTACCAGCCCCTGCCGGCCGACGACCCCAAGCAGCGCCAGCCCGACATCAGCAAGGCCCGCGCCCTGCTGGACGACTGGCAGCCCACCATCGCCCTCGAGCAGGGCCTGACCCGCACCATCGCCTATTTCGACGGCCTGCTGAAAAGCGGCGCGGCCTAAGCCCAGAACAGGACTCCTGCGGATGGACATCAACGAACAGGCCGCGGTCAACGCCGACATCTACCGCTTCGCCCAGGGCTACCTGCAGAAGCGCGGTTGGTTCGAGAGCCTGGGCGGCATCCCGCGCAACAATGAGGGCGTGGTTCCCTGGATCACCTATCCGGCCTTCATCCAGCTCAAGCGGATCATCCGTCCCGACTTCAAGGTGTTCGAGTACGGCTGCGGCGGCTCCTCCCTCTGGTGGGCCAACAATGTCGCCGAGGTCACCAGCGTCGAGCACGACAAGGAATGGGGACTGCACGTCTCCAACGCGGCCCAACCCAACCTCAAGGTCATCGTCCGCGAGATGAACGAGGCGGCGGACGATGAACGGCGAGCCGCCGTGGCCCCGTTCTTCGCCGATCCGCCGGAACTGCCCCTGTCCCACAGCACACCGCACAACATCATGCATGGGCTGCTGTCTGAGGAGTTCGTCGCCTACGCCACCGAGATCATGGCCTTCCCGACCGGGCACTTCGACGTCATCGTGGTGGACGGCATGGCCCGCACGCTCAGCGCCTGGCTCGCCATCCGTCACCTGAAGCCCGGCGGGTTCATCCTGTTCGATAACACCGACCGGTGGCAGTACAATGGAGCCTATCGGCTGCTCAGCGCCGCCGGCTTCCGCCGGATCGACTATTACGGCCCGGGTCCGGTGAACAAGATCGAGTGGTGCACCTCGCTCTTCGTCCGCGATCTCAACGTCTTCGACGCCAGCATCGACAGCCCCCAGGGCGACTGCGACCTGGGCTGGTGACAGTGGCCGCCCGCGGCGCAATCGCGCCGCGGGCGGGTTCGACTTGCCTTGCCGGGCAGAATCGGCACGCCGAAAGCGGCTCGCGCCTTTGATCCCGGCAAGTCGTGCCGAGGCGGCAATTGAGTCCGGGCATGCTTAACGCGGCAGCCCGCGGGGCCTCAAAAAATTCAATAAAAACAACACCATAAAAAATGAACGCCGTGCCAGAACTGGCCCGGAGCTTGCGAGGGTGTGGGTAAGGCGAAGAACGCCCCGCAGGCAAAAGCCGCAAACTCTCTCCCGACCAGAATGGAAGGATCCCAAATGCCGTACAATTCGGTGAACACCAACGTGGGCGCGATGGTCGCGCTCCAAAACCTCAATGCGACCAACTCAGACCTGGCGATGGTTCAAAACCGCATCAACACTGGCAAGAAGGTGGCGAACGCCAAGGACAACGGCGCTGTTTGGGCGATCGCCCAGAACCAGCGTGCGGCGTCCGGTTCGTTGAACGCCGTCCGGGATTCGCTGCAACGCAGTCAATCCACGGTCGACGTCGCAATTGCTGGCGGTGAGACGGTTTCGGATCTCTTGCTGCAAATGAAGGAGAAGGCGCTGGCTGCGTCCGATACCAGCCTCGACACGGCGTCCCGCACGGCCCTGAACGAAGACTTCATGGCCCTGCGCGATCAAGTTTCGAAGGCGGTTTCGAACGCGTCGTTCAACGGCGTGAATATGTTGGACGGAAGTCAGGTCGGGGGTCCGGTGACGATCGCCGCCCTGGCCGATGAGTCTGGTCAATCCAAGCTCACGGTCATGGCGCAGGATATGTCGCTCGGCACGCCCGGAAGCGCTGTCACGATTCTGGCGACCGACTCGATCGGGACTCAGACCGCCGCCGCCGCCATGATCACGACGATCGGGACATCCATCGCGAATGTCTCGACCGCCTTGTCGAAGCTGGGGACGGGCTCAAAATCGCTCGGCAACCATCTGACCTTCATCAACAAGCTCCAGGACTCGATCGACGCCGGGGTGGGCAACCTCGTCGACGCCGATCTGGCCAAGGAAAGCGCAAGGCTCACCTCGCTGCAGACCAAGCAGCAACTCGGTGTCCAAGCGCTGTCGATCGCCAACCAGATGCCGCAGAGCATTATGTCTCTGTTCCGCAGCTGAGTTGGTCGCAGCGCCGGGCGGGCGCTCCCCGAAAGGGGGCCCCGCCCGGCGAGCTCTTTGAACTGCTGGGCGCCGTTTGCCGTGTGAGGTCGGCAATTTCTGCCCAAGCGCCGTCAAGCTAGGCAAGATTTGCCGGGCGCATACGTCCCTAACAAGGGTTTAATCTCACTATTTCAACATCTTATGGCGGGCCGATAGCCCGTGGGCGCATCCCCCGAGATGGCCCGGAACTTGCTCTTAACCACACGGGCAAAATGCCTGCGGTCAGCAAAATGCCGACCGGTGACCTGAGAACAAGGACACCTCCGATGCCGAATAGCGTCAATACCAACGTCGGGGCGATGATCGCCCTCCAGAACCTCAACGCCACCAATTCCGACTTGATGACGGTTCAAAACCGCATCAACACCGGCAAGAAGATCGCCTCGGCCAAGGACAACGGCGCCATCTGGGCCATCGCCCAGAACCAGCGTGCGACCTCCGGCTCCCTGAACGCGGTCAAGGACTCCCTGCAACGTTCGCAATCGACCGTCGATGTC
>NZ_JAUSLW010000056.1 GCF_030645195.1 Phenylobacterium sp. | reverse complement strand
CCTCGCCATCGATCAGGCGGTTGGCGGTGAGGACCTTCATGCCGACACCCGCGCCAGGATGGCGTCCGGGATCTCGTTGGCCTGGGCGAGGGCCATGGCCTCGCCGACCATGAGGAGGGCCGGGCCGGAGAGGCCGGCGGCGACGTCGGCCAGTTGGCCGAGAGTGGTGGGCAGGCGCTGTTCGTCGGCGCGGCTGGCGTTGACGACGATGAGGGCCGGCGTGGCCGGGGCGCGGCCGGCCTCGGTCAGGCGCTGCGCGATCAGGCCGGCGGTGGTCAGCCCCATGTAGATGACGACGGTCTGGTTGACCCGGGCCAGGGCCGGCCAGTCGAGGTCCGGCTCGCCGTGGGCGGCGTGGCCGGTGACGAAGGTGACCGACTGGGCGGCGCCGCGGTGGGTCAGGGGGGCGCCGGCCGAAGCCGAGGCTGCCAGGGCGGCGGTGACGCCGGGAACGACCTGGGCGTCCAGACCGGCGGCGCGGCAGGCGGCCAGCTCCTCGCCGCCACGGCCGAAGATGAAGGGATCGCCGCCCTTCAGCCGGACCACCGTCAGGCCCTCCAGGGCGAAGGCGACCAGCATCCGGTTGATCTCGTCTTGCGCATAGGAATGGCGCGACTTGCGCTTGGCGACGCTGATGCGGCGGGCGGCGGCGGGCGCCAGGTCGAGGATTTCGTCGCTGACCAGGCCGTCGTGGACCACCACGTCGGCGGTCGCCAGCACGCGGAAGGCCTTCAGCGTCAACAGTTCCGGGTCGCCGGGGCCGGCGCCCACCAGCCAGACCGATCCGGCCTCGCGCACGCCCTCGCCACCCAGGACGACCAGGCGGTTTGCGGTCTTGGCCTTGGGCGCGCGATGCGACATGGGCTTTAAGGTTCTCTAACGACCAGGCTTGAAACTTGAAGCGGGACGGGTGTAAGGCCCGCCCCGCTGAATGTCCGCCGGTGAAAAGGGCCTATACACCGCCGGACGCTTGCAAACTGGCCACGCAGGCCCCAATTCGCAAGCCAAGGACTTCTGCCGGGGCTGTCAGGAAAACTCCATGGAACGCGACGCGCCGCGCCGCCGATTGCCGCCGCTCAACGCGCTCCGCGCGTTCGAGGCCGCGGCGCGCCACCTGAACTTCTCCCGCGCCGCCGACGAGCTGTCGGTGACGCCCGGCGCGGTGAGCCAGCAGATCCAGAACCTGGAAGACTATGTGGGCGCCGCCCTCTTCAAGCGCACGCCCAAGGGCCTGCTGCTGACCGACGCGGCCCAGACCGCCCTGCCCGCCCTGCGCGAGGCCTTCGACCGCCTGGCCGAGGCCGCCTCCATGCTGACCGCCGCCGTGGACGGCCGCCGCCTGACCCTGACCGCCGCCCCCTCCTTCGCCGCCAAGTGGCTGGTGCCGAGGCTCGGCAAGTTCGAGGAACTGCATCCGCAGGTGGACGTCTGGCTGTCGGCCGGCCTGGAGCTGGTGGATCTCACCGCCGGCGAGGTGGACGTGGCCATCCGCTACGGCGCCGGGCGCTATCCGGGCCTGGAGGTCCGCCGGCTGATCGGCGAGACCGTGGTCCCGGTGCTGAGCCCGGAACTGCAGGCCAGCCACCCCCTGAACTCGCCGGCCGACCTGCTGGGCCACACCCTGCTGCACGACGGCTCGCCGGAGCCCGACGACAGCTGCCCCGACTGGACCATGTGGCTGGCCGCCCGGGGCGTGAAGGGGGTCGATGGGACCCGCGGACCGCGCTTCAACCAGTCCAGCATGGTGATCGAGGCCGCCGTCAACGGCCGCGGCGTGGCGCTGGCCAAGCGCACCCTGGCCCAGGCCGACATCGACGCCGGCCGCCTGGTCTCGCCGCTGCAGATCTCCACGGCCGTGGACTTCGCCTATTACGT
>NZ_JAUSLW010000054.1 GCF_030645195.1 Phenylobacterium sp. | reverse complement strand
GGACACCGGCGTCCCCGCCGCCCAGGCCGCGCCGTCCAAGACCTTCACCTCCCAGACGGCCCTGAACCTGCGCAAGGGCCCCGACGCCAAGTTCGCCGTGGTCCGCACCCTGCCGCCGGGCTCGGTGGTCTATCCGACCGGGAACAAGGACGGTCTCTGGTGGGAGGTCGCCGACGAGAACGACAACGTCGGCTGGGTGCTCAACACCAAGCTCGAACCGACCCGCTAGGGGTAACATGTTCGGCTCGCTCTAAACGCGCAGGGTCGGGGTCGAGGGCCCTATAAGCTGCCCCTCCACGTCATCCCGGGCGACCCGCAGGGGAGACCCGGGACCCAGGGGGATTGATCGCGGCCCCTGGGTCCCGGCTCTCCGCTTCGCTGCGGCCGGGATGACGGCGATTGTGCGCAGGGGGCGGCGCAAACGCGCCCGGGACGCTAAGCTCCCCGCTTCGAAGGAGAGCCAACCATGTCGACCTATCACGAGGGCCAGCGGCGCCTGCAGGACGCCTTCGGCAGCCGCGCCCTGGCCGACCGGCTCGATGAGACCCTGCGCCACGAGCAGTTCACCGACCGGGACGCGGCCTTCATCACCCAGCAGAGCTTCTTCTTCCTGGCCACCGCCGACGACCAGGGCCGGCCCGACTGCTCCTTCAAGGGCGGGTCCGCCGGATTCGCCCGTGTCGTCGCCCCCGACGCCCTGATCTTCCCCGACTACGACGGCAACGGCATGTTCCGCAGCCTGGGCAACCTGACAGCCAATCCGCAGGTCGGCCTGCTGTTCATGTCCACCGGCGAGCGGCCGCAGCGCCTGCGGGTCAACGGCACGGCGGAGGTCCTGCGCGACGACCCGCGGATGGCGGAATTCCCCGGCGCCCAGCTCCTGGTCCGGGTGACGCCCCGCGACATCTTCCCCAACTGCCCGCGCTACATCCCGACCCTGACGGTCACCGCCCCCTCGGTCCACACGCCGGAGGCCGACAAGCCCGTCGTCGAGCCCGAGTGGAAGGCCCACCCGATGTTCGCCGACGTGGTCCCGCCGCGGCAGGCCTGACCCGGCGGGAACCTGATACCTACTTCTCGGCTTCGACCTCACCACCTCCTCGCGGGAAATGGGCGCCCTCGCTCGAAGTTGGATCGTAGCGCGAGAAACAGTCGGCTAAGTTGAGCCAAACCACGGGATAAACCTGTCTGCATGCCTGAGATGGTCACGATCCAAATGCCATTGCGAAGTCACGACGATCTGGCGTCGAGACCTGTGCAGGCTGAGCATCTCGGAGGCGACACATTCCGGGTGATGGGTCCCCAACCGAAAGGTGAGAGCTGGATCTATCCTCCAGGGGCGGTCGTCTACGCCATCGACCAGGACGTTTCAGATGGCGAGATTGCGCTCGTCGCAGTGGGCCTATTTGACGATGGCTCCCCAGCGCCGGTGCAGCCCACGTCCTTTTCGCGGCTAAGGCTCGCGAGCATCCTCACCGGGCTTGTTCTCATCGTCGGCGGCTTGACCGTCGCCAATGCTCCGCTCCGTTCCGCCTGCCATCTTTGGGGATTGGGCATGCTTTGGTGGGGCAGCCCCTTCAGGGGGAGATCGGAGGACTGGATAGGTTTTCCGAATTCAAAGTCTGGGTGGGCGCAGCTTGTCGGGACATGCTTGGGCGCAGCCGGACTTCTCCTCCTGCTTGGAATCTTGGGCTTGGCGCGGACGGATTACGCGGCGTGGCGAGATATCCTGGCCGTTCCGACGCTGCTCTGCCTGGGCCTCTTCGTCGCCGGCGCGCTTCTGCTCTCGGGAGCGAGCATCTTCCGCGCATCGTCAGGAAGGCCTGCGAATCCTGAGCGTTCGCCTCGGTGAAAATGTTCAGTGCCGCAGATGCCCTCCGTGAACGGCGTCACGAGCGCGCGCCGCCCCACCATTGAAAGCCCCGCTTCCCCGCCCCATCTTCTGAGTCATCCGGTGGGCCGCGCCACGTCTCGGGCGGTAGCCGGAGAGTCGCTTACAGCGAGGACTCTGAAATGACCCGGTCGATCGTCTTCGACTCACCTTTCCTGCTCGGCTTCGAGCACACGCGCAGCCTCATCGAGCGCGCGGCCAAGGCCGCCGCCGAGAGCTATCCGCCGTACAATGTGGAAGAGCGCACAGGCGGCGGCCTGCGGATCACCCTGGCGGTAGCGGGGTTCACCCCCGACACCCTGCAGGTGACCCTGGAGGACCGCCAGCTGGTGGTGGCCGGCAAGCGCGAGGATAGCGCCAAGGCCGAGGACGCCTATCTGCACCGCGGCATCGCCGCCCGGGGCTTCATCCGAAGCTTCGTCCTGGCCGATGGCGTGGAGGTGGAGAAGGCCCTGCTCGAACATGGCCTGCTGCACATCGACCTCGCCCGCCCCGAGCCCGACAAGCTCATCAAGAAGATACCGATCCAGACGGCCGGCTGAACCCAGCGACCGTCACACGCGTTGCCCTTACAAGGAGGTGGTCATCATGACGCCGAACCCGATGATAGATCTCACGACCGAAGCCTTCGCCGCCCTCGGCGCCCCCGATCTCGTCTATGTCCGGCCCATCAAGGCCTCCGAGATCCTCGCCTCGACTCCGGCGGCCCAGATCGAGGGCTTCGCGCTCGATCCCGAACAGACCCTCTACGCGGTCCACCGCGCCGACGGCGAACGCCTGGCGGTGATGACCGACAAGAACGCCGCCGTCGCCGCCGCCCTGGCCCACGAACTGGCCCCGGTCTCGGTGCACTAAGCCACCTCCTCCCTCCCCTTTTATGGGGAGGGACAGATCGCATTAGCGATCAGGGTGGGGGAGTGTGGCCGGCATTCCCCACCCTCCGAGGCTCCGCCTCGTCCACCCTCCCCAGGTCGGGGAGGGCGTATCTCAGACAGCGTCGCCTCCTCCCCTCCCGCTTGCGGGAGAGGTAGGGTGAGGGCTCTTTCCGAATTTCCGTGACCCCTCCAAGACCGAGACGCGCAGCCCTGCTGCGCGCCCCCTCACCCATCCTCTCCCCCAAGAAGGGGGCGAGGAGTCAGGCCGCGCTCGACCTTGCTTCCTGCACCAAGAGCGCGTGGATGGCGTCCGGCGTGCGGGCCTGGCGCAGCTGTTCGCGCAGATCGGCCTGGCGCAGCAGGCGCGACACCCGGGCCAGGGTCCGCAGGTGCTCGGTCGAGGCGTTGGGCGGGGCGAAGAGGGCGAAGATCAGGTCCACCGGCTGGTCGTCGATGGAATCGAAGTCCACCGGATGGTCCAGGCGCACGAACACCGCGCGCATCCGCTGCAGGCCCTCAAGCCGGGCGTGCGGCACGGCGACGCCGTAACCCACCCCCGTGGAGCCGGCCTGCTCGCGCTCGGCGAGCGCGTCCAGCACCACCCCGGCGTCGAGGCCGAACTGGCGGGCGGCCACCTCGGACACCACCGCCAGGACCTGGCGCTTGTTGGGGGCGCTGACACGCGGCGCGATGGCCGCGCGTTCCAGAATCTCACCGATCAACATGGTTCGTGACGCCCAAAACAAACAGAAACCGGCCCGTGCGAAGACCAGATCGCCACGGGCCGGGCCGAAACGTCACGCCGGGGCGTGGGTTCCGTTCAGTCCGTTCCCGCTCAGCGATTTGGTGCGTTCGGGATCGATCCAGCCGATATTCCCGTCGGGTCGGCGGTACACCACGGACAATCCACCGTGAGCGGCGTTCCTAAAGACGATTGTTTGAGATTCCGTCAAGTCCAGCTCCATCACCGCCATGGAAACGGTCATGGTCCGAAGGTCCTTTTCCGTTTCGGCGATGACCATCGCGGCCGGCAGGGCATGGGGGCCCTGCGGCGTTTCGCCCTCGTCGCCCATGTCCCAGGCCTCGTCCTCCTCGCCCTCGGGGGCGCGGATCACGAAGTAGGAAGCGGTTTCGGCGGCCTTGGCGCTGGCCGCGGTGGAATGACTTTTCAGCCTTCGCTTGTAACGTCGGACCCGGGTCTCGATCTTGGACAGCGCCTGGTCGAAGGCGCCGTGGGCGTCGGAGCCCAGACCGTGACTCTGCAGCGCCTGGCCCGTGGCCAGCTTCACCGCGCAGTCGACTCTAAAGGAATGGCCCTCTCGGCTGACGACCACATCCGCGGCGCCGCCGCGGTCGAAGTACTTGCCGATAGAACCGGTGATTTCGTCGGTGACCCGCTCACGCAGGGCCTCCCCAACGGCGACATGCTTGCCGGAAACCGAGACTTGCATGAGCTCACAACGCGCCTGACCGCCGATGGTGTCAAGCGCCTCCGAACCACCCCACGAGATGGTGTACGGCGCCCATCACGACCCCGGCGCTGAGGAACAGCACGCCGCCCGAAATGGCCGCCAGGGCGTAGCCGGCCAGGGCCAGCAGGCCGTCCCTCTGCACCATGGAGAAGGCCAGGACCGCGATGGTCAGGGCCGGCAGGACGTTGCCCAGGGGGATGGGCAGGATCAGCACGAAGGACAGCAGGGTGCAGACCAGGCCGATCATCCGGTCCCCCACCGGTCCGAACATGAAGACCAGGCGCGGCCGGGAGACCTGCTCGATCCGCTCCAGCCAGGGCAGCAGCTTCTCGAAGCCCCGCGCCAGGTCGGTCCGGCTCATCCGCCGGTCGTCGATGAAGCGCGGCAGCCACAGGGTCTGGAAGCCGATCACCATCTGGGGCGAGATCAGCAGCAGGGGCGCCCCCAGGACGGTGGTGGAGCCCGGCGGCAGCGGCAGCAGGTTGGGCAGGGCCAGGACGAACATCAGGGCGCCGAAGGCCCGGCGTCCGAAGGTGTCGATGATCTCGCCCAGGGTCACCGTCTCGGCCGATTGGCGGCCGAGCGCGCGGATATGGGCCGAGAGGCTCAGGTGTCGCGGAAACTCTCGGTCAGGCATGGGGCCTCATATCGCCGGACGCGGGCGGCAGCACAACGCTTGAAGCCGAATTCGGTCCCGAGCTTTACAGCCGCGCCGGTTTTCGGCTAGGAGGCGCGGCATGCGGATCGCCGTCATTAAACGCGCCATTAAAACCACCAGGCTCTCGGGGCCTGGGGGTTGCCGCGTGCACGCCGCGTAGCAACCCCCAGCACCCCGCCGGAAGGTCGGGTGCTTGAAGGTCCAGCAGACTTGAGACAGCCCCGCCCTCCGGTCCCAAACCGGAGAACGACCCATGTCTGTCCATCTCGAACGCCCCGCCCGCCAGCGCCTGTTCAATGTCGCCATCGTCGGGGCCACCGGCGCCGTCGGGGCCGAGCTGATCGGCTGCCTGGAGCGCCGGAGCTTCCCCGTGGCGAGCCTCAAGCTGCTGGCCTCGGCCCGCTCGGCCGGCAGGACCCTGATGTTCAAGGGCGCGCCGGTGACCGTCGAGGCCCTGACGGCCGAGGCCTTCGACGGGGTCGACATCGCCCTGTTCTCGGCCGGCGCCGCCATCAGCCGCGAGTTCGCCCCCATCGCCGCGGCCCGGGGCTGCGTGGTGGTGGACAATTCCTCGGCCTTCCGCATGGCGCCCGACATCCCCCTGGTGGTGCCGGAGGTGAACGGCGCCGCCCTGGCCGGCCGCCCCGCCATCGTCGCCAATCCCAACTGCGTGGCCGCCATTGCGGTGATGGCGCTCGCCCCCCTGCACGCCCACAACCCCATCGTCCGGGTGATCGGCTCGACCTACCAGTCGGCCTCGGGCGCCGGGGCGGCGGCCATGGAGGAGCTGGAGCTGTCCACCGCCGCCTATCTGGCCGGGGAGGCCTTCGAGCCCAAGGTCCTGCCGCACCCCTACGCCTTCAACGTCTTCAGCCACAACACCGCCATCGACCCGGCCACCGGGTACAATGGCGAGGAGAGCAAGGTCATGGCCGAGATCCGCAAGATCATGGGCGCCCCGGACCTGCGCGTGTCCTTCACCTGCGTCCGCGTGCCGGTGCTGCGCGCCCACTCCATGGCCCTTACGGTGGAGTTCGAGGGTCACATGTCGGTCAGCGTGGCGGAATCCCTCTTGGCCCAGGCGCCGGGGGTGCGCATCGTGAACGACAACGAAAACAATCACTTCCCCATGCCGGTCGAGGCCTCCGGTCAGGACGACGTGTTGGTCGGTCGGCTACGTGTCGACGCCAGCGATCCGAGTGGCCGCACCCTGACCCTTTTCCTGGCTGGGGATCAGCTCCTGAAGGGCGCCGCCTTGAACGCCGTCCAGATCGCCGAGCAATATGCCGCCTGATCCCTCCGCGGAGACCGACATGTACGAGCTGCACTACTCACCGGGGACGGCCAGCCTGCTGCCCCACATGATGCTCCGCGAGCTGGGGGTCCCCTTCCAGCTGCGGCTGGTGGACCGGGAGGCCAAGGAGCAGGCGGCGCCCGACTACCTGAAGCTCAACCCCAATGGCCGCATCCCGGTGCTGGTGGCGGCCGGCCAGGCCCTCTACGAGACCGCCGCCATCGCCCTCCACCTGGCCGACCGCCATCCAGGCCTGGCCCCACCCGTGGGGGCCGCCGACCGGGGCGACTACTACAAGTGGATGGTCCACCTGGCCAACACCACCCAGGCCGAGTTCCGGGCCTGGTTCTATTCCCACGAGTTCGTCGCCGACCCGGCCTGCGAGGCCTCGGCCCACGCCGCGGCTGGCAAGCGCCTGGCGGCCAACTTCCAGACCATCGCCGCCCAGCTCGGCGACCGGCCCTGGCTGCTGGCCTCCGGCTTCTCGGCGGCCGATCTCTACCTGCTGATGATGGTCCGCTGGGGCCGGACCCTGCCCTCCCCGGCCCGGGAGATCCCGGCGCTGGGCGCCCACGCCGCCCGCGTCCTGGGCAGGCCGGCGGTGCAGGAAACCCTTGCCGCGGAAGGCCTCGCGGCGCCCTACATCTAGCAGGCGGCCTACATCTAGCAGGCGGCCTTCAGCACCCGGCGGCGCTCGACGGAGGAGGGGATGCGCATGGCCTCCCGGTACTTGGCGACCGTGCGGCGGGCGATGTCGACCCCGGTCTCCTTGAGGATCTCCACGATCCGGTCGTCGGAATGGACCTCGGCCTCGTTCCGCTCGGTCTCGATCAGCTGCTTGATCCGGTGGCGCACGCTCTCCGACGAGTGGGCCTCGCCGCCACCGGAATTGGCGATGCCGGAGGTGAAGAAGAACTTCAGCTCGAACATGCCGCGCGGGGTGGCGATGTACTTGTTGGAGGTGACCCGGCTGACCGTCGACTCGTGCATGCCGATGGCGTCGGCCACGGTCTTCAGGTTCAGCGGCCGCAGGTGCTCGACCCCATAGGCCAGGAAGCCGTCCTGCTGGCGCACGATCTCGGAGGCCACCTTCAGGATGGTCTTGGCCCGCTGGTCGAGGCTTTTCACCAGCCAGTTGGCGCTGGCCATGCAGTCGGCGACGAAGACCTTTTCCTGGTCGGTCCGCGCCCCGGCCGAGACCCGGGCGTGGTAGCGCTGGTCCACCAGCAGGCGGGGCAGGGTGTCGGAGTTCAGCTCCACATGCCACAGGCCGCCCAGGCCCTCGCGCACGAAGACGTCGGGGGCCACCGGCTGGCTGGGCTCGCCGCCGCAGGCCGCGCCCGGCCGGGGCGTCAGGGACTTCAGCTCGGCGATCATGTCCTTCAGGTCCTCGTCGTCCACCCCGCACGCCTTGCGCAGGGCGGAAAGGTCGCGGCGGGCCAAGAGGTCCAGATTGTCCAGCAGGGCCATCATGGCCGGGTCGCAGCGGTCGCGCTCCTTGAGCTGCAGCATCAGGCACTCGCGCACGTCGCGGGCGAAGACCCCGATGGGCTCGAAGCGCTGCAGCATGCGCAGCACGTCCTCCAGGAAGGTGAGGTCGCAGCCCAGGCGCTCGGCGGTCTCGGCCATGTCGACCCGCAGGTAGCCGCCCTCGTCGACCCCATCCACCAGCACGCTGGCGGCGGCGTACTCGATGCCGCTGAAGCCGGAGACCACCAGCTGGTCGTTGAGGTGTTCGGCGAGCGTCTTCTCGCGGGTCAGGCGTTGCTCGAAGTCGTCGGTGTCCTCGAAGGAGCCGCCCTTGCCGGCCCGGGACCAGTCGATGGCGCCCCCGGCCTCGCCGGCCCCGTCCGCCGAGTCGCCGGTGTTGCGTTCGCCCGGCGAGGCCTCGGCCTCATGGCTGACGTCCATATGGGCCTCGGCCGCGCCCTCAGGAATCTGGTCGGAGGCGAAGTCTTCGGCGTCGCGGGGGCCGGCCTCGACATCGGGTTCGGAGTCGCGTTCGTCGCGCTGGAGCAGCGGGTTCCGCTCCAGTTCGCCTTCCACATAGGCCTCCAACTCCATGTTGGAGAGCTGCAGCAGCTTGATGGCCTGCTGCAGCTGGGGGGTGATCACCAACCCCTGGCCTTGCCGCATCTCTAAACGCGCGCCGAGCGCCAAAATCGCCTCCTGGCCTGTTTCTTGCTGGACAGGCTAGGCG
>NZ_JAUSLW010000053.1 GCF_030645195.1 Phenylobacterium sp. | reverse complement strand
CCTCGCCATGCGCCAGGCCGGAAAGCCCGCCAAGGTCGCCCTCATCGCCGTCGCCAGGAAGATCGCCGTCGCCGCCAACAGCATGCTCAAGACCAAGCAACCCTGGACCAAACCAACTTGACCTTCAACACAGTCGCCGGATCGGCCTAGCGGCCGTCCGGGATGACGGCAGTCATTGTTCTGAGAGGGGAGTTTGACCTCTCATCCGATCGGCCACCTTCTCCGCAAGGGAAGAAGGGACCAGTCAGCGTCACGCCGGTTGGGCGAGCGCCTTGTCGAGGTTCACCGCGACCTTGTCGATGAAGCCCTCGGTGGTCAGCCAGCCCTGGCTGTCGCCCACCAGCAGGGCCAGGTCCTTGGTCATGGAGCCGCTCTCGACGGTCTCGACGCAGACCCGCTCCAGGGTGCGGGCGAAACGGTCCAGCTCGGGATTGCCGTCCAGCTTGGCGCGGTGTTCGAGACCCCGCGTCCAGGCGAAGATCGAGGCGATGGAGTTGGTGGACGTGCTCTCGCCGCGCTGGTGCTGGCGGAAGTGGCGGGTGACGGTGCCGTGGGCGGCCTCGGCCTCCATGGTCTTGCCGTCGGGGGTGATCAGCACCGAGGTCATCAGGCCGAGCGAGCCGAAGCCCTGGGCCACCTGGTCGGACTGCACGTCGCCGTCGTAGTTCTTGCAGGCCCAGATGAAGCCGCCGGACCACTTGAGCGCCGAGGCCACCATGTCGTCGATCAGGCGGTGCTCGTAGGTGATGCCGGCTTCCTTGAACTGCGCGGCGTACTCGGCGGCGAAGATCTCGGCGAAGATGTCCTTGAAGCGGCCGTCATAGCCCTTGAGGATGGTGTTCTTGGTGGAGAGATACAGCGGATAGGTGCGCTGCAGGGCGTAGGCGAAGGAGGCGTGGGCGAAGTCGCGGATCGACTCGTCGAGGTTGTACATGGCCATGGCCACGCCGGAGCCCGGATAGTCGAACACCTCGTGCTCGATGACCTGGCCGTCCTTGCCTTCCCACTTGATGGTCAGCTTGCCGGGGCCGGGCACCTTGAAGTCGGTGGCGCGGTACTGGTCGCCATAGGCGTGGCGGCCGATGATGATCGGCTGGGTCCAGCCGGGGATCAGGCGCGGCACGTTCTTGCAGATGATCGGTTCGCGGAAGACAACGCCGCCGAGGATGTTGCGGATCGTGCCGTTGGGCGACTTCCACATCTTCTTCAGCTTGAACTCTTCGACCCGGGCCTCGTCGGGGGTGATGGTCGCGCACTTGATGCCGACGCCGTACTTCAGGATGGCCTCGGCGGACTCGACGGTGATCTTGTCGTCGGTGGCGTCACGGCTCTCCATGCCCAGGTCGTAATAGGCCAGGTCGATGTCGAGATTGGGCAGGATCAGCTTGTCCTTGATCCACTGCCAGATGATGCGGGTCATCTCATCGCCATCGATATCGACGACAGGATTGGCGACTTTGATCTTGGCCATGAGGGCGATGCGCTCCGGGGCGTAAAATTGGCTT
>NZ_JAUSLW010000044.1 GCF_030645195.1 Phenylobacterium sp. | reverse complement strand
CCTCGCCGCCGAGGAAGGTGTCGCCGTTGGTGGCCTTCACCTCGAACACGCCGTCGCCGATCTCGAGGATCGAGACGTCGAAGGTGCCGCCGCCCAGGTCGTAGACCGCGATCTTCTTGCCGTCGTTCTTCTCCAGCCCGTAAGCCAGGGCCGCGGCGGTCGGCTCGTTGATGATGCGCAGCACTTCCAGGCCGGCGATGCGGCCGGCGTCCTTGGTGGCCTGGCGCTGGGCGTCGTTGAAATAGGCCGGGACGGTGATGACCGCCTTCTCGACCTTCTCGCCCAGGTGACGCTCGGCGTCCTCCTTGATCTTGCCCAGGATGAAGGCGGAGATCTGCTGGGGCGAATAGTCCTTGTCCTGGGCCCGGATCCAGGCGTCCCCGTTGGGACCCTTCACGATCTCGTAGGGCACCATCTTCTTGTCTTTTTCCACCAGCGGATCGTCGTTGTGACGACCGATCAGCCGCTTGACCGCAAAGACGGTGTTGGTGGGGTTGGTCACCGCCTGGCGTTTGGCGGGCTGGCCGACAAGGCGCTCCCCGTCTTCCAGGAAGGCCACCACGGAAGGCGTGGTCCGCGCGCCTTCGGCGTTCTCGATCACTTTCGGCTGCTTGCCGTCCATGATCGCAACACACGAATTCGTCGTGCCGAGGTCGATGCCGATAATCTTGCTCATGTTCGAGTCTCTTGCTCGCTCCACTAGTGGCGGACGGTGCGTGAGGGGCCTCGTTTCCAAGCGCCCGACTTTTTCTGTCACCGTCCCCGGTTCGATCAGGGTCTCGGGCGGTTAACCTGTGCGGAAACCGCCGTCGAGTCGCGATATGGGATGGCGGGGCGTCCCCGCAAGGGCGAATGCCCTTAAAGTGCGCGGGGTCTTGTGGCGGAGCCCTCCCGCCAAGTCGCTAATATCCTTGCATAAGCTTCACCTTCATGAGGTGCGGAACCGCCGCGCGCGGCCAAAAACGCGTGTTGGAAGACCATCGCCTGCTGCTCGATATTCAACCTTGAGAAATCGCAGGTTTTCGAAAGATCGTAGGCATAGGCGCCCGGACCGTCCCCGGCCCGCAGCTTGGCCATGAGCAGATTGACCCCGGCCTGGGCCTGCCAGAGGTGGGTCAGTTCGTGGACGAAGACCGCCTGCAGCGGCAGGGGAGCCCGGGTGAAGTCGGCGAGCGCCTGGACCGCCGGCCAGACGATCAGGCGTCCGAAGGGCACGAAGGCGCGGGGCCAGAGGGGGATGGCGAAGATCCGCACGGGGTCGGGGTCCAGCTCCGGCCCGAACACCTCCCAGGCCAGGGCCGCCTCCCCGGAGGTCAGGGTCCGGAAGGCGCCAGGCCTCATGGGTGCGGTTGCGTCCATCTGGCCTATATGGCGCCTCATGACCGTTTCGACGACGCAGGGCTTCGTGCTCCATCCCGGCGCCCTTTCGCCGGAGTCGCAACGCGCCCTGTTGGGCGAGGTTCTCGATCTCGCCCGGGCCGCGCCCTTCTACCGGCCGATCACGCCTGGCGGTAAGGCGATGAGCGTGGAGACCACCAATCTCGGCCCCCTGGGCTGGGTCACCGACGCCCGTGGCTATCGCTATCAGGACACCCATCCGCAGACCGGCCGTCCCTGGCCCGCCATCCCCCAGGTTCTGCTCGATCTCTGGGCCCAGCTCGCCGACCCGCTCACACCCCCCGACGCCTGCCTGGTCAATCTCTATCGCGGCGAGGCCCGCATGGGCCTGCACCAGGACAAGGACGAGGCCGACTTCGGATTTCCGGTGCTCTCGGTCTCCCTGGGCGACACCGCGATCTTCCGGCTGGGCGGCCTCAAGCGGAACGATCCCACCCGCTCGCTGCGGCTGGCCTCGGGGGATGTCTGCCTGCTGGGGGGCGAGGCGCGCCTGTTCCATCACGGGGTCGACCGCATCCTGGCAGGCTCCTCGCGCCTGATCCCCGGCGGCGGCCGGATCAACCTGACACTCCGGCGGGCCGGCCTCGCGGCTTAAGCTTAGTGCGGCGGGTCGCTTGGGGGCGGGGTGATGCCGTCCAGCAGGTCGCCGACCCGATCCTCGGCGGCCGGCGGGGGCGTCGCGGGCTTGGGCGCGGCGGGCTTGGCCGGGGTGGCGCTGGCGATGGTCTGGGGCGGAGCCTGGTCGGCGGCGAGGTCCAGGGGGTCGGCCTCGGGCTTCTTGTCCTCGGGCTTCTTCTCCTCGACCTTGGCGACCACCACCGGCGGCGGCGGCGGGGCCAGGACCTCGTCCCCCAGGGGCTTGGCCTCGGTGGCCTGGAGCTGGACCCCGGCGGCGGCGCCCGGGGGGCCCTCGCCCGGCAGCCGCGCCTTCTCCGGCGCGCCCCGGACCCCCAGGACAAAGCCGCTCACCGCGCACAGGGCGATGAGAACGGCGACAACCCTCAGGACGCTGCGCGGCATGCTCCACATGGCGCCAAGTCCTAATGCGGATCGCGGCGAAGTGGAATCGTATCGTGAAGGAAGCGGCGTGAATCGCCGCGATCGGCCGCCGCGAGGTAAACGCCTCTTAACCACCTGGGCTCCATAGACTGGGACTTCCAGAATGGGAGGCGTGACGAATGGCGCGGGCGGCGCGAAAGACGGGTTTGGAGCTGGGGCTGCATATCGCCAGCCTGGCCTGGACCCATCCGACCACCGCGCGGCTTCGGGGCGGACTGATCGCGGCCTGCGGCGCGGCCTTCGCCGTGGCGCTCGCCACCTATAGCGCCGGCGATCCCAGCCTCAACGCCGCCTCCCCCTTCCGCGCCTCCAACGCCCTGGGCGGTCCGGGCGCCACCGCCGCCGACATCGGGGTCCAGTCCCTGGGCCTGGCCGCCGGCGTCGCGGCCCTGCTGATGGTGCTGTTCGGACTCTATCGCGCCGTCTCCCCCCATCCCGACGAGACCCGCGCCCAGGTCCGCCTGCGCGCCCTGATCGGAACCCTGGGCCTGCTGGCCCTGGCCGGCCTGCTGGCCGCCCCGCCGGCGCCCGCCGCCTGGCCGCTCGCCAAGGGCCTGGGCGGGTTCTGGGGCGACGGCCTGCTGCACGGCGTGGCCGGGGTCCTGGCCTTCGCCCGCCTGCCCGCCGCCACCCTGATCGCCGCCCTGCTGCTGGCGATCGGCGCCTTCGCGGGCCTCGGCTATGCGCTCGGCCTGCGCCGCATCGACCTGGGCGGCGCCGCCCACTGGCTGGCTGGCGCCCTGCAGCCCAAGGCCGCCCCCGAGCCTAAGCCCGTCCGCCCCTCGGTCGCCCGCCGGGCCAGCGCGCGCGCCGCCGCCACCGGCGAGGACCGCATCCCCGCCTCGGCCCTGCCGCCCATCGCCAAGCCGGAGGCCGCCGCCCCGCCGCAGCCTGCGGCGCCCGAGCCCGAACCCTTCGCCCCGCCGGTGGCGGTGAAGATCCCCAAGGCCGCGCCGAAGGAATCCGGCCGCGAATTGCGGGAGGCCCAGGGCGCCTTCGACTTCGTCAAGACCGGCGGCTTTGCTTTGCCCGAGCTCTCCATGCTGGCCAAGCCCAAGCCGCGGGCCAGCCAGTTCGACGAGGGCGCCCTGCGCCAGAACGCCCAGCTGCTGGAAAGCGTGCTGGCCGAGTTCGGGGTCAAGGGCGCCATCGACCAGATCCGCCCCGGTCCCGTGGTCACCCTCTATGAGCTGGTCCCCGCCGCCGGGGTGAAATCGGCCCGGGTCGTGGCCCTGTCGGACGATATCGCGCGGTCCATGTCCGTCGCCGCCTGCCGCGTCAGCGTGGTCCCCGGGCGCAACGCCATCGGCATCGAACTGCCCAATGCTCGGCGCGAGACCGTCTATCTGCGCGACCTGCTGGGCAGCAGCGAATACGAGAAATCCAACTCGGCCCTGCCCATGGCGCTGGGGGAGACCATCGGCGGCGAGCCCTATATCGCCGACCTGTCGAAGATGCCCCACCTGCTGATCGCCGGCACCACCGGCTCGGGCAAGTCGGTCGGCGTCAACGCCATGATCCTGTCGATCCTCTACCGCCTGCCCCCCGAGCAGTGCCGGTTCATCATGATCGACCCCAAGATGCTGGAACTGTCGGTCTATGACGGCATCCCGCACCTGCTGGCGCCCGTGGTCACCGATCCCAAGAAGGCCATCGTCGCGCTCAAGTGGACCGTCCGCGAGATGGAGGACCGCTATCGGCGGATGTCGAAGATCGGGGTGCGCAACGTCGCCTCCTACAACGACCGGGCCCGGGAGGCCGCCGCCAAGGGCGAGCACTTCGAGCGGACGGTGCAGACCGGCTTCGACGACGCCGGCCGCCCGATCTACGAGAGCGAGAAGATCAATCCCGAGGCCATGCCCTATCTGGTGGTGATCATCGACGAGGTCGCCGACCTGATGATGGTGGCGGGCAAGGACGTCGAGGGCGCGGTCCAGCGCCTGGCCCAGATGGCGCGCGCCGCCGGCATCCACCTGGTGATGGCGACGCAACGCCCGTCGGTGGACGTCATCACCGGCACCATCAAGGCCAACTTCCCGACCCGTATCTCCTTCCAGGTCACCTCCAAGATCGACAGCCGCACCATCCTGGGCGAGCAGGGCGCCGAGCAGCTGCTGGGCCAGGGCGACATGCTCTACATGGCCGGCGGCGGCCGCGTCACCCGCCTGCACGGGCCGTTCGTCTCCGACGGCGAGGTGGAGGCCGTGGCCAAGTTCCTGCGCGAGCAGGGCCAGCCCCAGTACCTGGAGGAGGTCACCGCCGGCGGCGAGGACGAGGACGGCGAGGGCGAGGGCGGCTTCGACGACGGCGGCTCCGGCGACGATCTCTACGACCGCGCCGTGGCGGTAGTGACCCGCGACAAGAAGGCCTCGACCTCCTACGTCCAGCGCCGCCTGCAGATCGGCTACAACCGCGCCGCCTCGCTCATCGAGCGGATGGAGAACGAGGGCGTCGTCAGCCCCGCCAACCACGCCGGCAAGCGCGAGGTGCTGGCCGGCCCGCCGCCCTAACTCCAGCTTTCCCTCACCGCGCGCCCGTGTATCTTCCGCCTCCACGAAAAGAGGCGCCCATGATCATCGAGCCCCGTATCCGCGGTTTCATCTGCACCACCGCCCATCCCGGCGGCTGCGCCATGAACGTCCACCAGCAGATCGGCTATGTCGCCGGCAAGGGCGAGATCCCGGGCATGGCCAAGCGGGTCCTGGTGCTGGGCTGTTCGGCCGGCTACGGCCTGGCCTCGCGGATCGTGGCGACCTTCGGCGGCGGGGCCGACACCGTCGGCGTCTCCTTCGAGAAGGCGCCCAGCGAGACCAAGACCGCCAGCGCCGGCTGGTACAACAACCGCGCCTTCGAGGCCGAAGCCGCCAAGGTCGGCCGCAAGGCGGTCACCCTGGACGGCGACGCCTTCTCCGACGAGATGAAGGCCGCCACCATCAAGGCCATCGCCGACAACCTCGGCCAGGTGGACCTGGTGGTCTATTCCATGGCCGCCCCGGTGCGCACTCATCCCAGGACCGGCGAGACCTTCCGCTCGGCCATCAAACCCCTGGGCGCCCCCGTCACCGTCAAGACCCTGAACACCGACAAGGGCGAGGTCTTCGAGACCGAACTGCAGCCCGCCACCCCCGAGGAAACCGCCGGCACCGTCGCGGTCATGGGCGGCGAGGACTGGGAGATGTGGATCGCCGCGCTCTCCGAGGCCGGGGTCCTGGCGCCGGGCTTCAAGACCCTCAGCTACACCTATATCGGCTCGGAGCTGACCTGGCCGATCTACTGGAAGGCCACTCTGGGCAAGGCCAAGGAAGACCTCGACCGCGCCGCCGCCGCCATCCGCGCCAGGCTGGGGGCGCACGCCGCCCGGGTGGTGTCGCTGAAGGCCGTGGTCACCCAGGCCTCCTCGGCCATCCCCGTGGTGCCGCTCTACGGCGTGGTGCTGTTCAAGGTGATGAAGGAGATGGGCCTGCACGAGGGCTGCATCGAGCAGATCGACCGCCTGTTCCGCACCGTCCTGCAGGGGCCCGAGGCCCTGGACGAGGCCGGCCGCGTGCGCCTGGACGACTGGGAGCTGTCGGCGCCCGTCCAGGACGAGGTCAAGCGCCGCTGGGCGAGGATCTCCACCGAAACCCTGCCCGAGCTGGCCGACCTGGCCGGCTTCCGCGCCGATTTCCTGAAGATCTTCGGCTTCGGCCTGGCGGGCGTCGACTACGGGGCGGAGCAGAATCCGCAAGTGGTTCCCGCCATCGCCTGACGACCAATCCCCCAGTGTCATCCCGGTTTCCGCGGCTTCGCCGCTGCATGCGGGATGACACGGTGAGGGATCAGGCCGCCACCCTCAGACGCGACCGTGGCGTGGAGATGCACCCCCGGCCGGAGCTTTCCAGGAATTCGATCAGGGCCAGGGTGTGGAGGCCGGCGCCGAGGCGCGCGGCGGCCAGCCGGTCCTCGCGGTCGCCATCGCCGAGGAACAGGATGCGATAGGCCCGCCGCAGTTCGGTGATCTCGCCCAGGCTGAACCCCGCCCGCTTCAGACCGACGGCGTTCAGTCCCGCCAGCCGCGCCCGGTCCCCCTGCACCAGGCAGAAGGGCGGCGCGTCCTGGGTGACGATGGAGCCCCCGGCCACGAAGGCGTGGGTTCCGATCCGGGTGTGCTGGTGGATGGCGACCAGACCGCTGAGCTGGGCATGGTCGGCGATCTCCACATGGCCCCCCAGGGTGGCGGCGTTGGCCATGCGGATGTCGTCGCCGAGCACGCAGTCGTGAGCCACATGGGCCCCGGTCATGATCAGGCAGCGCGAGCCGACGCGGGTGGGGGCGCGGCCGGGGGAGGCGTGGACGGTGACGAACTCGCGGAAGACGTTGTCGCTCCCGATCGCCAGGGCCCCGGCCTCCCCGGCCCAGCCGTCCACCTGCGGCCCGGCCCCGATGGCGCAGAACTGCAGGAAGCGGTTGCCGGGGCCGATGTCGGTCGCCCCCTCGATCACCACATGGGGCCCGACGATGTTTCCGGCCGCCAGCCGCACCTGGGGGCCGATCACCGCATAGGCGCCGATCTCCACGTCCGGGGCGATCTGGGCGCCGGCGGCGATGACGGCGGTAGGGTGGATGCGGCTCATGCCCGACCCTGGGGCCACGGCGGCGCGGCCTCAACACAACTTGCGTGACCGATTGCGTCGGTGGCCCAACACGGCGATCCCAACGCCACATCCCTCCAAAGGGTTGATGGAGGTCCGGACGCCGGGGATGGACGGCCTGACCGCCACCCGAGCCAGCGCGCCAACGGCTAGAGGTGGGAACGCCGGCGGCCCTGCGCCGTTCTCCCGCCCTATTGACGCCGCGCGGCCGCTATAGGTTGTTGCGCGAAAAGGAGCCTGGTCCATGACCCGACTGACACGACGCGCCCTGGCGCTCGGCCTCGCCGCCCTGCCCTTGCCCGCGCTCGCCGCCCGTCCCGCCGTCACCCCGCTGAGCGCCGACGACAGGGCCCTGGTGGACCGCGCCGCCACCTATCTGCAGGGCCTGACCGAGGCCAAGGGCCGCTTCGTGCAGACCGACGCGCGCGGGACCATGACCCAGGGCGTGGTCTATCTGAAGCGCCCGGGCAAGGCCCGCTTCGCCTATGAGGCGCCCTCGGGCCTGCTGGTGGTGGCCGACGGGGCCAATGTCTCGGTGGCGGATTCGCGCCTGAAGACCTTCGACCGCTATCCGCTGATGGCCACCCCGCTCTCCATCTTCCTGGCCCGCCAGATCAAGCTCGACCGCGGCGTGGTGATCAGCGACGTCAGCCGCATGGCCGACGGCTTCTCCATCACCGCCCGCGACGGCAAGAAGCAGGCCGAGGGCCAGATCACGCTCACCTTCTCCGACAATCCCCTGGCCCTGGTGGGCTGGACGGTGAGCGACGCCCAGGGCCAGTCGACCCGCATCCGGCTCACCGGCCTGCAGCGCGCCTCGGGCCTGGCCCCCACCCTCTTCGTGCTCAACGATCCCCGGCCCAAGGGCGTGGGTCGCGCCCGAATGTGACAATCAGACAACAGGCAATAAGCCACGTGAATCTGGTTGACTTTTGTATTTGGCAGTTGCAATAATGCCACTCATGACGCCTGTGCGAGCGGGCGTGTTCCGTGCCGGAACCTATCCCCTCCCGGCGGCGGCATGAGAGACATCACTACGCCCGGGCTTTCTCCAGTGCCCGGGCGTTTTCTTTTTCCCCCGACGCCCGCTAAACCCCGCGCATGCGCCTCCGTCTCTGCACCTGGAATGTGAACTCCGTCCGCCTGCGCGCCGAGCAGGTGGCCCGCTTCGTCGACGAGCAGGCCCCCGATGTCCTGTGCCTGCAGGAGATCAAGTGCCAGGAGGCGGAGTTCCCGCGCCAAGCCTTCATCGACATGGGCCTGCCGCACATCAAGATCGCCGGCCAGAAGGGCTGGCACGGGGTGGCCATCGCCTCGCGCCTGCCCTTCGAGGAGGTCGCGCCCCTGGATGTCTGCCGCGAGGGCCACGCCCGCTGCGTCTCGGCCAAGGTGGCCGGGGTCGAGATCCAAAACTTCTACATTCCGGCCGGGGGCGACATTCCCGACCGGGAGATCAACCCCAAGTTCGACCACAAGCTGGACTTCTACGAGAAGCTCACCGCCGAGATGGCGAAACGCGATCCCAAGGCGCCGCTGGCCATCGTGGGCGACCTGAACGTGGCGCCCGGTGAGTTCGACGTCTGGAGCCACAAGCAGATGTCGAAGATCGTCAGCCACACCCCCATCGAGCTCGACGCCTTCGCCAAGCTGATGGCCAGCGGCCAGTTCACCGACCTGGTCCGCGAGGCCATCCCCGACCCCCAGAAGCTGTTTTCCTGGTGGAGCTACCGGGCCGCCGACTTCCGCGCGTCCAACCGCGGCCTGCGCCTGGACCATGTGCTGATCTCGCCAGGCCTGCGGGAGGCCGCCTTCCGCTCCGGCGCGGCCGCCGCCCGCGTCCACGACGACGTCCGCGAATGGGAACGCCCCAGCGACCACGCCCCGGTGAGCGCCGACTTCGAGCTGTAGAGCGTGACAGCCTGAAGTGGTTGCCGGTTCAGGCGCCCGTCACGCTCTAAACATTAAGGGACGAGCCTGTTTATCCGTTTCAGATGAAACCAACTGAAACGGACAGGCTCTAACAGGCGAGCGTGTCGAGATGCCCGGCCTCGCCATAGGCCAGGAGCTTGCCGTCGCGGGTCATGACGCGAAGGCCGTTTTCACGCGCCGTCGCGGCGATGATCCGGTCGGCGGGGTCGCTGGGCGGCGTCCCGGGCAACTGCGTCGAGGCGATCAGCAAACCAGGCGGCATCGGCGCCACCTCCAGGCCAATCCGTTCCACCGACACGTCCCACCAGCGCGCCGGAGCCATGGTCAAGGTCAGCCGCCCCCGAGCGACCAAGAGGCCGATTTCCCACGCGCTGATAGGTGAAACCCGCGGAACGCCCCCCGCCCTCCAGAGCTCATCGAGCGCGGCCTTGGCGGCCCCATCGATCGGTTCGGCCTGGGAAATCCAGATCAGCGCGCAGGTGTCCAGCAGCAGCGGCGACGTCACTCGAACACCGAACCCCACGCCGGATCGGCCGGTGCGGTAAGGTCGACCCCCTCACCCAGGCGAACGGTTCCCTTCATGGCGCCGTAGCCGGGAAACCCGCCGGAGCGTGGCGTCGCGCCTGCGGCCTTTGGAGGATGGGTGCGGCGAAAGACCAATCGCCCCGAGACCGTATCGACCTGCTCGGTCATGTAGCCCGCGCGAAGCCAGGTCCTGGTCATCGGGTTGTTGGAGGGGTTGTTGCTCCACCAGGCGGGGTATTGCTTGGACGCCGGAAGCTTGAAGCCAAGGATCTCCTCGACCTCCGAGAACTTCACGGGGACGCGCTCGCCCTGCTGACCTTGCAGGAAGGTCTCAAGCGGATCGTACTTGCCCATGGCCAAGCCTCCTTGAAGGCTCACCATAACAACACTATTAAAGCTGTAAACAACCCCTTGAGGGCGGCGCGATCACACCCCGGCCAGGATCCCCACCCCGACGCCCAGGCCGAAGGCCATCAGCATCATGGCGCAGCCGGCCGTCAGGCCGACGCCGAAGCCGAAGCCGTAGAGCAGGGAAAGTTGCTGCGCCGATCGCGCGCGGCGCACCGGAAACGCGGCGTTCCAGGCCTCGCGCCAAGGTCCCTTGCTCACCAGCGGCTCCATGCATCGATCTCCGGTTCAGGAGAGGACGATAGGACTGGGCCGGCGCGAATGGACCCCGTCAGGCGCCCAATCCGGGCTCAGAAACTACGGCGCCAGGCGGTAGCCGCCGGCCTCGGTGAGCAGCAGGCGGGCGTTGCCGGGATCGGGCTCGATCTTCTGGCGCAGGCGATAGACGTGGGTTTCCAGGGTGTGGGTGGTGACGCCCGCGTTATAGCCCCAGACCTCGGCCAGCAGCTCCTCGCGGCTCACCGGCTTCTCGCCGGCCCTGTAGAGGTACTTCAGGATGTTGGTCTCTTTTTCCGTCAGCCGGATCTTCTTCTGGTTGGCGTCCACCAGCATCTTGGCCGAGGGGCGGAACTCGTAGGCCCCCAGGTGGAAGACCGCGCCCTCCGACTGCTCGTGGCTGCGCAGTTGGGCGCGGATGCGGGCCAACAGGACGGCGAACTTGAAGGGCTTGGTGACGTAGTCGTTGGCGCCGGACTCCAGGCCGCGGATGGTGTCGTCGTCGGTGTCGGCCGCCGTCAGCATGATCACCGGGCAGGTGACGCCCTTGGAGCGCATCACCTTGCAGGCCTCGCGACCGTCCATGTCGGGCAGGTCGACGTCCAGCAGGATCAGGTCTGGCCGGGCCTCGACGGCCTGGCGCACGCCGTCGCCGGCGGTGGCGGCCTGCAGGGCGGCGAATTCCTCGTGCAGTTCCAGTTGCTCGGCGAGTTCGCCGCGCAGATCATCATTGTCGTCGACGACGAGTAGGGTCTTGCGTTGGGCCATGGGCGCGAACATGCACCGTGTCGGGCGCCAGCGCCAACCGCTCAGGGGGAATGAAGCGTGCTGTTCACGGCGATGTCAGACGGGCGCTTCGATATCGGGGGCCGCGAAACCCGTTGCGCCCTGGGCAAGGGCGGGGTGATCGCCGCCGCCGACAAGCGCGAGGGGGACGGCTGTTCGCCGCTGGGAGTCTGGCCGATCCGCCGGGTGCTCTACCGCCCCGACAAGATGCCGCCGCCCGCCACCGCCCTGCCGATCCAGGCTCTCACGCCCACCGACGGCTGGTGCGACGCCCCGGGCGACCCCAACTACAACCGCCCCGTCACCCTGCCCTACCCGGCCAGCGCCGAGGCCCTGTGGCGCGACGACAAGGTCTATGACTTCATCCTGGTCCTGGCCCACAACGACGATCCGGTGATCCCCCTGATGGGCTCGGCCATCTTCCTGCACGTGGCGCGCCCGAACTGGGAGCCCACCGAGGGCTGCGTGGCCCTGCAGGCCTGGGACGTGCTGGAGCTGATCGTCAAGGCGGGGCCCGGCTCGGCCGTCTCCATCGTCGACGTCAATCCGCACCCCTATCTGGACGCCATGGAGCACATGGACGAGGTCCGGCGAGGCAGGCCGCCCCGACCGACCCTGAACGTCCTACCCCCGCGGGCCAAATAGGGCCGAGCCCACCCGCACGCTGGTGGCTCCGAACCGCACAGCGGTCTCGAAATCGTCGCTCATCCCCATGGAGAGCTTCGAAATCCCATTGCGGGCGGCGATCTTGGCCAGCAGGGCGAAGTGCGGCCCCGGCGGCTCGTCGGCGGGGGGGATGCACATCAGGCCCTCGATGGTCAGGCCGTGGGCCTCGCGGCAGGCCCTGATGAAGGCGTCGGCCTCGCCGGGGATCACGCCGGCCTTCTGCTCTTCCTCGCCGGTATTGACCTGGACGTAGAGCCTGGGGGTCTTGCCCTGCCTGGCCATTTCGGCGGCCAGGGCGGCGGCGAGCTTGTCGCGGTCCACCGTCTCGATGACGTCGAAGAAGGCCACGGCCTCCTTGACCTTGTTGGTCTGCAGCGGCCCGATCAGCCGCAGCTCGACCCCCTCACGATGGCCCTCCCAGGCGGCCATGGCGTCCTGCACCCGGTTCTCGCCGAACACGGCCTGGCCAGTCTCCAGGATCGTCGCCACCCGGTCCCAGGGCTGTTGCTTGGAGACCGCCACCAGGGTCACATCGTCGGCCGCCCGTCCGCAGGCCTTCGCCGCGAGGGCGATGCGGGCCAGGATGTCGGCGCGGGCGGCGGCGGGATCGAAGGAGCGGGTCATAGGCGGGTTCTGGACAGTGGCGCGGACGGGGGCCTGCTTACGGCGGCGCGCGGCTGGGCGAAAGCCCCTCCCGGCCCTGCTCTATTTCACCGACCCTGCGCGCACCCCCGATCCGGAGGCGATCGCGGCGCGCCTGCCGAGGGGCTCGGCCATCGTCTACCGTTCCTTCGGGGCGGTCGACGCCCTGGCCGTGGCCCTGCGCCTGAAGGCCATCGCCCGCCAAAGGGGCCTGACGCTGCTGATCGGGGCCGACGAGGCCCTGGCCGCCGGGGTCGGCGCCGACGGGATCCACCTGCCCGAGCGTCTGGCCCATCGCGCGCGCCGCATCCGCGCGCGGCGCCCGGGCTGGCTGATCACGGCCGCCGCTCATGGCCCCCGCGCGGCGCGGGCCCCGGTCGACGCCGTGGTGGTCTCGGCGATCTTCCCCTCGGGCAGCGCCTCGGCGGGCAAGCCCCTGGGGCCGATCCGACTGGCGCAGATCGTCAGGCTGTCCCGCAGCCCGGTCTACGCCCTGGGCGGCGTGAACGCGGCCACCGCCGCGCGGCTCTTGGCCACGGGGGTCGTCGGTATCGCAGGCATCGAGGCGTTCGCGAGCTGATCTCCTCTCCCCTTTCAAGGGGAGAGGCTGGGTGAGGGGATCGCGCCGACGCTCACCACCTGGCCGAAAAGCCCCCCTCACCCTGCCCTCTCCCCCCGAAGAGGCGGGGGGAGAGGCGGTGGAATCAAAAAAGCCGCCCGGAGGCGGCTCGTTTGTTCAGGTCTGAAGAGACCCTTAGAACTTGAAGGCGGTCTCAAGGCGGACGCGCGGCGCGCCGTCCTGGGGTTGGGTCTTCTTGTACATGGGGGTTTCCTTTTCCCCCAGGGCCACGGCGCCGCCGACCCGCAGCGACGGTGTCACGCGGAAATAGGCGCCCGCCTGGACGTCGTTCCACTGCGCGTCGCGGCCGTCCGGCTGCTGCAGATTGAGCGTGATCCCCCAGCGCCCCTTGCGCGCGTCGAACTTCAACGCCTTGGCCGCCTGAGGCGGGGCCAGCGTCGGAGTCTCATTGCGCACGGTGAAGTCGGTGGTCTTCTTCGTCGTCTGGGCATGAGCCATCGATCCGACGCTCAAGATGAGCGCCGCGCCGACCAGCGCCATGACCGTCCGATTGAACATAACCACCTATATGGCCCCTAAGCCCCGGCCCCGCCATGAGAGGCGTGACCGTTGATGCGATTAAAGTCGCGCCAGGGGCGAGGTCAACACGTCAACGCGCCGCAGGGCCGGTCTGTGGACAGATCGTTGGGCGCCTGTGGCGGCAGGGCCACGCGATTCCTGTTTGGCGCCGCTCCGGGCGTTGTTATAGAGGCATCCGGCGCGGGGGCGGCGACGCGGCGAGATACCGACGCGAAACAGCGACTGGGAGCGGATATATGCCGTTTGTGCGTGGAGTATGGATGCGTGGCGTGGCGGCGGGGGCTCTGGCTCTCAGCCTTTCGGCGCTCGCGGCCTGCTCGAGTGGTGGCCCTAAGACCTTCCAGACCCAGGAAGAGGGCGGTTTCCGGTTCGGTTTCGGCGGACGCGGCAAGTCGGCCCCGAGCGGCGAGCAGCCGACCATCGGGGTCAACGGCTATCTGTGGCGGGCGACCCTCGACACCCTGGCCTTCATGCCCCTGGCCTCCGCGGACCCCTACGGCGGCGTGGTGATCACCGACTGGTACATCAATCCGGAAAAGCCCGACGAGCGCTTCAAGTGCACGGTCTATATCCTGGACGCCCGCCTGCGGGCCGATGGCCTGAACGTGGCGGTCTTCAAGCAGGTCCGCGACGGCGCGGGCGGCTGGGTGGACGCCCCGTCGGCCGGCCAGACCGAGACCGACATCGAAAACGCCATCCTGACCAAGGCGCGTCAGCTTAAGCTCTCGAACATCCGGGGCTAACCCCCCGGGCGCGTTCG
This sequence comes from Phenylobacterium sp., assembly GCF_030645195.1. GTDB lineage: Bacteria > Pseudomonadota > Alphaproteobacteria > Caulobacterales > Caulobacteraceae > Phenylobacterium. Next base: position 14,967 of record NZ_JAUSLW010000044.1, on the reverse strand, counting down.
GGGATCTGACAATACCGGGCGCGCCGCACTCTAAGGTCGGCGCGCCTTCGGCGTGTCCGGCCGCTTCCCTTCCTCAGTGAAAGCGCGCTAAGCCCCCGCCATGGCCCGGTACAATCCCAAAGAAGTCGAACCCAAGTGGCGCAAGGCCTGGGCCGACGCCGACGTGTTCCGCGCGGAGATCGATCACGCGCGGCCAAAATACTATGCCCTGGAGATGTTCCCCTATCCGTCGGGGAGCCTGCACATGGGCCATGTGCGCAACTACACGCTCGGCGACGCCAACGCCCGGTTCAAGCGCGCCCGGGGCTTCAATGTCCTGCACCCCATGGGCTGGGACGGGTTCGGCCTGCCCGCCGAGAACGCGGCCATGGAGCGCGGCGTCGACCCCCGCGCCTGGACCTACGCCAATATCGACAAGATGCGGGCCGAGCTGAAGCAGCTGGGCCTGTCCATCGACTGGTCCCGTGAGTTCGCCACCTGCGACCCGGCCTACTATGGCCAGCAGCAGGCCTGGTTCATCGACCTGATGGCGCGCGGCATGGTCTATCGCCGCGAGGGCGTCGTGAACTGGGACCCGGTCGACCAGACCGTCCTGGCCAATGAGCAGGTGGTGGACGGCCGCGGCTGGCGCTCCGGCGCGGTGGTGGAGAAGCGCAAGCTGAACCAGTGGTTCATGCGCATCACCGACTATGCCGACGCCCTGCTGGAGGGCCTGAAGACCCTGGACCGCTGGCCCGAGAAGGTCCGGCTGATGCAGGAGAACTGGATCGGCCGCTCCAAGGGCCTGAAGTTCGCCTTCAAGTTCGCCGACGCCGCCCCCGAAGGCTTCGAGGCCGGGCTGGAGGCCTACACCACCCGGCCCGACACCCTGTACGGGGCGAGCTTCGTGGGCGTGGCCCCCGACCACCCCCTGGCCCAGCAGATCGCCGCCGCAGATCCCAAGGCCGCCGCCTTCATCGAGGCCTGCCGCAAGGGCGGCGCCTCGGAGGCCGAGATCGAGACCGCCGAGAAGATCGGCTTCGACACCGGCCTGACCGTGGCCCACCCCTTCGACCCCGCCTGGCGGCTGCCGGTCTGGATCGCCAACTTCATCCTGATGGACTACGGCACGGGCGCCATCTTCGCCTGCCCGGCCCACGACCAGCGCGACCTGGACTTCGCCCGCAAGTACGGCCTGCCGGTCAAGCCGGTGGTCCTGCCGCCGGGCGAGGACCCCGCGACCTATGAGGTCGGAACCGAGGCCTATACAGGCCCGGGGACCCTCTTCCGCTCCGATTTCCTGGAGGGGATGGAGATCGAACCGGCCAAGGCCGCCGCCATCGCCCGCATCGAATCCCAGGGCCAGGGGGAGGGCGCCACCGTCTATCGCCTGCGCGACTGGGGCGTGGCCCGCCAGCGCGGCTGGGGCTGCCCCGTGCCGGTGGTCCATTGCGACAAGTGCGGCGTGGTCGCCGTGCCCAAGAGCCAGCTGCCCGTCGCCCTGCCCGAAGACCTGGACTTCTCCAAGCCCGGCAATGCGCTCGCGCGTCACCCCACCTGGAAGGTGACCACCTGCCCGGACTGCGGCGGCGCGGCGACGCGCGAGACCGACACCCTGGACACCTTCGTCGACAGCGCCTGGTACTTCGCCCGCTTCACCAATCCGAACGCCGCCGAGCCCATCGACAAGGCCGCCGCCGACTACTGGATGCCAGTGGACCAGTATGTGGGGGGCATCGAGCACGCCGTCCTGCACCTGCTCTATGCCCGCTTCGTCAACCGCGCCCTGGCCGACGCCGGCATGCTGGAGGCCAAGGAGCCCTTCGCCGGCCTGTTCACCCAAGGCATGGTCACCCACGAGACCTATCGCCTGCAGAACGGCGACTGGGTCGAGCCCAAGGAGCTGGAGATCACGGCGGAGGGCAATACGCGCCGCGCCGTCCGCGTCTCCGACGGCCAGCCGGTGATCATCGGCGACATCGAGAAGATGTCGAAGTCCAAGCGCAACACCGTGGCGCCTGGCGATATCTTCGAGGTCTACGGGGTCGACGCCGCGCGGCTGTTCGTGCTGTCCGATTCCCCGCCGGAACGGGATTCCATCTGGTCCACCTCCGGGGTCGAGGGCGCCTGGCGCTTCGTCAACCGGGTCTGGGCCGAGTTCGACGCCCAGCCGGAGACGGTGGGGGCCCCCGATATCGCCGCCGACCCCAAGGCCGTGGCCCTGCGCATCGCCACCCACCGCACCGTCAAGGCGGTCACCGAGGCCGTGGAGGGCTTCCGCTTCAATTCCGGCATCGCCCGGCTGTACGAATTCCTCAACGCCCTGAAGGCGGCCCCCGTGGACGGCGCCTCGCCGGCCCTGCTGGCGGCCCGCGCCGAGGCCCTGTCGGCCTTCGCCCGCCTGGTCTCCCCCTTCACGCCCCACCTGGCCGAGGAGGCCTGGGCCCGCATCGGCGGGGTGGGCATGGTGGTCTCCGCCCCCTGGCCGGACTTCGATCCCGCCCTCACCGAGGACGCCGTCCGCGTCCTGCCGGTGCAGGTCAACGGCAAGCGCCGGGGCGAGATTTCCGCGCCCGCCGGGGCCGAACCGGCCGATGTGGAGAAGATGGTGCTTGACGATCCCGAGATCGCGCGGCGCCTTGAGGGCCTCACCATCCGCAAGGTGATCGTGGTGAAGGATCGCATCGTCAACATCGTGGCAAACTGAGGCACATGGCTCGCATCGCACGCACCGGCGCCCTGGCGCTCGCCGCCCTCGCCCTGGCGGCCTGCGGCTTCACGCCGCTCTATGGCCGACCCGGGGTGGGGACCACGCTGTCCTCGGTGCAGGTCTCGGCCCCCAACGGCCGGGTCGGCCAGCTGATCCGCGAGCACCTGGACGACGCCCTGGCCCGCGACTCGAACCTCAAGCCGCAGTACCGCATGGACCTCCAGCTCTCCGAGCAGCGCTATCCTCGCGGCATCCGGGTCGACAATGTCGCCACCCGCTACGAATACGTCCTGGTGGCGGCCTACACCCTGGTGGCCCTGCCCTCGGGCGCCGCGGCCAAGGTCGGGCGGGTGCGGGTGGAGGTGACCTACGACTCCGCCGACCAGCCCTACGCCTCGGTGGCCGCCCAGCAGGACGCCCAGGACCGAGCCGCCGGCGAGGCCGCCCGCAAGATCGAGCTCGAACTCGCCACTTGGCTGGCCGGCGCCAAGTCGTAGGGTTCAACGATGATCCTCGCCAAGCGGCCGGACATCGAACGCTTCCTCGGCGCGCCCGATAAGACTGTTCGCGCCGCCCTGATCTATGGCCGCGACATGGGCGTGGTCCGCGACCGCGCCAACCAGCTGGCGCTGAAGGTCTGCGACCGCCCCGACGATCCCTTCGACGTGGCCCTGCTCACCGACGGAGACCTGGACGGTGACGGCGCCCGGCTGGAGGGCGAGCTGGCGGCCCAGTCCCTGATGGGGGGCCGGCGGCTGGTGCGGCTGAAGTTCGCCACCGAGAAGCAGGCCCTGGACCGCATGACCGCCGAGGCCCTGACCCGCCACGCCGCCGGCGAGCTCAACCCCGACGCCTTCCTGCTGATCGAGGCCGGGAACCTCGACCGCAACTCCGCCCTGCGCAAGGCCGCCGAGAAGGCGCCCGGCGCCGCCACCATCCCCTGCTACGAGGACGAGCCCGGCGACATCGCCCGGCTGGTGCGCGACCTGCTCTCCAAGGACGGGGTGGGGCTGACCTCCGAGGCCCTGCAGCTCTTCGTGGCCCGCATGCCCAAGGAGCGCGGCGTCTCCCGCCAGGAGATCGAGCGCCTGGCCCTGTTCCTCGGCCCCGGCAGCGGCGTGACAGCGACCCCCAAGGACCTGGAGGACTTCCTCGGCGTCGAGCCCGAGGCCTCCCTCTCCGACGCCGCCGCCGACGCCTTCGGCGGGCGCCTCGCCGAGGCCCAGGCCGGCCTACGCCGCGCCGCCGCCGAGGGGGAGGGGGGTCCGGCCGCCGTCCGCGCGCTGGGCATGTATCTGGGCCGCATGCGCCGCACCCTGACGCTCGCCAAGTCCGGGGCCGGCCTGCAGGAGGCCGCCAAGGCCTCGGGCGTGTTCTGGAAGAGCGAGCGGGAGTTCCTGCGCCAGGCCCGCACCTGGACCCTGCCGGAACTCGACCGCATCCAGCCCGAGGTGTTCGCCGCCGACAAGGCGTGCAAGACGGCGGGCTCTCCGGACGCCCTGATCGCCGAACGCCTGGCCCTGCAGATCGCCGGCCGGGCCAAGCGCCTCGGACTCTGAAAAAGAGCCCAAAAACGGCCTTTTGCGCCGCCCGTCGCGTGCGTCGAATATCCTATATTTTAGAACAGCTTACGCCAATTTCTCCGAAACCATCCACAGGGTGGCGTTTCGCCGCCGTCCAGGGATACGGACGATCGCCCCGCTGTGCGCCACAGGGCCGATTTTCGGAGAGGCCCAAACCCCCTCCGTCTCGCCGCTGCGCGACGATCCACCTCCCCCGGACAGCGCTTCGCGCTTGGGGGAGGAATTCTTGTTAGTTCCTCCCCCAGGCCGAAGGCCGGATCGGGGGAGGTGGCGCGCGCGTCAGCGCGTGACGGAGGGGGCTTGGCCCTACGCCCGCGTCAACCGCCGGCAGACCTCGTCGAGCTGTTCGAGGCTGGCGTACTTCACCCGCAGCTCGCCGACCCCGCCCCTGTCGATCACCTCGACGGTCAGGCCGAGCGCCTCGGAGAGGTCGACCTCCAGGGCCTGGGTGTCGGTGTCCTTCACCGGCGCCGGACGCGCCGCCTTGGCCGGGGTCTCGCCGGCCGACGCCTTGCGGGCCAGCTGTTCGGTGTCGCGCACCGACAGGCCCTTGGCGATGACGATCTCGGCCAGGGCCTGGGGGTCGGGGGTCCCCAGCAGGGCGCGGGCATGGCCAGCGGTGAGCTGGCCGCTCATCAGGTAGTGCCGGACCATCTCGGGTAGGGCCAGCAGGCGGATCAGGTTGGCGACGTGGGAGCGGCTCTTGCCCACCGCGTCGGCCACCTCGGCGGCGCTGCGGCCGTGGACCTCCACCAGCTGCTGATAGGCGTTGGCCTCCTCGATGGGGGAGAGCGCCGTCCGCTGGACGTTCTCGATGACCCCGATCTCCAGCATCTGGATGTCGTTCAGCTCGCGGACCAGGGCCGGCAGGGCGTGCAGCCCGGCCTTCTGGCTCGCCCGCCAGCGGCGTTCCCCGGCCACGATCTCGAAGTGGCCGTCCATCTCCGGCGCCGGCCGCACCAGGATCGGCTGCAGGACGCCCTTCTCGCGGATGGAGGCGGCCAGCTCCTCGATCTCCTCCTCGGGGAAGACCCAGCGGGGCTGCTTCTCGTTGCGATGGATCAGCTCGATGGGGATGTCGCGCAGGCCGCCGGCGGCGCCCGCGGTGACCGGCGTCTCCTCGACCTCCCCCAACAGGGCCGACAGCCCCCGGCCCAGTCCGCGTTTCTCGACCATCATTGTTTCCTCACGCGGCCTTGGCGCGGCGATCGCGCTCGCGCAGCACGACTTCGCGGGCGAGCTTCAGATAGGCCTGGCTCCCCGCGCACTTCAGATCATAGACCAGCACCGGCTTGCCGAAGCTGGGCGCCTCGGAAACCCGCACGTTCCGCGGGATCACGGTGGCGTATACCGTGCCGCCGAAGTGGGCGCGGACGTCCTTGGCCACCTGTTCCGACAGGCTGTTGCGCCGGTCGTACATGGTCAGCACCACCCCCTGGATCTCCAGGTTGGGATTGAGGCTGCCCCGCACCAGCTCCACCGTCCGCATCAGCTGGGAGAGGCCCTCCAGGGCGAAGAACTCGCACTGCAGGGGCACCAGCACCGCGTCGGCCGCCGCCATGGCGTTGACCGTCAGCAGGTTCAGGGAGGGCGGGCAGTCGATCAGGACATAGGTATAGGCGCCCGACTGGCGGATCGGGTCGATGGCGTCGCGCAGCTTGAAGGAGCGGCGGGCCTGCTGGCCCAGCTCCAGCTCGACGCCGGAGAGGTCGGCGTGGGCCGGGACGATGTCGAGGCCGGGCAGGTCGGTCGGCACGATGGCCGCGGTGAGGGGAGCGTCCCCCATCAGCACGTCATAGAGGGTGACCTTGCGCTTGGAGTGGGGGATGCCCAGGCCGGTCGAGGCGTTGCCCTGGGGGTCGGAATCGATCAGCAGCACCCGCTCGCCGACGGCGGCCAGGGCGGTGCCCAGGTTGATGGCCGTCGTGGTCTTGCCCACGCCGCCCTTCTGGTTGGCGACCACCAGGATTCGCAGCGCCCGGAAGGGTTTCGGATCAGCGGCCACGGCTCAACGTCCTTACGCGTACGATGCGCCCGCGCGCATCACTGAAGCTGGGCAGGACATCCGCCTCGAACTTCCAAGATTTGGTAGCCTCTTCCAATTCGACCGCAACATCTTGCCCCTTGAGGAACAAGGCGGTCGCGCCGCGCTTCAGGTAGGGCTGGGCATACCCAAGCAACCGGGTCATCGGGGCGCAAGCCCGGGCGGTGACGATATCCACAGCCAGGGACAAGTCCTCCGCACGAGAATTATGAACGGTGGCCGGCAGGTTCAGGCCCTCCACCACCTCGGTGAGGAAGCGGCAGCGTTTGGCCATACTTTCCACCAGGTGCATGTGGAAACCGGGGCGGTGTTTGTTGAGGATCGCCAGCACGATGCCCGGCAAACCTGCACCCGCCCCGAGGTCGGCCCAGGTCAGGGCCTCGGGGGCAAGCGGCAGGATCTGGGCTGAGTCCCAGGCGTGCCGCGACCAGAAGATCTCCAGGGTGGAGGGGCCCACCAGGTTCATCCGCTGGTTCCAGTCCTCCAGGTATGACTGGTATTGCCGAAGGTCGTTGATGACGCTCTCGTCGGCGCCGGTGGCCATGGCGAAGTCGGCGGCGTCGGCGACCTCGACGACCTCGGGGGGCAGGGTCTCGGACATCAGGCGGCCCTTCGGCGGACATGGGCCAGCAGGGCGGTGAGCGCGCCGGGGGTCACGCCTTCGATGCGCGCCGCCTGGCCCAGGGTCAGGGGCCGGATCGCCGTCAGCTTGTCGCGGACCTCGTTGGAGAGGCCGCCGACGCCGGCATAGTCCAGTTCGGCGGGCAGCCGCAGGTTCTCGTCGCGGCGGAAGGCGGCCACATCGGCCTCCTGGCGGTCCAGATAGCCGGCATAGGACGCGTCGATCTCGATCTGCTCGCGCACCTGAGGATCCCAGGCCGAGATCTCCGGCCAGATGGCCGCCAGCGCCTCGAAGCCGATGGTGGGATAGGCCAGCAGCTGGGTGAGGTCGCGGCGCTGACCATCAGCCTTGACCGGCAGGCCAGCCTTGGCGGCCTTGTCGGGGGTCAGGGTCAGTTCGGCGGCGCGACCGCGGGCGGCGGCGAGGGCCTTGGCCTTTGAATTGAAGGCGGTTTCACGTGAAACACCGACGCAGCCGAGGGTCATACCCTTGGCCGTCAGGCGCTGGTCGGCGTTGTCGGAGCGCAGGGTCAGGCGGAACTCGGCCCGGCTGGTGAACATCCGATAGGGTTCGGTGACGCCCCGGGTCACCAGGTCGTCGATCATCACCCCGATATAGGCCTCGTCACGGCCGAAGATGGCGGGCTCGGCGCCCGAGGCGGCGCGGGCGGCGTTCAGCCCGGCCACCAACCCTTGCGCCGCGGCCTCCTCATAGCCCGTGGTGCCGTTGATCTGGCCGGCCAGGTAGAGGCCCGGCAGCCGCTTGACCTCCAGGGTGGCCGACAACTCGCGCGGATCGACATAGTCGTATTCGATCGCATAGCCGTGCCGGCGCACCTGGACGTTCTCCAGCCCGACGATGGTGCGCAGGAACAGGTCCTGGGTCTCCGCCGAGACCGAGGTGGAGATGCCGTTGGGATAGACGGTGTCGTCGTCCAGGCCCTCGGGCTCCAGGAAGATCTGGTGGGCGGTCTTGTCGGCGAAGCGCACCACCTTGTCCTCGATGGAGGGGCAGTAGCGCGGCCCGCGCCCATTGATCCGCCCGCCATAGACCGCCGACTCGCTCAGCCGCTCGGCGATGATCCTGTGGGTTTCGGCGTTGGTGTAGGTGATGCCGCAGGCGATCTGCGGCGTGGTGATCTCGGTGGTCAGGAAGGAGAAGGGTGAGGGGACCTCGTCGGCCGCCTGCATCTCCAGCTTTTCCCAGGCGATGGTGGAGGCTGCCAGCCGGGCCGGGGTGCCGGTCTTCAGCCGGCCCATGTCGAGGCCCAGCGCATAGAGCCGGTCGGAAAGCCCGATGGCCGGCGCCTCGCCGACCCGGCCGGCGGGGATGCGCTGCTCGCCCTGATGGATCACCCCCTTCAGGAAGGTGCCGGTGGTGAGCACCACCCGCCCGGCGGAATAGATTTCACCGCTTGCGCCCACCACCCCCGTGACCTGGCCGTCCACCACCAGGAGGTCTTCCACCGCCTCGGCCTTGATCGTCAGGTTCGGGGTGGCGGCCAGCTCGGCCTGCATGGCCTCCCGATAGAGCTTGCGGTCGATCTGCGCCCGGGGCCCCCGCACCGCGGCGCCCTTGGAGCGGTTCAGCAGTCGGAACTGGATGCCGGCCTTGTCCGCCAGCCGGCCCATGACCCCGTCCAGGGCGTCGATCTCCCGCACCAGGTGGCCCTTGCCCAGGCCGCCGATGGCCGGATTGCAGGACATTTCGCCGATGGTCTCGAGCCTGTGGGTCAGCAGCAGGGTCCGCGCGCCGAACCGCGCCGCCGCCGCCGCCGCCTCGCAGCCCGCATGGCCGCCGCCGATGATGATCACGTCCCAGGAGGCCACGCCGAAACTCCGCATCCGCGCCATATGGGCGGGGGCTTCCTATAGCGGAAGGGGCCGGGGGTTTCACGTGAAAGAGTCCAAGACGGCGAGGCCGCCGCTCCCTCCCCTTTATGGGGAGGGGAAGACCGCGCGAGCGGTCGGGGTGGGGGACTCTGGCAGGCTTTCCCCACCCGTCTGGCGCTTCACGCCATCCACCCTCCCCATGAAGGGGAGGGAGGCGATCAGCGTTTCACGTGAAACACCTTATTTTCCAATGCAGAAGGTCGCGAACACCCGGTCCAGCACGTCCTCCGGGTCGATGCGGCCGGTGATGCGGTCCAGGGCCCGGCCGGCCAGACGCACGTCCTCCGCCGCCAGTTCGGGCGACCCCTGGACGGCCAGGGCGTGCTCCAGCCGCGCCAGGGCCTCCGAGAGCAGGTCCTTGTGACGCAGGCGGGTGGCGGTGGGGGGCTCGGCGCCGGAGAGGCGGTCGACCACGTGGTCGGTGAGGGCCGCCAGGATCACCCCCACATCGCCGGTCTCCCGGGCGCTGATGCGGTGCATTTCAAGTTCAAGGGCCCGGGCTTCCAGCAGGGCCCGCCCCGTATCGTCGCCGGGGGGCAGGTCGGACTTGTTGATCACGCAGAGGTCGCCGGCCCGCAAGTCCTCCGGCGGCGGGTCCACGGCCGAGGCCGCGCCATCCACCACCCAGATCCGCAGATCGGCGCTCTGCGCCCAGGTCCGCGCCCGGCGCACCCCCTCGGCCTCGATCTCGTCGGCGGTCTCCCGCAGGCCGGCGGTGTCGGCCAGCAGCACCTTGTAGCCCGCCAGCCGCATCGGAACCTCGATCACGTCCCGGGTGGTGCCCGGGGTGGCGGTGACGATGGCCGCCTCCCGGCCGGCCAGGGCGTTCAGCAGGGTGGACTTGCCAGCGTTGGGCGAGCCCACCAGAGCGATGCGGAACCCCTCCCGCACCCGTTCGCCACGGTCGACATCGGCCAGGGCGGCCTGCAGCTGGCCCACCAGCCGTTCGAGATAGGGCCGGGCGCGGTCGGCGACCTGCGCGGGCACCTCCTCGTCGGGAAAGTCCACGGCGGCCTCGAAATTGGCCAGGGCCTCGATCAGGTCGGCCCGCCAGCGCTGGTGGGCGCGGCCGAGCGCGCCCTCCACCTGGTCTAGGGCCTGGCGGCGCTGGGCCTCGGTCTCGGCCTCGATGAGGTCGGCGACCCCCTCGGCCTGGGCCAGGTCCAGCTTGCCGTTCTCGAAGGCCCGGCGGGTGAACTCCCCCGGCTCGGCCAGCCGCAGGCCGAGCGCGCTCAGGGCTTCCAGAAGCGCGGCCACCACGGCCGGGCCGCCGTGCACGTGAAACTCCGCGCTGTCCTCGCCTGTATAGCTGGCCGGCGCCTCGAACCGCAGCACCAGGGCCTGGTCGATCGCTGCGCCGTGGGCGTCCCTCAGGGTGCGCAGGGCCGCGACCCGCGCCCGCGTCATCCGTCCGGACAAGGCCTTGACCGCGGCCCGGGTCGCGGGCCCGGACATCCGGACGACCGCCACCGCCGAGCGGCCGGGCGCGGTGGCGGCTGCGTAGATGGTGTCGGTCATTTCGGGCGGTTGGCGGCGCCCATGCCCATGTCCACGGCGGTGGACATCAGCTTGCGGAACTGTTCCTGGGCCCCGACCCCGAAGGCGGTCCAGTTCTTCATCAGCTCGTCGGGGGACAGCATGTTGATATTGGCCGTCATCCGGTTCTGCATCTCCTCCACCAGCTTGTCGTTCAAGGCGGTGACGTCGGGCAGGCCCATGAAGGTGCGGGCTTCGATGGGGGTGCAGTCGATCTCGATGGTCATCTTCATGGTGGGCCCTTCCTGGACGTATTAGTTATGGCCGGTACTGGCCACCGCACGCTAGTAGCCAACACAACGCAAGAGAAACGGAGCCTTCCATGGCTGGCGAAACCCTCACCCTGAACACCGAAGACGGCCAGTTCACCGCCTATGTAGCGCGGCCCACCGCCCCCAAGGCCCCGGCCATCGTGGTCATCCAGGAGATCTTCGGGGTCAACGCCGTCATGCGCGAGATCGCCGACGGCCTGGCCGCCCAGGGCTACCTGGCCATCTGCCCGGACCTGTTCTGGCGGATCGAGCCGGGGATCGACATCACCGACAAGTCCGAGGCCGAATGGAAGAAGGCCTTCGAGCTGTTCAACGCCTTCGATCCCGACCTGGGGGTCCAGGATATCGCCGCGGTCATCGACCACATCCGCGCCGATCCCGGCTGCTCGGGCAAGGTGGGCGCGGTGGGCTATTGCCTGGGGGGCATGCTGGCCTTCCTCACCGCCACCCGCACCGACTGCGACGCCAGTGTCGGCTATTACGGGGTGGGGATCGAGAGCCGGGTGGCCGAGGCCGACAAGCTGGAGCGGCCGCTGATGCTGCACATCGCCGAGGAGGACCAGTTCGTCCCCAAGGAGGCCCAGGCCATCATCCTCCAGGCCCTCAAGAACCACGCCCACGTCACGATCCACACCTATCCTGGCTGCGACCACGCCTTCGCCCGCCACGGCGGCGAGCACTACGACGCCGACGCGGCCCGCCACGCCAATGGCCGCAGCCTGGCCTTCTTCCAGCAGCACCTGGCCTAGAGAGGGCCCCTATCCATGCGCGCCATTCGTATCGAAGCTGTCGGCGGTCCTGAAGTCCTGCAGCTGGTGGAGGTTCCCAAGCCCGAACCCAAGGCCGGGGAGATCCTGGTGCGCAACCAGGCGATCGGCCTGAACTTCATCGACACCTATCACCGCTCCGGCCTCTATCCCCTGCGGCTGCCCTCGGGCCTGGGGATGGAGGGCGCGGGGATCGTCGAGGCGGTGGGGGAGGGGGTGACCCGCTTTTCCGTGGGCGATCTGGCCGCCTACGCCTCGGGGCCGATCGGAGCCTATGCCGAGTTCCACGCGGTGAACGCCGAACGGGCCGTGAAGCCGCCGGCCGGGATCGACGCGCGAGTTGCGGCCGGCGCCCTGCTCAAGGGGATGACCGCGGAGTTCCTGCTGCGCCGCTGCCATGAGGTGAAGGCCGGAGAGACCATACTCGTTCACGCCGCCGCCGGCGGGGTGGGTTCCATATTGGTCCAGTGGGCCAAGGCCCTGGGGGCCACGGTGATCGCCACCGCCGGTTCGCCGGAGAAGGCGGACCGCGCCAAGGCTCTGGGCGCCGACCACGTCATCCTCTACCGCGACGCCGACGTCGCCGCCGAGGTGCGCCGCATCACCGGTGGAAAGGGCGTGCCGGTGGCCTATGACTCGGTGGGCGCGGCCACCTTCGAAGGCACCCTGGGGAGCTTGGCCAAGCGCGGCCTGTTCGTCTCCTTCGGCAACGCCTCGGGCCCGCCGCCAGCCCTGGCGCCGGCCCGGCTGATGCTGGCGGGATCTGTGTTCCTCACCCGGCCCACCATGGGGGACTACCTGCTCACCACCGCCGAGCTGGACGCCAGCGCCGCGGCGCTGTTTTCGGTGATCGGCTCGGGCAAGGTGAAGATCGACATCGGCCAGACCTTCCCCCTGGCCGACGCGCGTCTGGCCCACGAGGCCATGGAGGGCCGCGATACGGTCGGGGCGAGTTTGCTGATCCCGTGAGTCGGGCGGAGAGGGCGCGACCCCTCAGCCCCCCGGCTTCCATCCCCAGGCCTGGGTGATCCGGGGCAGGCTCATGAACACCGTGGGGTCGTCGCGGGCGCGGACCAGGTCGGCGATGTCGTCGATCAGTGTTTCACGTGAAACACCCATGGATTCAACAGCTTCTGAGATTCCAGCCAGGGTAAGGGCGGCCATGGCCTTCACCGGACCGGTGAGGCCGGCCGGCTGGACCAGGCGAGCGTCGACATTGCGCAACCCACCCCGGCCCAGCAGGCCGGGCAGCTTGGGCCCGATCTCCGGATCGGCGCCGCGGCGATGGGCGGAGGCCACATACCACTGCACATAGTGGCGGAAGCTGAGCCGGCTCGGCTCACAGAGATGGGCCGAGAACTCCACGTCCTCCACCAGCAGCAGACCACCGGGGGCCAGGGCCCGCGCGAACACGGCGACCGCGGCCGCCGGCTCGGTGAGGTGGGAGAGTAGGAAGCGGGCATAGATCACGTCGAAGGGCCCGAGGTCCTCGGCCAGCTCGAAGCCCCCCACGTGGAACGCGGCGTTGGCCGGCGCGTCCTGGCCGGCCATGGAGATCTTCACCTCGTCGAGGTCGAGGCCAGTCACCGGTCCCGTGGTGCGGGCGGCCAGCTCGCGGGTCACGTCGCCGCCGCCGCAGCCGGCGTCGAGGATGCGGGCGTCCGGCGGGAAATCCATCATGTCCAGCAGGGAGCCGGTGGCCTGGGCCATGGCCTGGGAGAGGACCGAGAGCCGCGCGGCGCCCGCCATCCCACCGGCGATGATGTAGCTCTCACTCATGGGACGGCGTAGGCGCGCTGATAGGCGGGTCGGGCCTTCATGCGGTCCTCATAGGCCAGGATCTCGGCCGGGATCAGGTCGGCGGCGCCCACGCCCGCGGCCAGGCTGAAGGCGTAGGCCACCGAGACATCGGCCAGGGTCAGCCGGTCGGCGGCCATGAACTCCCGCCCGTCGGCCAAAGTCTTGGCGATGGGCTTGAGCCGGGTGGCGAAGGCGGCGCGCGCGTCCTCCACCACCTGGGGCGACTTGCGGGCGTCGGGCTCCAGCAGGCCGTAGCGGACGATGGAGACCAGGGGCTGGGTGAGGGTGGATTCGCCGAAGTGCAGGAACTGCAGATAGTCGGCGAAGCCCGGCTCGTCGGGGGCCACCACCAGGTCGCCGCCGTGCTTGCGGGTGGCGTACTCGCAGATGGCCATGGACTCGGTGAGCAGCACCTCGCCGTCGGTCATGGCCGGGACCGTGCCGGTGGGATTGATCTTCAGGTAGTCCGGTTGGCGGAAGGCGGGTGGGAACTTCACCGACGCCACCTCATAGGGCGCGCCCAACTCTTCCAGGGTCCAGAGGACGCGCCGCGATCGCGTGCCTCCCGACGCGTAGACCGTGATCATCCTCTACCCCCGTCGTGACGGGGGCAGAATAGGCGGAGGCCGCGGCCTCCGCCAGACCGGGATCAGGTATTCATCGACTGGAAGAACTCATCGTTGTTCTTGTTCTGGCGCAGCTTGTCCAACAGGAACTCGATGGCGTCCTGGGCCCCCATGGGGTTGAGGATGCGGCGCAGGACATAGGTCTTCTGCAGCTGATCCTTGGGGGTGATCAGCTCTTCCTTGCGGGTGCCGGACTTCAGCACGTCGATGGCAGGGAAGATGCGCTTGTCGGCGACCTTGCGGTCCAGGATGATTTCCGAGTTACCCGTGCCCTTGAACTCTTCGAAGATCACCTCGTCCATCCGGCTGCCGGTGTCGATCAGGGCCGTGGAGATGATGGTCAACGAGCCGCCTTCCTCGATGTTGCGCGCCGCGCCGAAGAAGCGCTTGGGGCGCTGCAGGGCGTTGGCGTCCACACCGCCGGTCAGCACCTTGCCCGAGGAGGGGACCACGGTGTTGTAGGCGCGGCCCAGGCGGGTGACCGAGTCCAGCAGGATGATGACGTCGCGCTTGTGCTCCACCAGGCGCTTGGCCTTCTCGATCACCATCTCGGCGACCTGGACGTGGCGGGTGGCGGGTTCGTCGAAGGTGGAGCTGATCACCTCGCCCACGACGGTGCGCTGCATGTCGGTGACCTCTTCCGGCCGCTCGTCGATCAGCAGCACGATCAGGTAGCACTCGGGGTGGTTCACCGCGATGGACTTGGCGATGTTTTGCAGCATGACCGTCTTACCCACCCGCGGCGGGGCGACGATCAGGCAGCGTTGGCCCTTGCCGAGCGGGGCCACGATGTCGATCAGCCGGCCCGAGCGGTCCTTCAGGGTCGGATCCTCGATCTCCATCTTCAGCCGCTCGTCGGGATAGAGCGGGGTCAGGTTGTCGAACAGCACCTTGTGGCGGACGTTCTCAGGGTTCTCGAAATTGGTGAGGTCCACCTTGATCAGCGCGAAGTAGCGCTCGCCCTCGCGCGGCGCGCGGATGGCGCCGTCGACGGTGTCGCCGGTGCGCAGGCCGAACTTCCGGATCTGCGAGGGGCTGACATAGATGTCGTCGGGGCCGGGCAGGTAGTTGGCTTCCGGCGAGCGCAGGAAGCCGAAGCCGTCGGACACCACTTCCAGGGTGCCGGAGCCGGAGAT
>NZ_JAUSLW010000037.1 GCF_030645195.1 Phenylobacterium sp. | reverse complement strand
GCCTCAAAGCGCGGATCGGCGACGATCTTGCGGCCCAGGGCCTCGCCGCCGATGCGGGCGGTGATGTGGGCCTCCCCCAGCCCGTCCTGCGGTTCGCAGAGCCGGATCAGCGGCGCGACCGGGGCGCCAACCTTGGCGGCGGCGGAGATCAGGGCGGCTTCCGTGGCCAGCGAGGTGGACCGCGCGGTCTCCTCGTCGAAGGGCCCGGAGCGGCGGCGCAGGATCATCTCCCGCGGGCCCTCGGGGCCCGTCAGGGTGAAGGCCCAGGTCTCCATGCTCGCGCCGCCCGACAGGCGTTGGGCGGCCTCGACGTCGGTCCCTCCGAGGGTCGGCGCGAGTTGCGCAAGCGCTTGTGCGATATCGACTTCCATGACGCAACGGCACCTCAAGCTGACTTGTACTTGACGTTCTGCGGCCCTGAGCGCCGGCTTGTAAATCGTCAAAATGAACGGCCGCGAGCTTCCATAATAGGCCGAAGGGAAACGCCATGGACTTCAACCTCCCCCCCGAACTGGTCGCCTATCTGGCCGAGCTGGACGCCTTCATCGAGGCCAAGATCAAGCCGCTGGAGCAGAAGGACGACAACATCCGCTACTTCGACCACCGGCGCGAATACGAGCGCACCGACTGGGACGCCGGCGGCCTGCCCAAGAAGGAGTGGGAGGAACTGCTGGGCCAGGCCCGCAAGCTGGCCGACGAGGCCGGGCACCTGCGCTACGCTTGGCCCAAGGAGCTGGGGGGCAAGGGCGGTTCCAACCTCGACATGGCGGTGATCCGCGAGCACCTGGCCGCCCGGGGGCTTGGCCTGCACAACGACCTGCAGAACGAGCACTCCATCGTCGGCAACAACCCCTTCATCCTGATGTTCAAGGAGTTCGCCTCCAACGCCCAGTACGACCGCGACGGCGAGAAGCTGCTGAGCGGCCAGATGCGCACCGCCTTCGGCCTCACCGAGCCGGAGCACGGCTCCGACGCCACCTGGATGGACACCACCGCGGTCCGCCAGGACAAGGACGGCAAGCCCGGCTGGCTGATCCAGGGCGAAAAGATGTGGACGACCGGCATGCACGTGGCGACCCACGTCATGGTCTTCGCCCGCACCAGCGGCAAGGACGGCGACGCCACCGGCATCACCTGCTTCATCGTGCCGGCGACGACCCCAGGCGTGAAGATCGAGGAGTACCTCTGGACCTTCAACATGCCCACCGACCACCCCCGCGTCAGCTTCACCGACGTCTGGATCCCGGAGGACAGCTACTGGGGCCAGGTGGACCGCGGCCTGGGGCTGGGCCAGAGCTTCGTGCACCAGAACCGCATCCGCCAGGCGGCCTCGTCCCTTGGGGCGGCGGTCTACTGCATCGAGGAGAGCGTCAAGTACGCCCGGGCCCGCAAGCCCTTCGGCAAGCCGCTCGCCGACAACCAGGCCATCCAGTGGCCGCTGGTGGAGCTGGCCACCCAGTGCGAGATGCTGCGCTGGCTGATCCGCAAGACCGCCTGGGACATGGACCACATGGAGCACAAGGAGATCGAGCGGCAGATCTCCGACAAGGTCTCGATGTGTAACTACTGGGCCAACCGCCTGGTCTGCGAGGCCGCCGACCGCGCCATGCAGGTGCACGGCGGCATCGGCTATTCCCGGCACAAGCCCTTCGAGCACATCTACCGTCACCACCGCCGCTACCGGATCACCGAGGGCGCCGAGGAGATCCAGATGCGCAAGGTCGCCGCCTTCCTGTTCGGCTTCATGGGGCCGAAGAAGAAGGCCTTCGCGGAGCTCGAGGGGGCGGCCAAGGACGAGTACGTCCAGCCAATCCCCGCCCGGCACTAGCCCGAGCGGTTAGGCTCCGGCGATCTCGCGGGCCAGGGCGGGGGGAACCTTGCGCTGGTCCGGCGCCGGCAGGTCGGGGGCAGCCGCGGTGGGCTTGGTCACCGTCTGGGCCGCCGACCAGGTCGCGCCGCCGTCCCGGGTCTCGTAGCGGAACCAGAGGGTTGAGGCCGCCGCCCGCTCGCCCTTGGCGATCAGGGCGCCCTTGCCGTCGGGGTCCATGGACAGGCTGACGAACTCCGGATGCTCGGCGGGGACATCCAGGCCCTCCGGCGTGGCCAGGCCCGCGCAGACCAGGGCGCCGCCGCCGGTGGGCAGCAGGGCCAGGCCCAGGGGCCCGCCGCCCTCGCGGGTGACCTTGGTGACCACATAGAGCCCCTGCGGCCCGTAACGGACCGCCTGCACCTGCGAAATCGGGTCGACCATGTAGCCGGCCCAGCCGGCGCCGGCCTTGCGGAACACCGTGACACCGGTGGCGCCGCCCAGCACCACCGGCCCCGGGAAGCCGGCGGGGGAGACCACCCGGGCCTCGGCGTCCTCCACCAGCAGACGGCGGGTGGCCCTGTCGAAGGGGGCCGGGGCGGCGCAGTCCCACTCGCCCTCGTGGGCCATCAGGGTCTCGCGGGCGGCGTTGCGCTCGGCCTCGGTCTGGGCCGGGGCGGCCGGCGGGGCGGGCGCCGGCTTCTGGCAGGCCGCCGCCAGCAGGCCAAGGCTCGCGGCCAGAGCGATGTTCGCAAGGCGCACGGGCCCCTCCCTATCCGTAGAGCCGGTCCATGACCGGCGGCAGGCTGTCGGGCAGGCCCAGCAGGGGCCCGGAGGACAGCAGCAGGACGATCTCGTCGCCCTTCAGATGCGACAGGGACTCCGTCACCGCCTGCGCGCTCGTGGGCCCCTCGACGCTGATCCCGGCGGCATAGACGCGCTCCAGGATCTCGGCGTGGGTGGACTGGTGGTGGCTCTCCGCCCCGTGGCCCGGCGGCGGGATGATCAGCACGCGGGCGGCGCCCTCGAACACGGTGTCGTACCAGGAGAGCGCGTCCTTGCTGCGCCAGGAGAAAGTGTGCGGCTCGAAGACCACGATCAGCGGTCGGGTCGGATAGTGCAGCTGCAGGGCGTCGATAGCCGAGCGGGCCTTCTCGTAGGAGGAGCCGAAGCCCTCGATCAGCGGGACCCTGGAGGTCTTGGTCAGCCGGTCCAGCCGGCGGCGGATGCCCTCGAAGCTCGCTACGCCCCGGGCCAGCTTCTCCTGGCTCACCAGATCGCGCTCCAGCAGGAAGGCGCAGACGCCGACGATGTTCTCGATGTTGTGGGCCCCCAGCAGGGTGGTGGTGAGACCGATACGCTCCCCGTCCGGCCGCGCCAGCTTGAAGGTGGTGGTGTCGCCATAGGCCACGTCCTCGCTGAACCAGCCGTCGCAGGGGGCGGTGTCGTACCAGACGGTGTGGGCATGGGTCTCGGCGGCGATCTTGCGGATGGCCGAGTGCTCGCGCGCCACCATCAGCCCGCCCCGCGGCAGGGCGTGCATCAGCTCGATGAACGGCGCCTCGTAGTCGTGGAAGGTCGGGAAGACATTGACGTGGTCGTGGATCAGCGAGGTCAGCAGCAGGCGCCGGGGGTGGTAGAGGGCGAATTTCGAGCGGGTGTCGCCGTTGCCGACGATGTACTCGTCCCCCTCCAGCAGCATCTCGTGGCGACTGCCCCAGTGGCCGGTGACCGGCAGGGAGGGCGAGATCGCCCCGATCATCCAGCCGGCGTCATAGTCGGCGCTGCGCAGGATGTGGGCCATCAGGGCGGTGCAGGTGGACTTGCCGAAGGAGCCGGCGACGACGATGTTCTCGCGGCCCTTGGTGGCCTCGCCCACCAGCTCGGCGAAGGTGGTGATGCGCACGCCGCGGGCCCGGGCCGCGGCCACCTCGACATTGTCCTGCCCCCCCAGCTTGGCGCTGGTCCCCAGCACCAGGACGTCGAGATGGTCGGGCAGGTTAGCGGCGTCGAAGCGGTAGGTCACCGGAAAGCCCAAGCCCGCCACATAGGTGGACATCGGCGGGAAGACGTCCTCGTCCGAGCCGGAGACCTGATGGCCGGCGTCGCGCATCATCAGCGCCACCGCGCTCATCCCCGCCCCGGCTACGCCCGTGAAGTGTATGTGCATCGCGATTCCGCCTGAGGACCGGCCCTGAGTTAGCCGAGCCCCCGCCCCTCCGTCGAGGGCGTCCCTCGGAACCGGCGATTAAGACCTGATTAACCATAAGCGCCGACTCTGTGGCGGTCTTCCTTGAAGACACCCCACCATCACCACTTCACAGCCCGGCTTCGGCCGGGCTCTTTTTTTGTCCCGGCCTTGGCGGCCCCCGCGTCAAGGGGCGCAAACTGCCCTCCAGACCGCGCGAAGTCGCGGATGGAGGACATGCCATGGCCAAGGCCCCGACCGGTTTCAAGACCCGCCTCGATCCCCAGGACGAGTTCACCCACGATCCGGGTGATGTCAAAAACTACAACGAAAGCATGTACTTCAACGTCTTCGATCCGGGCAAGCAGACCGGCGGCTGGTTCCGCATCGGCAACCGCGCCAACGAGCACTACGCCGAGATGACCATCTGCCTCTACCTGCCCGGCGGGCGGGTGGCCTTCATGTTCGCCCGGCCCACGATCACCGACAATTCGGAGATGAACGCCGGGGGACTCAAGGTCGAGGTGGTCGAACCCTTCAAGCATCTGAGGGTGACCTATTCGGGCAAGGCGCTGATTCTGGAGCGTCCCCACGAGATGGCGGACCCCAAGAAGGCCTTCCGCGACAATCCGTCCCTGCCCTGCACCGTCACCCTCGACTACGAGGGCGTCTCGCCCATGTACGGCGGCGAGACCGTGCGCGAGGACGGGACCCCGATCGAGATCGATCCGGAGAAGTCCTTCGCCAAGGCCCACTACGAGCAGCACTGCGCGGCCAAGGGCGTCTTCACCGTCGGCGACGAGCGATTCGAGATCGAGGGCTTTGGCCTGCGCGACAAGTCCTGGGGCCCGCGCCACTGGCAGGCCATCGACTGGTACCGCTGGTGCCCGATGAATTTCGGCCGCGACTTCGGAATGATGCTGTCGGTGATCGGCGACGGAAAGGGCGGCGCGCGCCAGGGCGGCATGGTGTTCGCCGACGGCGCCTATGACCTGATCGAGGAATGCGTGATCGACTCAGACTGGGACGAGAACGGCTACCAGACCGCCCTGCGCGCCAAGGTGAAGACCCACGGCGGCAAGGCCTATGAGGTCACTGGCGAGGTCATGTCCCTGATCCCCCTGCGCAACCGCCGCACCACGCCGGACGGCCAGGAGCTGCAGACCCGCATCACCGAGGGCATGACCCGCTACCGTTGCGGCGAGCTCGTGGGCTACGGCCTCAGCGAGTACCTGGACCAGATCGTCGACGGCCAGCCGAACGGCAAGGTCGCGGGCTACTGAAAGAGGTCTCAGAGCCGCTTGCACCGGCGCGCGGGCCATCGTATACGCCCGCCTCCAACGGTGATCCCGGATAGCTCAGCTGGTAGAGCAGTCGGCTGTTAACCGACTTGTCGCAGGTTCGAGTCCTGCTCCGGGAGCCATTGGAACCGCCGCCGTCGCGCGGCCCCAGCCATCAGCCTATTTCGCCCCGCGCCAAGTCCGCGCCGATCGCCGCGATCACGGGCCCCCAGGCGTGGTCGGCCCCCTGGCGATAGAGGCGCACGCTCGGATACCAGGGGCTGTCGCTCGCCCGGTCCAGCCAGCGCCAGTCGACCCCCAGGACCGACACCAGCACCCAGCAGGCCTTGCCCATGGCCCCGGCCAGATGGGCCATGGAGCTGTCCACCGTCACCACCAGGTCGAGCTGGGCGATCAGGGCCGCGGTGTCGGCGAAGTCCCTGGCCCCGCTCACCGCGGGATCCAGGTCGATCACCTGGCCCGGCAGGACGGCGGTGAGCTGGGCGGCCTGGTCGGCGGTGAGCGAGCGGTGGCGGTCATTGCCGTTGGTGGGGCTGCCCCGGGTGGCCAGGCCGATCTTCAGGCCCGGCGGCAGGGCCGGCCAGGTGGCGGGCGTGGCGAGATAGGGCTGCGCCGGCAGGGTCTCCAGGGTGGTCCCGAGCGGCGCCGGAAGGCCGCCCGCCATGACCCAATAGTCGGGGTCGGGGAACTCCACCGCCCCGGCCGCGGGCAGGACCCGGGCGCCGGGGAAGCTATGGGCGAACAGCCGCTCCAGGGTCGGCCGGCACAGCAGGGTGACGTCGGCGCCCAGGGCCCGGAGCTGGGGCGTGAAGCGGGCGAACTGGATCTGGTCGCCGAAGCCCTGCTCGGGGAAGATCACGATGTGCTTGCCGGCCAGGTCCTCGCCCCGCCATTCGGGATAGGGAAAGTCCCTCGGCCTGGGCAGCCGCATGGCCGGAATCTCATGACGGGCCCCATAGAGCCTCCAGCCCTCCGGGTAGCGGCCCTGGGCCATCACCGCCAGGCCAAGGCCCAGCCGGGTCTCCGGGGTCGGGGCGATGGCCAGGGCGCGGCGCAGCTCGGCCTCGGCCTGGGCGTAGCGCCCGGTCTGATAGAGCAGCTGGCCCAGATGATGGCGGGCGTCGGCCAGCTTGGGCGCGGCCAGGATCACCCGGCGCAGCCCCTGCTCGGCCTGGACTAGGCGGCCGGCCTCCAGGTCAGCGACGGCCTGGGCCAGCAGGCGGCCGGTCGCCGGATCGATCAAAATCGGTGGAAGCATCAGGTCCCTTGGCCCACGAAAAGTGGACGGCGAGAAAACCACATCGCACCGACCGGCCCAAGACTAAGGTGGGCATTGGCCGCGCGACGGAACTCGAACCGCCGTCGCGCGCTCCTAGACCCTGACCGTTTCAGATGGACTCATCTGAAATGGCAAGAAGGGTCCAAATTCAAAATATTAGGGTTCAAGCGGAGCCATGACATGACCGGACGCCCCCTCGGACGAAGCCTCGTCGTCCTGCTGGCCGTGGCGGCGGCCATCGCCATTCCCGCGATCCAGGCCACCCAGAACATCGGGCTCTCGGCCGCCGAGTTCGCCGGACAGGGAAACCAGACCCTGAGGGCCGCGGGCTACGCCTTCTCCATCTGGGGCCTGATCTATCTGGGCCTGACCGCCTACGCCCTCTATCAGCTCACGCTCGCGCCCGAGACCCCCACCCTGCGGGCCCTGGCCTGGCCCTCGGTGGTGGCGACGCTCGGCTGCGGCGCCTGGATCCTGGCCTCGGCCTTCAACGCCCAATGGCTCAGCGTCGCGATCATCGTCATCTCGGCGGCGACCCTGATCGCGGGCCTGACGCGCGCCCGGGCGCAGGCGCCCCTGCCCGCCTTCCGCGACCGCCTGCTGATCGTCTGGCCGTTGTCCCTGCTGGCGGGCTGGCTGACCATCGCCTCGGCCATCAACATCCTCACCGTGCTCACGGCCCAGGGGGTGATCGGGCCCGACCTGACCTGGGCGGTGCTGGGGATCGCCGCGGTTCTGCTGACGGGCGGCGCGGTCGGCTGGCGGCTGGCCTCGCCGGTCTATCTGGCGCCCATCGTCTGGGGCCTGGCGGCGGTCTATGTGGCCGAGCAGGCCGGCAAGCCGAACGCGGCCTGGCTGGCCGCGGGCGCGGCCATCCTGCTGGCGATCGAGGCCGTGATCCTCCTGCGCCGCAGGGGTTAGGCCGCCACCCGCCCGAACCGCTGGCGGTATTCGCCGGGCGTGATTCCCACCCGCTTCTGGAAGGCGCGGTGCAAGCCGTCCAGGCTGCCGAAGCCGGCCCGCTCCCCCACCCGCGCCAGGGGCCAGTCGGAAGTCTCCAGCAGGGCCTTGGCCCGGTCCACCCGCGCCAGCTCCACGAAGGCGGCCGGAGTCGTCCCCATCTCCTTCTGGAAGACGCGGGAGAAGGTGCGCTCGGTCATGCCGCCGCGCCGGGCCAGCTCGGGCAGGCTGAGGTCGCCGGTGGGGTCGGCGGTGATCTCGGCCACCAGCTTGCGCAGGCGGGGCGTGGCGGCGGCCTGGACGCCAAGGCCCGCGCTGAACTGGGTCTGGCCGCCCGGCCGGCGCATGAACAGCACCAGGTTGCGCGCCACCGCCAGGGCCACCTCCGCCCCCAGGTCCGCCTCCACGAAGGACAGGCAAAGGTCGATCCCCGCCGTCACCCCGGCCGAGGTGTAGAAGGGCGGGTCGGCCACGAAGATGGCGTCGGGCTCCAGCCGCACGGCGGGGCGGAAGGCGGCCAGATTCTCGCAGGCGTCCCAGTGGGTGGTGGCGCGACGGCCGTCCAGCAGCCCCGCCGCGGCCAGGATGAAGGCGCCCGAACAGACGCTGCCGATACGCCGCACCACCTCCCGGCGCGCCTGCAGCCACTCGACGATGCCGCTGCCGCGCATGGACAGCAGGCCCTGCTCGTCGCCCCCGGCCAGCAGCACCGTGTCCAGGTCGCCGGGCAGGTCGGCGACCCGCACGGCGCCGGCCAGCCGCAGGCCGGAATTGCAGACGATCTCGCCGCCGGAAAGCGACGCCAGGATCACCTGATAGGCGGGGGGCCCGGTGAACCGGTTGGCCATGGAGAACACCTCCAGGGGGCCGACCAGGTCGAGGGACTGGGCGCCGTCATAGCCGATGAGGGCGATCTTGCGGGGGTGGATCTGGGCGAAGGTCATGGCGCAATTTGCGATACTAATGACATTTCCGCCAGAACTTTCGACGCCTAGGGTGATCCTCGTTGAAACCCCAAACGGAGACTTCCCATGTCCGACCCCTGCACCAACGACAACTGCAGCTGCCAACCCTGCGCCTGCGGCCCCGCCTGCCAGTGCGGCGAAAGCTGCGCCTGCAACGCCCCGAGCCAGGCGAGCGCCCCGGCCGCCTCGCGAGACTGACGCCCGCTTCCTCCCCGGAGACCTGACATGCGCACCCTCGTCCTCGCCGCCGCAGCTGCCGCGGCGACCCTCGCCTTCCTGCAACCGGTCGCCCCCTGGGCCGCGACGGGGCCGAGCGTGGCGCTTGTCCGGGCCGACGGCCTGACCCTTCCCGCCCCCAAGGCCGGTCGGGTCAGGCCGCTGGTGGTGGTCCTGGCCGACAACGCCGGGGCCGAGACCACCGACTTCGCCATTCCCTATGGCGTGCTGAAGGAGTCCGGCGTCGCCGAGGTCCGCAGCGTCTCCACGGGACCTGGCGCAGTCCGGCTGAGGCCCAGCCTGAAGGTCCTGGCCGACCAGACCCTCGCCCAGTTCGACGCCGCCGAGCCCGCCGGGGCCGACATCATCATCGTGCCCGCCCAGGTGAAGCCCAAGAGCCCCGAGCTGACGGCCTGGCTGCGGGCCCAGGCGGCCAAGGGCGCCACCGTGGTCTCCATCTGCGAGGGGGCCCGGGTCCTGGCCAATGCCGGCCTGCTGAAGGACAGGCGCGCCACCACCCACTGGTCGGCCCTGAAGGGCCTGACCAAGGCCTATCCCGACACCACCTGGGTGCGCGACCGCCGCTATGTGCAGGACGGCGCCGTCATCTCCACCACCGGGGTCTCGGCCTCGATCCCCGCCAGCCTGGCCCTGGTGGAGGCCATCGGCGGCCGCCCGGCGGCCCAGGCCACGGCCGACCGCATCGGGGTTCGCGAATGGGGCCCCGCCCACCGCACCGCCGACTTCCAGGTGACCGGCGCCGACTACCGCCACGGGATCGCCGCACTGGCCGCCTTCTGGCGCCATGAGACGGTGGAGACGCCCGTCACCGACGGCGTCGACGAGGTGACGCTGGCCCTGCGCGCGGACACCTGGTCGCGCAGCTACCGCACCCGCGTGGTCACAACCCGTCCGGGCCTGGCGGCGGTGCGCTCCCGGCGCGGCCTGACCATCCTGCCCGACGCCGCGCCGCGCCCGGGCCGCTACGTCCTGCCCGTCCAGAGCGGACCGGCCGCCGCTCAGATCGACGGAAACCTGGCCGCCATGGGCCGCCGCTACGGCCCGCAGGCCGCGCGTCTGGCCAGGCTGGGCCTGGAGTATGACCCGCCGCGATAGGCCCGGCGCCTGTTTGTTCGCGCCACAAACCGTCAGCGGGAATTACAGTCTCGGATTGACCCAGATCAAGGGCGCCCGCCGGCCCCGATGGTCGCCTGCCCTTCGAGTTCGAGGAGCCGGATCATGACGACGCGGGCCGAGGCGCTGGGCGTGTTCGACGGGGCGATGGCCCAGCGGGGTTATGGCCTGAACAAGATGTGCTTCTCGTTCAACGAGGCGGCCAACCGGGAGGCCTTCCTGGCCGACGAGGAGGCCTACGAGCGGCGCTTCGGCCTGACCGACGCCCAGCGCCGCGCGGTGGCCGACCGCGACGTCCTGGCCCTGCTGGCGGAGGGCGGCAACATCTACTACCTGGCCAAGCTGGCCGGCATACTGGGCCTCAACGTCCAGGACCTGGGGGCCCAGCAGACGGGGGTCACCGTCGAGGCCTTCAAGGCCAAGCTGCTCGCCGCGGGGGCCTGAGACCATGGCCACCATCGTCGGCGGCCTGGCCGTCTCCCACGTGCCCGCCATCGGTAACGCCATCGCCAACCACCGCGAGGGCGAGCCCTACTGGAAGCCCTTCTTCGACGGCTTCCCCGCCGCCCGCGCCTGGCTGGACAGGGTCAAGCCCGACCTCGCCGTCGTGCTCTACAACGACCACGGCCTGAACTTCTTCCTCGACAAGCTGCCCACCTTCGCCGTCGGGGCCGCGCCGGAGTACTGCAACGCCGACGAGGGCTGGGGCCTGCCGGTGCTGGCGCCCTTCGCCGGCGACCGCGACCTGTCCTGGCACATCATCGAGCATCTGGTGGCGCAGGAGTTCGACCTGACCACCTGCCAGGAGATGCTGGTGGACCACGCCTTCTGCATCCCCATGGAGCTGTTCTGGCCGCAGGGCGCCCCGCCGCCGGCCGTCCCCGTCGCCATCAACACCGTCCAGCACCCCCTGCCCTCGCCCCGTCGCTGCTTCAGGCTGGGCCAGGCCATCGGCCGGGCCATCGAGACCTATGACAAGGACCTGAAGGTGGTGGTGATCGCCACCGGCGGCCTGTCGCACCAGCTGGAGGGGGAGCGGGCCGGCTTCATCAACCGCGACTTCGACCAGATGTGCCTCGAGGCCCTGGCCACCGATCCCTCGCCCCTGACGGCGCTCTCCAGCCTGGACCTCGTCGAGCAGGCGGGCTCCCAGGGAGTCGAGCTGCTGATGTGGATCGCCATGCGCGGGGCCATGACCGGCCAGGTGTCGCGGGTCCACCAGCACTACCACATCCCCATCTCCAACACGGCCGCGGCCCTGCTGGTGTTGGAGAACACGCCCGTCGCCTAGCCAGGCCAGGGTGTTTGGGTCTGGACCCTCCCACGCCGGCGCCGCAACATGCCGCCAGGGTGGAGGGGACGGACTTGGAGGGCATGGCGGCGGATCTGCCGAGCTTTTTCCAGCGGGCCTTCGCCTGCTCGCCGGAGGTCGCCGCGGCCGTTGCCCGCCGGGCCCACGATCGCGCCTATGCGGCCCAGGCTCCCATCGTCCATCAGGGCGACCCCGGCCGGGAAACCTTCCTGCTGATGCTCGGTCGGGCCCACGCCCTGCTCTATGGCCGGGACGGACAGGTGGTCCTGCTCCGCGAGTTCGAGCCGGGCGACATCTTCGGCTCCATCGCCGAGGTGCGGCCGGCCCCCGAGGACGCCGACATCGTCGCGGTGGAGGCGGCCCGCGCCGCGGCCTTCATGACCTTCGACTTCGTCCAGCTCATCGAGACCCATGGCGCCGTCGGCCTGGCGGTGTCGCGCCTGCTGCTCAAACAGCTTCGCCAGGCCACCGGCGCCATCCTGCAGCGCGCCACCCTCTCGGCCCAGGGCCGCGTCTATGCCGAACTGCTGCGGCTCGCCCGGCTGGGGGACGGCAGGACCCTGAGGCCGGCGCCGGTGCTGGCCGCCCTGGCGGTCCGCGTCCAGACCACGCGGGAGACCGCCTCGCGGGCGGTGGGCGCCCTGGAGCGGCGGGGCGTGATCCGCCGCGACGGCGAGGCCCTGGTGATCGTCGCCCCGCACCGCCTGGAAGAGCTCATCGTCTGAGGGGGTCAGGCCTTCAGAGCGTGCAGCCGGATCTCGCCGCCGTCCAGGTCGCCGACATACTCGGTGCGCGACGGCCGCAGGGCATGGAGGGCCGCGGCGAAGTCGTCGCTGACCTGGATCGCGCCCACGGGCGTGGCGGCCAGGATCTGCGCCGGAAGATCGGCGGCCTCCCCCAGCAGCAGTTCCGCGCCGCCGAACGGATCGGGCGCCGCCCGCAACAGCCCGTAGTGGCCCGCGCCGCGCGCCTGCGGCGCCACGGCCCGGACAGCCAGGGCCGTGGCGGCGGCTTGGGCGGGATCTGCGAAGACCATGGCCAGGCGCCGCCCTTCCCAGCGCGGCGGCGCCAGGGGATGGGCCGCGGCCGCCAGAGCCGGCAGCACCTCGCCGATCAGCGCCGCCTCCTCGGTGTCGCCGAGATCGACGGACAGCAGGGCCGCCAGGCGCAGGGTCCCGGCGGCTGGCCAGGCGGGCGCCGCGCCGCCGAGACGACGCGCGGCGATGATTTGCCGGCGACGGCCGGCGGCGGTCCAGGTGGCCAGGCTCTGACGACTGGCCAGGCTTCCTCCGGCGTCGTCGTCGACCACGACGATCTGCACGGCCTCGGTGGCCAGGGCGCGGGCCCGCAGGACGGCGCAGCCCATGGCCACCTCCGCCGCCAGCCGCACCGCCAGGGCCTGGGTCGGATCGGCCCCGGGGGCGACCACCCACACGCTCTCGGCGGCCGCCATCAGGGCGTCGAACCGCGCCCGCCAGTCGCCCCCCGCGGGATCGACCGAGGCCGAGGCGAAGGCCTCCACGCCACCCGGCAGGATCAGGTGCAGCTGCGCGCCGCGGGCGACGAGGGCTTCGGCGACCAGGATGTCCGCGCCGGCCGCCAGGGCTCCGTAACCCGCCCCGATCCGCTCCGCCGCCAGCTGCTGGCCCACCGCCTCGGCCAACCCCTCCGCTTCCAGGCGCATCAGGCCCGCATAGTGCAGGCTGCGGGGCGGCCGCAGGGGGTCCAGCCAGCCGGCGTCCGCCTCCAGGGCCGCCAGGCTCAGGGCGAACTGGCGCAGGGTCGCGGCATGGTCCTCCCAGGCCTCGGGCGCCAGGTCCACGGCCTCGGCGAGCGCCGTCCGCGCGTCCTCCGTCCGTCCCAGCAGCAACAGGGCCTCGGCCCGGGTCGCCTGCCGCCAGTAGGGAGTTTCGGCCTCGTCGGGATCGCGGTCGAGGACCTCCAGCACCTGGAC
The DNA here is from genome assembly GCF_030645195.1 of Phenylobacterium sp. Taxonomy (GTDB): domain Bacteria; phylum Pseudomonadota; class Alphaproteobacteria; order Caulobacterales; family Caulobacteraceae; genus Phenylobacterium. The sequence continues at coordinate 18,230 of NZ_JAUSLW010000037.1, read as the reverse complement.
GGCGCGGGTCCGGGCGACCGCAGGCTCACCCCCCAGCAGGGCCAGGGTGGCGGCGTTGATCAGAGGATAGCTGGCGCCAGTCAGCGCCCCGGCTTGAGCGTAGGCCAGGGCGGCCTCGGCGTAGAAGGCTGCTCGGGCCGCCCCGTCCGCCGCCAGGGCCCTGTCCTTGAGCAACCGCCCCCGCACGGCGAGCACCCCCGCATCGTCCCGGACGCCCTCGAACCCGGCCTCGCGGAACATCCGCCAGGCGTGATCGAGGGCGCCGGCCCGCGCATGGGCGACGATGGAGAGCAGTGTGGGACGCGAGGAAGCGCTCAAGCGGGGAAATCCAACACGGGGAGGAGACGGATCAACTCAGGGTTCGAAGGTGCCGCCATTGTTGGGAACGTCGGGATCGATGATGATTTCGACGGAGTCGTTCGGCGACTGAACCACCTCGATGTGCAGGTTGAACTTCTGGCGTTCCTGCGCCTGACGTCGGACGGCGCTGAACACGACGAGCCGGCAGTCGTTGCCGTTTGGCGTGCGCCGACTGCGGGCCCCATCCGGATTGATGTGCCAGAGGTCGCAATTGTCGTCGTTGTAGTCTTCCTTCGATGTCACGCCGACGTCCTGGGTCCGAAACTGCCAATCCCAGTCCGGCGAAAGTTCCATGACCAAGAAACATGGCATGTCCACGAGGACATCCCGGTCGGTGATCGGCCGACCACCGGCGCCGCCACCGTTTGCGACCTTGGGGACGGTGACGACGTCGGTGGGCGTTGGGCCGCAACGTTGGGCAAGCAGATCGTCCAAGGTCCCACCCTGAAAGACGCCGGACTGTTCCGCCCAGAAGCGCAATTTCTTCCCCATGGCGGCCAGGGTATACCGCGCATAGACGACCTCCATGGCCTTGAAGTTCGGCGGGGGGTTCGTCTGCAGTTTGATCATGTGGTTGATGAGCTTGTTCTCACCCATGCTCATGGTGATCATTTCAGTCCCTCTCTTCTCGGTCCTTGCGTGACACCAGCCCCAGGTTCTCCTGGAGCCGAATACGCTGTTGCGCCCAGTCCCGGTTGGCGGGATCGAGGGCGATCATGGCGTCGATGGCGGCGATCGCCTGGCGCAGGCGGTCCTGCGCCTGGGGGATCCGGCCCGCGCGATATTCGATGGAGGCCAGGGCCCGCTGGGAGGCGATCCAGCGTTCCCGCAGGGACATGTTCTTCGGGTCGGCCGCGATGAGCGGCGTCAGCAGCGCACCCTCGGCTAGGCGTTCGGCCCGCGCGGCGGCCTCGTCCCGGTTGGCCCGGTAGGCGTCGGCCAGCCAGGCGTGGCGGTTGGCGAGGTCGGCGGCGATCTCCCAGCCCGACGTCATGCGGGCGGCGGCGGCCCGCATCAGGCGCAGGCCCTCGCCGCAGGCGCGCAGGGCGCTGGCCGCGTCGGGCGGCGGGCTCAGGGCCAGGGTGCAGAGGTTGCCCTCGGCATAGGCGGCTTCCCGCAGATACTTCGGGTTCTCCGGGGCCTGGGCCACCAGCTGCCCGGCCAGGGCGCGGTAGGTCCGCCAGGCCCTGGCCGCCGCCGCCGACCGGCCCCGGAGATAGTCCACATAGCCCAGCCAGTACTGGCTCTGGGCGTGGGCCCAGATGCGGTCGGGGTCACCCGGCTCGGCGGCCAGCAGGGCTGCGGTGGTGCGGGCGGCCTCGGCGAACTTGCCCAGGGCCGCGTCGAGATCGCCGCGCTTCAGGTCGTCCTCGCCCATGGCGTGGAGCAGGCGGGCCCGCCGCTCCAGGGACTCCGGCGGCAGGTGAGCCAGATCCTGGTCGCCGTAATAGGCGAGCGCGCGGGTGTTGACCGTGGTGAGGATGTCCAGGCGTCCCACCTCCTTCAGCGGCCTGCGCAAGTCGGTCAGCATGAACTCCACCAGGGCCTCCGCCTCGGTGCGCTGCTTGCGGGCTTCGGCCCGCGAGGTCAGCGCGAAGATGGTCAACGCCCCCATCGCTAGCATCGCGGCCAGGGCCACCCCCGTGACGACCGTCACGGCCGCCAGCCGCCGCTGGGCGTCGCGCTGGACCAGTTCGTCGAGCCCCACCCCGACGATCCCGGCCACCAGCTTCAGCAGGGCCAGGCGCGCGCCGTCCCCCTCGGGCCGGAAGTCGGCGGCCAGGGGCTCTACCGCCACGCCGTCGGCGCCGGGGACCCGCAGACAATCGGGGAAGGCCTCCGGCGGCGCGCCGGCCGCCAGGGCCGCCAGGATGGGCCGATCGGGATGCAGGCTGCGGAACAGCTCGACCTCCCGCGCGACCCAGGGCGAGGCGGCCGCGTGGGGTGAGCAGACGACGATCAGGCACCCGGACTGCGCCAGGGCCGCGCGGACCTCGGCCGTCAGGTCCCCGGAGGCCGACAGCTCCTCGCGGTCGCGGAAGATCGGAGCGATCCGGCCGGGAACCGCGCCCCGCGCCGTGGCGCGGCCCACCAGCCGCCGCGGCAGGGCGAAGCGTTCGAGGCGCCGGTGCAGCCCTCGGCCGAACCGCCCATCCACATGGCTGTAGCTGATGAAGGCGCGGTACCGAGGCGCCCGCCCTTCGCCCAAGTCGCCCATCACCGCCCCCCCGAACGATGTTCTCCCGCCACCGTGGCAGAGCCTGAGGGAACTCACAACGTAATCGTGTGTTTCGGCCACCCTCCTCCGGAGCGTGACGGCCGTCACGGCGGGGCGCGGGGCGCCCTCCTAACCTCAGCGTGATCCCGCCTCTCCCCGAGGGGGACCGACGCAGAGGAACCCGTCATGTCTCTAAGAATCTCCGTGAGCGGCGCAGCCCTCATCGCGGCTTTATGGACCGCCGTCCCGGTTCGGGCGGAGGACGCCGTGGATCCCCAGGCCGGCGTGAAGGCTGACACCGCGCGCCTCCAAGCCCAAGCTGCCCTCGTCAACGCTCAGACCGAGGTCGTGAAGGCCAAGGCCACCGCTCTCGGACTGCCGAGCGCAGCCGGGACCACAACCCTGGGGGAAGGCGCCGGCGCAATGGAGGCCTGGATGCTGTCCAGCGCGGCGATCAACGAGGCGGCGAGAACGATCGCCGACTCAGCCAAGGGTCTTGGCCCGATCCTCGTGCTGCCCGCGTCTGAAACCGTAAATCTCGGCCTTGGCGCGTCCCTTCGCGCCGAGATCGCCGCCCTGAATGCGGCGGCCGACAACGCCCAGGTCGCCGGTTGCCCCCGCGCGCCGGCGCGGGCCGACCCCAGGTTCATGGCGGCCGGCGCGGCCCTGCCCCTCTTGGGCGCCGTGGTCAGCGCGCTCAAGGTCGACACCGAGGTGCGTGCCCTTGAGGTCAAGGCCGACGACCGCGCGCTCGTCAATGCGATCGCCGCCCGCCTCGGCGCCGAGGCCATCATTCCCACCGAAGCTGTCAACCCGGGAGCGCGGGCTGCGGGCGCGCTCATCAGCGAACTGGATGGCCTGGGTCATCGCCGCAATGCGGCCTTCCAATGCCGAAGCCAATGGGCGGCTTCGGGCGACACGGCCGACATCAAGGCGAAGGTCGCCATCCTCGACAGCCTCATCGCGCGGATCGACGAATTCCAGCTCCGTGTCAGCCAGGGCGGCGCGGACGCGCCGAGCCTGCTCATCCGCGCGTCCCAACTTGCGGCCATAGCCGACAGGAATCCGCTGGTCCTCCGCGTCGCCATTGAGCGGGCCGGCGGCAGCCTGCTCAAACGAACCAATCTATGGACCGCCTTCGGCGCGGAGGGAGTCAGCCTCACCGGCGGCCTGGTCGTCAGCTATCGCCTCACCGATCCCCGTTCCGGAAGCATCCGGGCGGCGGGCCTGCTGATCTGCCGCACCGCCAAGACGCGCATGGGCGACGTCCAGCGTGGCCGCGTCGGCGTCGCCGGCTGCACGGCCACCACCGCGCAACCGACCTAGCCCCTCCACACTCCCTTTCCGGAAAAGGCGCCCGCCATGACCGACACCACCCTCACCCCGCCGCCGGCGGGCCCGCCCCTTCACGCCCTCCTCACCGCCGGCGTCCTGCTGCTGCTCTATGTCGGCCTGACCGTCGCCATGATGGGCTATTTCGCCGCCAGCGAGGGCAAGCTCTGGGAGCACGCCCTGCTGATCTACAACGGCTTCACGGCCTTCGCCGTCGCCGCCGGCGGCGTGCTGCTGGGAACCCAGATCCAGCAGGCCAACGTCACAGCCGCCCGGCGCGAGGCCACCGAGGCGAAGTCCGAGGCCGACCGCGTCAAGCAGGCCGCCCGCGCCGCCCTGGCCGCGACCCACGCCCCGTCGGCGGCGGCTGGGGCCGCCCCCCTCGCCGACGTCCGCGACCTGCTGACCAAGGCCATCTGAAGCCCCCCCGGCGTCGCCATCGGGGGGACGCCGATCTTCCGAACGAGAGGAACCATCATGTCCAGTCTCATTCGCCACCTGGCGCTCGTGTCCGAGTCCGCCATCGTCGCGCCGGGCGACCTCATGCGGGTCGCCGCCGCCCTGCAGAAGCAGGCCAGTCGCGACCTCGCCCCGGTCTGGGACGTCGGCGCCACCGTCGACGCCTTCGCGCGGCTGGAGGATGTCCCCACCGACTACTGGCCCATGATCGTCATGGACGACATCGGCTATGCCGGCGCGGCGGGCATCCACATGGACAAGGACGGGCAGCCCTTCGGCCTGATCACCGCTTCGAACGACCCCGACGAATGGTCGCTGACGGCCAGCCACGAGTCGGTCGAGATGCTCGTCGACCCATACGGCAACCACCTGGTGGGCGGCGACTCCATCAAGCCCAAACAGGGCCGCGTGAACTATCTGGTGGAGGTCGCCGACCCGTCGGAGGCCGCCCAGTTCGGCTATTCCATCAACGGCGTGCTGGTGAGCGACTTCTATACGCCGCACTTCTTCGATCCTGTCGCCGACGGTGGGGTCCGCTACTCCTTCACCGGGGCGATCCAGGGGCCCCGCAGGGTGCTGCGCGGCGGCTATCTGTCCTGGCACGACCTGGCGAGCGACCATTGGTGGCAACAGGTCTGGTTCGGCACGGCCGAGCCCGTCTTCCGCGACCTTGGGGTCCTTACGGGCGAAGGCAACCTGCGCGCCAAGGTCGATCGGGCCACGCCGGAGCGGAAGGCCCGGGGCGAAGGCGGCCGGGCCAGCGCCGCCCTGGTCGGCATGCCGGTCTCGGCCATGGCCAAGCCGGCGGAGACGCGGGCGCAAAACCTGCGGGCCCAGATCGCCGAGCTCGTGAAATAGAATGGCGGCCGGGTTCGAGGTATGATGCGTCATGACCGACGATCCTGACGAGGCGGCGCGGCGCAAGATCCGCGCCGACCAGCTCCGAGCCCAGATCCAGCGCCTCAAGGGCGGCGGCGCGCCGCCGCCCGAAGAGGACGAGACGCCGGAATCGGCCCGGGATTTCGTGGAGCGGAAAATGCGCGACCTCGACGGCAAGGCCGAGTAGCCCGCCCTAGAAGGTCGCGGCCGCCATCTTGGCGATCCAGACCGCCAGCAGGGTCACAAGGGTTCCGGTGAGCAGGCCCCGGGCGAAGGCGCCGTGCCGGTCCCACCAGACTCGCCGCGCCCGAAACCGCTGAGCGCGATCAATCCGTCGTTTCTGCATCGCCATGGGCGACCCTGTGCGCCTCGAAAGAGTCCGCCGCAAGGCCCGAGCGCGGCCTTTGGACGGCGCAAGGCGTCAGGCCTGTGGAGTGTGTCCTACCCGACGCACAAAGTCGGCGTGCGATTCATGGTCGCCGAAATCGGCGATCCGGGGGGCCAGGGCGGCGCAGTCGGCCATCCAGCGCTCGGCGTCGGCGAAGCGGTCGCGGCGGTTGAACTGCAGGGTCCGCCCGATCATCGCCCGGTAGAGCAGGGTCGCGGCCAGGGGGTGGCGGGTCTCCAGGGCCTGGGCGGCGGCCTCCAGCCCCTCATAGTCGTCGCCGTCGATCTCGTCGCCTCGCGCCAGGATCAGGGCGGCGGCCTGGCCGAGCGCCGGCCAGGCCAGGAAGAAACGCAGGGCGGCGGGGAAGCTCTTGAATCCCGCCACGAAGACCATGGCGCGGTCCTCGGCCTCGACGTCGTCGAAGTCGGGCAGGCGCTTGAGATAGGCCCGCAGCCGCTCGGCCGACAGCCGCTGCTCGAAGGCGGTCCAGCGCGCCGCCTGGGCGGCGTCGGCCTGGCCATCGGCCTCCAGGGCCTCGAGATAGGCGTCCTCCCAGGCCTTCAGACTGGAGGCCGAGGCCACGACCCGGGCCTGGGAGCGGGCGACGTCGGCGAAGGCTGGCGGGGCCGAGCGCTTCAGGGCCGCCAAGGCCTCGGGCGCGCGGCCGGCGGCGGTGAGGCGCGCGGCGATCTGGGCGCCCGTCCAGGGCTGCAGGGCCTCGCTGGCGGTGATGGTGGCGATGAAGCCGTCGACGTCGCCTTGCGCGTCGGTCAGGGCCTGGACCGCGGCGCGCAGGGCGGGCTTGGACCGGCCGCGCCGGGCGATCGCGGCCTCCAGCAGCGTCCGCAGCCGGGCGATCCCGGCGGCGTCCAGGGCCGGCAGCAGGATCTCCACCAGGCGCAAGAAGATCTCGTTCTCGTCGGTCTCCAGGGCCTGGAAGGCGCGTTCGGCGAGGGCCGTCGTCGACCCCGCGGCTCTCACCGCGATGGGCCCCAGGTCTTCCACGGCGGCCAGGAACACCGCCTCCACCTCGCCCTTGTCGTCCTTGGTCAGGGACAGCACGCCCTCGGCCATGTCGACGAACCGCCAGAGGAACTCCAGCGCCAGGGCCGGGTTCTCCTGCGCCATCTTGCCCGCGATCATCGCGCGCTGGAGCTCCAGGTCGCGGACGAATTCCTTGTACTTGCGCCAGTGGACGCGGGAACGGCGGGTCTCGATGGCCGCCAGCCGCTTGGCGACCTCGGAGGCCAGGTCCTGCGCGCCCACCTCCCCGGCCAGCTCCATGCGCAGCCGTCGCTTGATGCTGGGCTGGGCCTCGGCGACGTCCATCAGGATCTCCGCCAGCCGCGCGGCGCCCAGGTCGGCCAGGTTGGCCGCCGTGACGGTCTTGCGGGAACCCGGACGCTTCACCAAAAAACTCTCTCCCTGGCCGCGCACGGGCTCTACCCGGAACCGCCGGCCCGCGCCATCAGTCCAGGCGCCGACCTGCTAGCCTTCGCGAAGGATTAGCCGAAGGCGTTGGGGTCGGGCCCGATCCGGCCGTCCGCCGCCTGGAGGCCCGCGATGGCCTTCAGATCCTCGGCGTCCAGGGCGAAGTCGAAGACCTGGAAGTTCGCCACGATGCGGGCCGGGGTCACCGACTTGGGAATGACGGTCAGACCCAGGTCCACATGCCAGCGGATGATCACCTGGGCCGGGGTCTTGCCGTGCTTGGCGGCGATCCCTCCGATCACCGGGTCGTCCAGCAGGCGGCCCTGGCCCAGCGGGCTCCAGGAGGTGGTGGCGATCCCCTTGCCGGCATGGAAGGTCCGCAGCTGCGCCTGCTGCCAGCGGGGATGCAGCTCGATCTGGTTGGCGGCCGGCGTGACCCCGGTCTCGCCGATGATCCGCTCCAGGTGCGGGATGGCGAAGTTGGAGACGCCGATGGACTTCGCCCGTCCCTCCTCGCGCAGGCGGATCAGGGCCTTCCAGCTCTCCAGATAGAGGTCCTGGGTCGGGGCCGGCCAGTGGATCAGGTAGAGGTCGACATAGTCCATGCCCAGCCGCGACAGGCTCTTGTCGAAGGCCGCCAGGGCCGCGTCATAGCCCTGGTTCTCGTTCCACAGCTTGGTGGTGATGAAGAGCTTGTCGCGGGCCACGCCCGAACGCCTCACCCCCTCGCCCACGCCGGGCTCGTTGCGATAGGCCGCGGCGGTGTCGATGGCCAGGTAGCCGGCGGCCAGCGCCGTGGCCACGGTGTCGGCGGTGGTCTCGGCCGGGCTCTGCCAGACCCCCAGCCCCACCTGGGGCATCAGCCGGCCGTCATTGAGCGTCAGGAAGGTCTGGTCGGTCATGGAAACTCCGGGCTGGCGAGGATCGACTGCAGACATAGGCCGTGTCGCCCGCCGTCCAAGGGCCTAATCCACCGCCACCGTGTAGTTCAGCGCCAGGCGTCCGCCGTCCGGATAGAGGGTCTGTCCGGTCATGTAGGAGGCGTCGTCGCTGGCCAGGAAGAGCGCGACCTTGCCGATCTCCGAGGGCTCGCCGAACCGCTTCATCGGCGTGCGCGACAACACCCGGCGTCGCGCGTCCTCGTTCTCCATCACGTCCTTGAGGATGTCGGTGGAGATGGTGCCCGGCCCGATGGCGTTGACCCGCACCCCATAGGGCGCGAGCGCCAGGGCCATGGACTTGGTGAGCTGAGATATCCCACCCTTGGAGGCCACGTAGGCGACCTGGTTGGGGATGGCCAGGACCGCGTTGATCGAGGACATGTTGATGATCGACCCCTTGATCTTGGCGTCCACCATGTGACGGGCCACGGTCTGGCCGATCACGAAGGGCGCCCGCAGATTGACCGCCATCACCCGGTCGAAGTCGGCCAGGTCGCAGTCCAGAATGTCGCCGGCCGCCAGGATGCCGGCGTTGTTCACCAGAATGTCGATCCGCCCCAGCAGGGCCGCCGAGCGGATCACCGCCTTCTGGGCCGCCGCGGCGTCGGCGACGTCGCAGGGCACGGCATGGACCTTGCGGCCGCTCTGCTTGGCCAGGTCCTTGGCCGCGGCGGCCAGGCGCTTCTCGTCGATGTCCATCAGCGCCAGGTCGCACCCCTCGGCGGCGAAGGCCTGGGCGCAGGCCAGGCCGATGCCGCCGGCCGCGCCGGTGATCAGGGCCGCGCGCGCCGCCAGACGATCCCCCATCACCAGACGCCGGTATTGGGCATGGAGGCCCAGGGCTCGGCCGGCGCCTTGGCCGGCCCCGCCTGCAGCAGCTCCACCGAGATGCCGTCCGGCGAGCGGACGAAGGCCATGTGGCCGTCCCGCGGCGGCCGGTTGATGATAACGCCGCCCTCTTGTAGCCGAGCGCACGTCTCGTAGATGTCGTCCACCGCATAGGCCAGGTGGCCGAAATTGCGGCCGCCCTGATAGTCCTCGGGGTCCCAGTTGTAGGTCAGCTCGACGGTGGGCGCGCGGCTGGCCTTGGCCATCTCCTCGTCGCCGGGGGCGCACAGGAAGACCAGGGTGAAGCGTCCGCCCTGGTTCTCGACGCGGGAGACTTCCTTCAGCCCCAGCCTGTCGCAGTAGAAGGAAAGCGAGGCGTCGAGGTCGGTCACGCGGACCATGGTGTGCAGGTATCTCAAGACGTCTCCTTATCTTTCAACCTTGGATAGCACCCAAGGCTCAGCTTGAGCGGGGGGCACGTGCGTGCCGATCCTGCGGCTTCACGGGCACAATATGCGGCCATACATCATCCTGTCGGCGATTTCATTTGCGCTCGTAGAACGGTGGCATCAAAAGCCACTGCAACCTATCTGCATAGGACTGCGGGGCGGGCGGCCGATTCATGTGCGGTCGCCGAATGACTGCTGCGCTCGGGGAAACGGCTGTATGCGCGTCAAATCTTCTTATCTTTTCGCGGGCGGAATCTTGCTCGTGGCCGCCTTGTATTTCCTGATCGGCTCGCTGTTCGGCGGGGGCGAGAAGAAGGACGGCGCCGCGGCCAAGACCACGGCCGCCGCCACCCTGCCATCGGTTCAGGTCGTCCTGACGCCGGAGAGCGTGCATGAGTACACGGTGGTGATCCGCGGCCGCACCGAGTCGGCCCGCACCGTCTCGGTCAAGTCCGAGAGTCCCGGCACGGTCGCCGCCACCCCCGCCACCGAGGGTAGTTTCGTCGCCAAGGGCGCGGTGCTCTGCCGCCTGAACGTCGACGCCCGCCAGGCGACCCTGGACCAGGCCCGGGCGGCCCTGCGCTCGCGCCAGCTGACCCAGCAGGCCTCCATCGAGCTGGCCAAGAAGGGCTATCGTTCCCAGACCCAGGTCCTGCAGGACCAGGCCAATCTCGACAACGCCGCGGCCCTGGTGCGTCAGGCCGAGATCGGCATCGAGCAGATGAGCATCCGCGCGCCCTTCTCCGGGGTCTTCGACAAGCGCGAGGCCGAGATCGGGGCCTATCTGTCGCCGGGCCAGGCCTGCGGCACCATGATCGAGCTGAACCCGCTGCTGATCGTCGGCGACCTGCCCGAGACCGACGCCGGCAAGCTGCGCGTCGGCGCCCCGGCCACCGCCACCCTGCTCTCGGGCGAGCGTCTGTCGGGCCGCGTCCGCTACATCGCCCGCGACGCCGAAGCCCAGACGCGCACCTATCATGTGGAGGTCGCCGCCGCGAACCCCAACATGGCCGCCCGCTCGGGCCTCTCGGCCACCGTCCGCATCTCGGCCGGGGCGGGCCCGGCCCACCAGGTGCCGGTGTCGGCCCTGGTGCTGGACTCCGCCGGCCGCCAGGGCGTCCGCTACGTCGAGGCCAGCAATCAGGTGGCCTTCGCCCCGGTCACGGTGATCGAGGAAACCCCCGACGGTGTCTGGGTCGCGGGGCTCCGCGGTCCGGTGCGCGTCATAACGGTCGGCCAGTCCTACGTGGCCGAAGGTCAGAAGGTTCGGGTCGCCAGCGCGCGCTAAGTCGCGCCGGCGCCCCTGGAGATAGAGACGATGATCGGACCCTTGATCGACGGCGCGATTAAACGGCGCAAGGTCGTGCTGGGCGTCACCCTGATCGCCAGCATTTTCGGATTCCTGGCCTACAATTCGATGCCTCGGGAAGCCGAACCCGACATCACCATCCCCTATGTCTCGGTGGTCGTGCCCTATCCCGGGGTCAGCCCCGAGGACGCCGAACGGCTGCTGGTCAAGCCCATGGAGACCGAGCTTCAGAGCATCGAGGGCCTGAAGCAGATGAACGCCGTCGCCCGCCAGAGCATGGCCGTCGTCAGCCTGGAGTTCGAGGCCGACTTCAACAAGGACAAGGTCCTGGAGGATGTGCGCGCCAAGGTCGACCTGGCCCGGGGCAAGTTCCCGCCGGACGCCGAGGAGCCGATCATCGAGGAGGCCAACTTCTCCGGCGATCCTGTGATCGGCATCGTGCTGTCGGGCGCCGCGCCCGAGCGCGAGCTGGTGCGCATCTCCCGTGACCTGCAGGACCGGCTGGAGACCGTGCCCGGCGTGCTGGAGGCCAGTCTCAGCGGCGGCCGCGAGGAATTCCTCGAGGTCACCGTCGATCCCATGCGGATGGAGGCCTACAACGTCACCACCGGCGAACTGGCCCAGGTGATCGGCCGCAACAACCAGCTGGTTCCGGCCGGCGACCTGCGCTCCGGCGCCGGCAAGTTCGCGGTCAAGGTCCCCGGCGTGGTGGAGAAGCCCGAGGACATCCTCTCCCTGCCCATCAAGAAGAACGGCGACCGCCTGATCACCGTGGGTGATATCGGCGACGTGCGCCGCACCTTCAAGGAAGCCGCCTATATCAGCCGCTTCAACGGGCATCCGGCCTACTCCCTCGACGTCTCCAAGCGCAGCGGCGCCAATGTCCTCGATACGGTGAAGCGGGTCCGGGCCGTGGTGGCCGAGGAGCAGAAGCGCTGGCCCGAGACGGTCAAGGTCTCCTACATCTTCGATGAGAGCGACTTCATTGGCCGCACCCTGATCGTGCTGGAAAGCGGCCTGATGTCGGCCACCCTGCTGGTGATGATGATCATCGTCGCCAGCCTCGGAATCCGTCAGGGCCTGATGGTGGGCCTGGCGATCCCGGCCTGCTTCATGCTGGCCTTCCTCATGCTCAACGCCCTGGATATCACCCTCAACCAGATGGTGATGTTCGGCTTGGTGCTGGCCGTGGGCATCCTGGTGGACGGCGGCATCGTGGTGGTGGAGTACGCCGACCGGAAGATGGCCGAGGGCTTGCCCAAGGGCGAGGCCTTCGCCGCCGCGGGCAAGCGGATGTTCTGGCCGGTGCTGAACGGCACCCTGACCACCCTTTGCGCCTTCCTGCCGTTCATGTTCTGGAACTCGATCGCCGGCAAGTTCATGAGCTTCCTGCCGCTGACCCTGTTCTTCGTGCTGGGCGCCTCGATCTTCGTGGCCCTGATCTTCACCCCGGCCCTGGGCTCCATCGTCGCCCGCAAGGCGGCCGTGGACGCCGAACACCTGGCCGAGATCGAGAAGTCCGAGCGAGGCGATCCGCGCGAGATGGCGGGCTTCATGGGCTGGTACGCCCGCACCATCAGCTTCCTGGGGCAGCATCCCTTCCGGGTGATGGCCGCGACCCTGGCGATCATCTTCGGCGTCTTCTTCTGGTTCGGAAAGACCGAGCACCGCACCGAGTTCTTCCTCGACCAGGATCCGGAATTCGTCTCCGTCTACGTCAAGGCCCGAGGCAACCTCTCGCCCGAGGCCCAGGACCTGCTGGTGTCCCAGGTCGAGCGCCGCCTGCAGGGGATCAGGGGCGTCAACTCCATCTATGTCCGCAGCGGCGCGTCCAGCAGCGGCGGTGGGCCGAACGCGCCGCCCAACGACACCATCGGCCGCATCTCGATGGACTTCGACGACTATGAGGACCGCAAGGCGTCCGGCCTGCGCGGCAAGGACATCGCCGACGAGATCCGCCGCCGCGTCACCGACATCCCCGGGATGCAGGTGGAAGTCCGCGAGCCCCAGGGCGGCCCGCCCACCGGCAAGGACGTACAGGTCGAACTGCGCGGCAACGACCCCGTGGCGCTGAACAAGGCCGCCAACATGGTGAAGGCCAAGCTCGCCGCCGATCCCCAGCTCATTGAACTTGAAGACAACCGCACCTCGCCGGGCATCGAGTGGAACCTGACCGTCGACCGCGAGGCGGCCGGCCGCTACGGCGTCGACGTGCTCACCGTCGGCCAGGCCATCCAGTTCACCACCGGCGGCGTGCTGGTGGGCCGCTTCCGCCCCGACGACGCCGAGGACGAGCTGGACATCCGGGTGCGCTTCACCCCCGAGGGCCGCAACGTGGCGGCGTTCGAGAACATGAAGATCCCGACCGCCCTGGGTCCGGTGCCCGCCAGCTATTTCATCAAGCGCGTCCCGGCCCAGCAGGTGACCAACATCCAGCGCCGGGATTCCCAGCGCCTGGTGATCGTCCAGGCCAACGCCGTCGAGGGCGTCGCCGCCAACCAGAAGATCGCCGAGCTCAAGCCCTGGCTCGAAAAGGCGCCCATCGACGCCTCCGTCCGCTGGAAGTTCACCGGCGCCGATGAGGAGGGCCAGAAGGCCGCGGTGTTCTTTGCGACCGCCATGTCGGCCTCCCTGTTCATGATGGGCGTGATCCTGCTGTGGCAGTTCAACAGCTTCTATGGGGTGGTCGTCACCCTCTCGGCCGTCGCCCTGTCGACGGTCGGGGTGCTGCTGGGGGTGCAGATCAACCTGCTGCACACCTTCGACTACATCTCGGTGCTCATGCTCGGCACAGGCATCGTGGCCCTGGCCGGGGTCGTGGTGGGCCACAACATCGTGCTGGTGGACACCTATTACCAGCTGCGCCGCTCGGGCTACGAGGCCGACGACGCCGCCGTCCGCGCCGCCGCCCAGCGGTTCCGGCCGGTGATGCTCACCACCCTGGTGACCGTGGTGGGCCTGCTGCCGCTGATGTTCCAGATCCACCCGAACTTCCACAACGCCCATATCGAGTACAAGGCGCCGGGGTCGGAGTGGTGGGTGCAGCTGTCCGGCGCGGTGGTCTGGGGCCTGTCCTTCGCCACCCTGCTGACCCTGATCCTGACGCCGGTCCTGCTGGCCGCGCCCAAGGTCATGGCCCGCCGCTTCGGCTGGCTCTGGGCCCGCACGCTCGGACCGCGCTTCGGTCGCAGGACACCCCGGGATCGCCAGCTCGTCTTCGGCGACGACGACGTTCCCAAGGCCGCCGAGTAGCCGCCCGACCGCCATGCCCGGGATGGATATCAGGCCGCTCATCGCGTCGCCCGACACCCGCGCCCAGCTCGCCGACCTGCTCATCGCGGTGGTGGCCGGCGGCGGCTCGGTGAGCTTCATGCACCCGTTGTCGCAGGACGACGCCCTGGGCTTCTGGGACGACGCGCTCGCCGCCGCCGCCGACGGCAAGCGCGTCGTCCTCGGGGCCTGGGACGGCGAGGTGCTGGCCGGCACGGTGACCCTGCTGCTGGACTGCCCGCCCAACCAGCCGCACCGCGGCGAGATCGCCAAGCTGATGACCCGCGAGAGCTGCCGCGGCCGAGGGATCGCCGCGGCCCTGATGCGCGCGGCCGAGGCCCTGGCCGTCCAGCGCGGCCGCACCCTGCTGGTGCTGGACACCGCCAGCGACGGCGGGGCGGCGGGGCTCTATGAGGGCCTGGGCTATGTCCGCGCCGGCGAGATCCCCGACTATGCGCTGAAACCCCACGGCGGCCTCAGCGGGACGATCATCTACTGGAAGCGGATCGGCGGGGCCTGAGGCCGCAGGGTCGGGGTTTCGGCTCCTACTGCTCCCGCGTCTGCCGCCGCCACAGCGCCGCGTATTCCCCGGCCTTCTCCAGCAGCTCCGCGTGGGTGCCCCGCTCCACGATCTTCCCCCGCCGCAGCACCACGATCTGGTCGGCGTCGACGATGGTGGAGAGGCGGTGGGCCACCACCAGGGTGGTGCGGCCGGCGCGGACCTTGCGCAGGGTGGCCTGGATCGCCTCCTCGGTGCGGCCGTCGAGCGCGCTGGTGGCCTCGTCGAGGATCAGCACCCGGGGATTGGCCAGCAGGGCCCGGGCGATCCCCACCCGCTGGCGCTCGCCGCCGGACAGCTTCAGGCCCCGCTCGCCGACCATGGTGGACATGCCATTGGGCAGGCCGTCGATGAACGGCCCCAGCTCGGCGTCCTCGGCGGCCTTGCGAACCTCGTCCGGCGTCGCGTCGGGTCGGGCGAAGCCGATATTGGCGTAGACCGTGTCGTTGAACAGGGCCACGTCCTGCGGCACCAGGGCCACGGCCCGGCGCAGGGAGGCCTGGCGCACCTGGCGCAGGTCCATGCCGTCGATCGTCACCCGTCCCGCCTGGGGATCGATCAGCCGCAGGGCCAGGCGCACCGCCGTAGTCTTGCCCGCGCCCGAGGGCCCGACGATGGCCGTGGTGGTCCCCGGCGGGGCGTGGAAGCTGACTTCCTTCAGGCCGCTGGAGCGGGCGTCGTGCTGGAAGGTCACGCCCTCGAAGGCCACGTCCGCCCCATGCACCGCCGAGGGCGGCAGGTCCTGGGCGTCGGCGGCGTCGACGATGTCGGGCTTCAGCGCCGTCAGGCTGACCATCTGCTCCATGTCGATGAAGGCCTGGCGGATCTCCCGATAGTTGAAGCCCAGCATGTTCAGGGGCTGGTAGATGCCGGTCAGCAGCAGGATGGCGGTGGTGACGTCGCCGATCCGCATGCGGCCCTCGATCACCTCCAGCCCGGCCAGCACCGTCATCAGGGCCAGGCCGACGGTCAGGATCACCGCCTGCACGGCGTTGAGCAGGGAGAGCGAGGTGTTGGCCTTCACCGAGGCGACGACATAGTCGCCCATGGCGTCCTCGTACTGGGCCACGGTGCGGGTCTCCGACCCGAAGGTCTTGACCGTCTCGTAGTTCATCATGGCGTCCACCGAGAGGCCCGCCGAGCGACTGTCGGCCTCGTTCAGCTCGCGCCGGTGGCTGAGCCGCCAGTCGGTGATCTTGAAGGTCACCACCGTGTAGATGACGATGGTCACGAAGGTCGTCGCCGCGAACCGCCAGTCCAGCCGCAGCATCATGACCACCAGGGCCATCACCAGCTCCACCGCCGTGGGACCCAGGTTGAACACCACGCTGCGGATCAGGAAGTCGGTGGAGCGCGAGCCGCGGTCGATGATGCGGGCCAGCATACCGGTCTGCTTGCCCTGGTGGAAATCCAGCGACAGGGCGAGCGCATGGGCGAAGGTCTCCACGGCGGCCTTGGCCATGGTGGACTGGGACACGGTGGTGAAGATGGCGTCGCGCAGATAGGGGGCGCAGGAGGAGACCAGCCGCAGGCCGGCGAAGGCCAGGGCCAGGGCCACGAAGTCGGCGCCGATGGCGACGGCCTGGCCCGCCGCCGGCGACAGGGTGTTGATGGCGTCCCCCAGCATCACCGGGGCGGTGACGCCGGCCAGCTTGCCCACGAAGACCGTCCCCAGAGCCACCGGGATCCGCCAGGACAGGCCCTTGGCGCCCGAGCGCAGGACCAGCCGGCCGAGGTCGGCCATCGAGGCCCAGAAGCTGAACTTCACCGAGGGCGGCGACACCGCCCCGGGGCTTGCGAACCGCCGGACACCGCCGGCGTGCATGAATGACACCTTGAGAACGCTCCGTTCGAGAGCGCGACGGCCGAAACCGGATCGTCACGCGATAGGCAAAAATTCCAAGATCAATTGAGGATCACTGTGGACTGGACCCCGCCGCCCGGCGTCATCCAGTCCACCCGCAAACCCGCGGGCGTGGTGGTGCTTCGAAATGGGCCGTCGACCAGGGAGGCCGCGGGCGAGGTGTCGATTGTCGCCGAATTCTCGGCCCCGTCGCTAAAAATCTTGATCGTGTGCGCGCCGGGCGTCAGGGGCTGGCTCAGCGAGATGGCGAACCGGCCCGCCGCGTTGGCCCGGCCATCGGCGCTCTGGCGGCCGTCGGCGCGCACGGTGACCGTGGCGCTGGCCGGCGCCGCCCCGGAGACCACCGCGGCCCCCTCCCGGTCGAAATCGAAGGCGGTGATCGCCAGTCCCGCCACCGGCCCCACCCGCACCGCCCCGGCGCCCGAGCGCAGCAGGTAGCCCCTGCCCTCGGGGGTCAGCAGCAGGTAGCCCTCCGCCTGCGCCGTGCGCGTCCCCTGGGTGGAGGAGAGACCAAACAGCCTCGGCTGGGCCGCCGCCGGGACCACCAGCCGCCAGACGCCCTTGCCGTCGGCCTCGGTGGCCATGGCCGCGCCATCGGGGCTCGCCAGGCGGACGGGCGCCCCGGCCGGCGCCGAGCCGGTCAGGGTCAGGCCCGCGGGCCCGGCCTCGACCCGCGTCACCATGGCCGGGACCACATAGCCGGCGGCCTGGGCGGCGGGCTCCTTCTTGGGCGCGATGGGAACCCGCGGCGCCTCGGCGTCGCACGCGGTCAGCAGCAGGACTGCGACGATAGGAATCGGGACGCGGACCACGGCTTGCTTGAAACTCCTTAACCCAGACCCTAGCTAATCGGCCCCGCGCGCCGAACATGTCAGCAGCGTGCCGTTTGAGTCCTTTTCCGGAGCTTACCGCCCATGGGGCAAGACCTCGCCCCCCTTTCGAGCGCCTGCGTGTTCTGCGGTTCCTCCGACGCCGCCGATCCCCAGCTGCTGGCCGACGCCGCGGACCTGGGCCGGGCTTTGGCCGCCTCGGGCCTGGAGATGATCTATGGCGGCGGCGGGGTGGGACTGATGGGCGCCTGCGCCATCGCCGCCCACGAGGCCGGCGGCAAGGTTCTGGGCGTCATCCCCCACTTCCTGAAGGAGCGCGAACGCCGCCTGGACGTGGTGGAGACCATCGTCGTGGCCTCCATGCACGAGCGGAAGATGATCATGTTCGAGCGTTCGGACAGCTTCATCGTCCTGCCGGGCGGCGTCGGCACCCTTGAGGAGATCGTCGAGCTGCTCTCCTGGCGGCGCCTCGACCTGCACGCCAAGCCGGTGGTCTTCTACAGCCCGGGCGGCTTCTGGGAGCCGCTCTACGCGCTCTTCCAGCACACGGTGGACGCCAAGCTGACCCCACCCGAGTTCATGGACAGCTGGATCTCCGTCGACCGCGTCGCGGACATCATCCCGGCGCTCAGCGGCGTGCGGCCCGCCGAGCCGATCCCCGAGAGCGTCGTCCTGCGGATGACGTAAGCGCTCTCAGGCGAACCTGTTCGCCGTCCGAGAGCGCGACAGACAAGGTAAGCTGGAACTGGCCCTCCCCGCCCGGAATTGGCTAGTCTCCGACGACACGACCAATGGGAGCGCCCATGTTCGGCAAGCGCCAGACCCCCTCGGCCCGCGACAGCGGGTTTGATCTCCTGCAGCACGAAATGGCCGGCGAGGCCGCCGCGGCCCTGGGCCGCATCGGCGGCAAGATGGAAAAGGCCCTGGCCGCCCTGCGCGCCTTCGACGCCGGCGAGGACCAGACCCAGCCCCGCGAGACCCTGGTGAAGGCCGCCGCCAAGGCGACCTGGATGTTCTTCGTCCAGCGCGAATCCCTGGGCCTGCGCGACCAGCGCCCCGTCATCGCCCACCACCAGATCCCCCGCGAGGTGCTGCGGCGGCTGGGGGCGAGCT
>NZ_JAUSLW010000030.1 GCF_030645195.1 Phenylobacterium sp. | reverse complement strand
ATCTCCTCGATCGTCACCGCATCGTTGCGCAGCAGACGCGTCAGGCGGATCTCTCCAGCCCGATCGCCGCCAAGCCGGCGGACCCGAAGACCCCGCCCACCCGTCTCCACCAGACGAGCATGCAAGAAGGCCCCCCTTTTCCAGGCGGCGGTCGCCAAACCGCCCCAGCGTCACATCCAACATCGCCTGCTCCCATCATGACCAACTCAGGGAATCAGACTTCCACAACACCCTCAAATGCAGATGTGTGAATGCGGTAGCCTTTATGGGGAGGGGCAGATCGCGATAGCGGTCAGGGTGGGGAATACCGGCAAGACTCCCCCACCCGTCCGGCGTTTCACGCTGTCCACCCTCCCCATGAAGGGGAGGGAGAATCTCATTTCGGTTTGAACCGCTTGCTGGTGGGGAAGCCCTTCGGCGCCAGCTTGCCGGCGGCGGCGCGTTTGGCGAGCCAGTCCTTCCACTCGGCCCAGACGCGTGTGCGGCCGGCGGGGTCGATCCAGGTCGCGCCGTCGGCCTCGTTGAAGACGATGGCGTCGCGCAGGCCGCCCTCGCGGTAGGTCTGCAGCTTCACGCCCTTGCCGCGCGGCATCTCCGGTAGTTCGGCGAGCGGGAAGATCAGGATCTTGCCGTTGTCGCCGATGACGCCGAGGTGATCGCCGGTGGCGGGCATGGCGAAGGCCGCGCCCTTGGCGCCGACGTTCAGCACCTGCTTGCCGGCGCGGCGGGCGGAGATGGCCTCCTCCTCCGGCATGACGAAGCCGTAGCCCTCCTTGGAGGCGATCACCCTTTTGGAGCCCGCTCGATACGGGAAAACGTCGACGATGTCGGTCTTGTCGTCGAGGTCCAGCATCAGCCGCAGGGGTTCGCCGTGGCCCCGCGCCGAGGGAAGCTTGTCGCAGCCGACGGTGAAGAACCGGCCGTCGGAGGCGAAGATCAGCAGCTTGTCGGTGGTTTCGGCCGGGACCAGGAAGCCGAGCTTGTCGCCCTCCTTGAACTTCAGCTCCGAGGGATCCTCCACCCGGCCCTTGGCCGCGCGGATCCAGCCGCGATCCGACAGGATGACGGTGATCGGCTCACGCACGATCATGGCCTCCATGGCCGCCTCGGCGTCCACGGTGGGCGCCACGTCGAAGGTGGAGCGGCGGCGGCCGAGCGTGGTGTCGGGGCCCAGGATCGCGCGCACGTCCTTCAGGCCCAGGCCCACCAGCTTCCACTGCTGCTTGTCGTCGCCCAGCATCTTGACCAGGCCGTCGCGCTCCTCGGCCAGTTCGGCGTGCTCGCGGCGCAGCTCCATCTCCTCCAGCCGGGCCAACTGACGCAGGCGGGTGTTGAGGATGGCGTCGGCCTGGAGGTCGGAGAGGTCGAAGGCCTCGATCAGCTTGGCCTTGGGCTCCTCCTCATAGCGGACGATGCGGATCACCTCGTCCAGATTGAGGAAGGCGATCAGCATCCCGTCGAGGATGTGCAGGCGCGCCTCGATCTTGTTGAGCCGGAAGCGGGCGCGGCGGATCAGCACCTCGCGGCGGTGATCCAGGAAGGACTGCAGGCAGCGCTTCAGGCTCATGACGCCGGGCGTGCCGCGGGCGTCGAGGACGTTCATGTTGACCGGGAAACGTGTCTCCAGGTCGGAGAGCTTGAACAGGCTCTCCATCAGCACCTCGGGCTCGACGTTGCGGCTCTTGGGCTCGAGGATCAGGCGCACGTCCTCGGCGCTCTCGTCGCGCACGTCGCCCAGCAGCGGGGCCTTCTTGGTCTCGATCAGGCCGGCGAGCTGCTCCACCAGGTCGGCCTTCTTCACCTGATACGGAATCTCGGTGATGACGATCTGGTAGGTCCCTCGGCCGTTGTCCTCCTTGGACCAGCGGGCGCGCACACGGACGCCGCCGCGGCCGGTCTCGTAGGTCTCGGCCATGGAGGCCCTGGGCTCGACGATCACCCCGCCGGTGGGGAAGTCGGGGCCCTGGACGTGCTCCAGCAGGTCCAGCGTGGTGGCTTCGCGGTTGCTGAGCAGGACCAGGCAGGCGTCGATCAGCTCAGCGGCGTTGTGGGGTGGGATGGAGGTGGCCATGCCCACGGCGATGCCGGACGAGCCGTTGGCCAGCAGGTTGGGGAAGCCGGCCGGCAGGACGACGGGCTCCTCGTCCTCGCCGTCATAGGTGGAGCGGAAGTCCACCGCGTCCTCGTCGATCCCGTCCAACAGCAGCTGGGCGGCGACGGTCAGCTTGCACTCGGTGTAGCGCATGGCCGCGGCGTTATCGCCGTCGATATTGCCGAAGTTGCCCTGGCCATCCACCAGCGGGTAGCGCTGGGCGAAGTCCTGGGCCAGGCGCACCAGGGCCTCATAGACCGCCACGTCGCCGTGCGGGTGATACTTGCCGATGACGTCGCCGACGACCCGGGCGCACTTCTTGGCCGTGGTGGTGGGGTCCAGGCGCAGCATGCGCATGGCGTACATCAGCCGCCGGTGGACGGGCTTGAGGCCATCGCGCACGTCGGGCAGGGCCCGACCGGTGATGGTGGAGAGCGCATAGGCGAGATACCGCCGGGACAGGGCCTCGGTCAGCGGCTCGTCGATGATGCGCTCGCCGTCACCGTCGAACGGCGGGGGGGTGTGTTTGGTCATGGGAGAATCGCGAACTCGGTTGCGCGGTGATTCTAGCGGGCCGGGGCGGCGGCGTCTCTAGAGGCGGTCCGCGTCAGATAGACGGTCCACAAGCCAGAGCCGGGCCGGCGGCAAGGGGCGATTGAGCGGATTGAACACGAAGGCCCGCAGGAAGTGGGCGGTCAGGTCCAGGCCCGCGCCGACGTCGCCCGGCGCGATTCCACCCTGGGCCGAGAGCAGGAAGGGCGGCAGGGCCAGCAGCCGGTCCTTGTACGGCTCGCCCGCCGTCCGGCTCACCGCCCGGCCGGTGCGGGGGCTGACATAGATCAGGTCGTCCAGCGCCCCGGTGGCGGCGCATCTCGACAGGTCGAGGCCGAACCCCAGGTCCTGCAGCAGGCCGGCCTCGAACCGCACGAAGATGGCCGGCCAGATGTCGGGATGGATCAGGGACTCCGTCAGGGCCTCGAAGGCGTAGAAGGCGCCCGCATGCGGCTCGCGCTCCGGCAGGGCGGCTGCGGCCACGGCGGCGGCGGCGGCCAGGCCCGCCAGGGCGAGCGCATCGTCGAACAGGGCCGAGGGTCCCTCCCCCACCGGCTCCAGGGTGACCGAGCCGAGCTGATCGGACACTCGAGCGCGATAGGAGATCACCGCGCGGGCCCCGGCCTGCAGCAGCGGCTTGAGCCTGCGCGAGGTCCCACCGGCCACATGGGCGGCGTAGCGGCCATGGTTGGCGGTCAGGAACTCCACGATGGCGCCGGCCTCCCCGTGGGGCCGGGCCGAGAGCACGAAGGCGTCATCTTCGAATTCCATGGCGTCAGGCGAACACCAAGGCTCCTTCTCCCCTTGCGGGAGAAGGTTTCGGGCGGAGGCCCGACGGATAAGGGGTCGCGCTCCGCTCTCGGAACAAGACACCCGTCATCCCGGGCGACCGCAGGGAGACCCGGGACCCAGGTGACTGGATGGGGCCCCTGGGTCCCGGCTCTGCGCTTCGCTCCGGCCGGGATGACGGAGTGGGTTTGCTGGATAGGACCATCAACCCCTCATCCGACCCCGCTTCGCGGGGCCACCTTCTCCCGCAAGGGGAGAAGGACGGCGAAGGGCGATCCTAGACATCGAAATCCAAACCCACGTCACCGTAGAACTCGCGCTTGTCGGCCCAGCGTTCGTCGACCTTGACGGTCAGGAACAGGTGCACGGTCACGCCCAGCAGGGTGGTGAGCTCCTCGCGAGACTTCTGGCCGATCCACTTCAGGGTCTGGCCGTTGGCGCCGAGCACGATGGGACGCTGGCTCTCGCGCTCCACATAGATGGTCTGCTCGATGCGCAGGGAGCCGTCCTTGCGCTCCTCGAAGGAGGTGGTCTCCACCGCGGCCGCATAGGGCAGCTCCTCGTGGACGCGCAGATAGATCTTCTCCCGCGTGATCTCGGCGGCCAGCAGGCGGACCGGCAGGTCGGCGGTCTGGTCGGCGGGATAGAGCCAGGGCCCCTCGGGCATCAGCTCCACCAGCCGCTTGGTGAGGTCGTCGACCCCCGCGCCGGTGGCCGCCGAGATCATGAAGACCTCGCTGTAGACGCCTGTTTCAAAGAGCCTTTGGGAGATGGCCAGCAGGTTCTCGCGCTTGACGCCGTCGATCTTGTTGAGCGCCAGGATCACCTGCTTGCCGGAAGCCTTCAGGCCCTCGACGATGGTGTCGACGTCGGCCATGCCGCGGCGGTCGGCGGCCTTGCCGCGGCCCTCGTTGACGGCGATCTCGGCGGCGGCGTCCACCAGGTGGACGATGGCGTCGGCGTCCTCGGTCCCGCCCCAGGCCGAACGGACCATGGCCCGATCCAGCCGGCGGCGCGGCGTGAAGATGCCCGGCGTGTCCACCAGCACCATCTGGGTGTCGCCCTCGATGGCGACACCGCGCACCGGGAAGCGGGTGGTCTGGACTTTCTGGGTGACGATGGAGACCTTCGCGCCCACCATGCGGTTGGTCAGGGTGGACTTGCCCGCATTGGGCGCGCCGATGATGGCGACAAAACCTGCACGGGTCATTGGGTGGTCTCGTGTTTCAACAACATTACCTGAGCTGCGGCCTTTTCGGCCTCTTGTTTCGATCGGCCCTCGGCGGCCTGGGATTCATAGCCGGCGATCGCCACCTGGACGGTGAAGACCGGGGCGTGGTCGGGGCCGGTGCGGGAGATCAGGCTGTAGGCCGGCAGGGCCAAGCCCTGGGCCTGGGCCCATTCCTGCAGCCGAGTCTTGGGATCCTTGTTGCGCGGCTCGTCCAGGGTCGCGAACTGGTCCGCCCAGAAGGTCTGGAAGAAAGTCCGGGCCGCGTCCATGCCGCCGTCGATATATAGGGCCGCCATCAGGGCTTCGCACGCGTCCCCCAGGACGGTGTCGTTTTCCCGGGCGCCGATCTTGGTGGCGCTGGCGGCCAGGCGCAGGGCGTCGGGCAGGCCCACCGACCGGGCGACGTCGGCGCAGGCGTGGTAGTTCACCAGGGCCGCCATCAGCCGGCTCATCTCGCCCTCGCGGGCCTCGGTATTGAGCGCCATCAGGGCCTCGGCGGCCAGCAGGTTGAGCACCCGGTCGCCCAGGAACTCCAGCCGCTCGTTGTGGCGCACCTTGGTGGCCCCATCGCCGACGCTGGCGTGGGTCAGGGCCCGCTCCAGCAGGTCCCGGTCCTTGAAAACGTGGCCTATGCGGGCCTCGAGTTCGGAGACCGCGACGTCGCGCTTGTTCATTTCAGGCTGTGGAAGAACCGGCTTGGCCGCGCGTCCAGGACCCAGGTCCAGGGCTTGAAGAGCGAGGCGCCCTTGTTCCACGACAGCATGATGATGCGGGCCTTGCCCACCAGGTTCTCGGCCGGGACATAGCCCACGCCGCCCGCCTCGGGCGCCACGCGACTGTCGAGGGAATTGTCGCGGTTGTCGCCCATGAAGAAGTACTCGCCCTCGGGCACCACGAAGACCTTGGTATTGTCGACGTCGCCGTCGGGACCGAAGTCGTAGGTGATGATCCGCTTCCCGTTCGGGAGGGTCTCCTCGAAGCGTTCGACGTTGCGGGTGAAGCCGTAGCCGGAATCCACCATCACCGGGGCCAGCGGCTTGCGCGGGATGGCCTTGCCGTTGATGTGCAACACGCCGCCGATCACCTGGATCCGGTCGCCCGGCAGGCCGATCAGGCGCTTGATGTAATCGACGTGGCCGTCGCGGGGCAGCTTGAAGACGATGACGTCCCCGCGCTCGGGGATGCGCTCCATGATCCGCCCCTTGAACAGGGGCGGACTGAAGGGGATCGAGTTCTTCGAGTAGCCGTAGGAATACTTCGACACGATGATGTAGTCGCCCTCCAGCAGGGTGGGCTCCATCGAGGCCGACGGGATGGTGAAGGGCTGGAAGAAGATCACCCGCAGGAACAGCGCGATCATGAGGGCGTAGACGACCGTCTTCACGATCTCCACGATCTCGTTCATGGCGCCCGACTTCTCGGAGCCCGCGCTGTGCACGTCGTCAGTCATAGTGAGTTCCGAAAACAACCGGCGCGCCGGGGCATGGAGAGGCTGTAGCTAACCGCTGCATAGCCCAGCGGCAAGAGTCGCGCCCGTGAACTCTTCATCAAGGCGAATGGGTCGCATCGCCTGGAGCTTGACCATAGACGCCGGTTTGGGCGGCGGTGTGGCGGTCGTGATGGGCGATCACGGCCCGGGCCACGGCGGCCATCAGGTCCTGGCGCTCGGGCGTCGGGCGACGGGTCTGGGCGATCATCACCGCCACCGCATAGCTGTGACCGTCCGGGGCGGTCATGATCCCCACATCGTTGAAGCCGGTGGCCACCGGCCCCATCACCTGGCCGGTCCCGGTCTTGTGAGCCAGCCGCCAGCCCGGCGCGAGACCGGCCGGCAGCCGGCTGGCGCCGGTCTCGGTCCCGCGCATGATGTCCAGCAGCAGGTCCGTGGAGGCCGGCGCCAGCAGTTCCCCGCGCTGCAGGCGGGCCAGGGCGGTCACCAGTCCGACGGGGGTGGCGGCGTCATAGGGGTCCTGCAGGTACGCATCCAGGTTCACCGAGCGGGCCTCGGGCGACAGGGTGTCGCGCTCGGTCCAGAAGGTGCGGTCGAAGGAGTATTCCGGCTTCCAGTCCAGGCCGGCGATCTGGGCCTGCATCACCTTCTCCGGCGGGCTGGCCCAGACCCCCTTGAGGCGATGGCCGTCGAGGATCGCCTGGACGGCGGTCTGGCCGCCGACATGGGCCACCAGCATGTCGTTGGCGGCGTTGTCGCTCTGGGCGATGGCCCCACGGATCAGCTCACGCACCGTGACCGGATAGCCGTTCTCGCCGACGTGCTTGCGCAGGGGCTGGTGGAAGATGCTGAGGTCGTCCTTGCGGACCACCAAGGTGTCGGCGAGCGCCATCCTGCCCCGGTCCACCGCGTCCAGGGCCGCCAGGGCCACCCAGAGCTTGGAGACGCTTTGCTGGGGGAACTTGCTGTCGCCGTCGAAGGAGGCCGTCCAGCCCTCGTCGACGTCGCGCACGGCGATGCCGACCCGCCCGTCGAAGCCGCGCCCCAGGGCGATGATCGCCCTCGAGAGGTCCGGCGCCTCGGTGGCGGCGACGGCCTGCTGCACCGTGCGCCCGGCCGGCAGGCGCTCGGCCGGCCGCCGCGCCTGGGGCCAGGCGAGCGCCAGGACCAGGGTCACCAGCGCCAGCGAAAAGCGCAGGCGGCGCCGGTCGTGCGTTTTTGCGGAGGCCCCCGACATGACGCAATCCTAGCACGAACCGCGCGCGTCTCACCCGCCCTCGCCCCAGACGGGACGGCTTATTCCGGCACGGCCTCGATGATCACGAAGGCCTGGGCGTAGGGGTGGTCGTCGGTGAGCGACAGATGGATCACCGGCTTGTGGCCCTCGGGGACCATCTTCTCCAGCCGGGCCAGGGCGCCGTTGGTGAGCGCCATGGTGGGTTGGCCCGAACGCATGTTCACCACCCCCATGTCGCGCCAGAAGACCCCGGCGCGCATGCCGGTGCCCAGCGCCTTGGCGCAGGCCTCCTTGGCGGCGAAGCGCTTGGCGTAGCTCGACGCCTTGTCCGGCTTGCGCTCGGAGCGGGTGCGCTCGATCTCGGTGAAGATGCGGTGGGTGAAGCGCTCCCCGAACCGCTCCAGGGTCGCGTGGACCCGGCGGATGTCCGACAGGTCCGAGCCGATCCCCAGGATCATGCCGCGCGCTCGGCGCGGGCTTCGTCCATCAGGGCCCGCATGCGCTGGATGGCCGGGGTCAGGCCCACGAAGATCGCCTCCCCGATCAGGAAGTGGCCGATGTTGAGCTCCATCACCTCGCCGATCGCCGCCACCGGCTTGACGCTCTCATAGTCCATCCCGTGGCCGGCATGGACCTCCAGGCCGATGCGGTGGGCCTCGGCGGCGGTGGCGCGCAGCTTCTCCAGCAGGCGCGGCGCCTCGGGTGAGCGGTCGCGGATCGCGTCGCAATAGGGGCCGGTGGTCAGCTCCACCACCTGGGCGCCGACGGACTTGGCGGCGGCCACCTGGTCCAGGTCTGCGTCCACGAAACAGGAGACCCGGATCCCGGCCTCGACGAAGCGGCGCACGGTGGGGGCGATGGCGTTGTGGCCCTTGACCACGTCAAGGCCGCCCTCGGTGGTCACCTCTTCCCGGCGCTCGGGCACCAGGCAGGCGGCGTGGGGGACATGGGCCAGGCAGATGGACTCCATCTCGGCGGTCACCGCCATCTCGAAGTTCAGCGGGATGCCGCGCCGGCGGGTGATGGCGGCCAGGGCGTCCATGTCTGCGTCTGAGATATGCCGGCGATCCTCCCGCAGGTGGGCGGTGATGCCGTCGGCGCCGGCGGCCATGGCCATCTCGGCGGCGCGGACGGGATCGGGATAGGTGGCGCCCCGGGCGTTCCGGATGGTGGCCACGTGGTCGATGTTCACCCCCAGGCGAAGGCGGCTCATCCGTGCAGTCTCCGGCTGCCCGGGTCTTCCACCGGGATCGCAGCCAGTTCCGGCGGCAGCTGATCGGCGGGATAGGCCGGAACGTTCAGGCGGGCGAGCGCCACGAAGGGCGCGCCGGGATCGGCCTTGCCGCCGGAGCGGTCGACGATAGCCGCGGCCACCACCACATTGCCGCCGGCCGCCTTGATGGCGTCGACGCATTCCCGTGAGGACAGGCCCGTGGAGACGATGTCCTCCACCATGGCGATCCGCGCCCCCGGCGGAATGGAGAAGGCGCGGCGAAGTTTGAAGGACCCGCCCTCACGCTCGACATACATGGACGGCACGCCCAGGTGCCGCGCGGTCTCGTAGCCCGGAATGATGCCACCCACCGCCGGAGAAATGCACAGATCGACCGGACCGACCTCGGCGATGATCTTGGCCGCCAGGGCCTTGCACAGCCGCTCGGTGCGCTCGGGGTACTGAAACACCAGGTTCTTCTGCAGGAAGGTCCCCGAGTGCAGCCCGCTGGAGAGCACGAAGTGGCCCTCGCGCAGGGCGCCCGACGCGCGGAATTCTTCCAGGACCTGTTCGGTGTTCATGAGAGCGCCTCCTTGACGCGGCTTAGCGAAACCACGTCAGGCTGTCATCTGGGATGGTGTGAGGAGAGACGCAATCCATGCTGAGCCGCGACATCCGGCTGACGACACCGCGCCTGATCCTGCGCCCCACCGAGCCGGCCGATGCCCCGCGCATGGCCCAGATCCAGTCCAACTGGAACGTCACCCGCATGCTGCGGCTGGCGCCGTGGCCCGCGACGGAAGAGGCCATGTTCGCATGGGCCGACCTGCACGGAAAGGAATGGGCGCAGGGAACCGCCTACCGTTTCGCCGTCCTGCTGGACGGGGTGATGATCGGAACGGCCGACATCGACGACATCTCCGGGACCTATGGCGAGATCGGCTACTGGTTCGACGAGCCCTATTGGGGGCAAG
Source organism: Phenylobacterium sp. (assembly GCF_030645195.1). Lineage (GTDB taxonomy): Bacteria > Pseudomonadota > Alphaproteobacteria > Caulobacterales > Caulobacteraceae > Phenylobacterium. The sequence goes on along the minus strand of NZ_JAUSLW010000030.1, from coordinate 60,551 downwards.
GCTACGCCGGCGAGGCCGCCGCCGCCCTGATGGACTTCGCCATCGGTACCGTGGGGCTGAAGCGCATCGTCGCCGGGCACAATGCGGAGAACCCGGCCTCGGGCGCGGTGCTGAAGCGGCTGGGCTTCCACTTCGTCGAGGACACCATGAAGTTCTCCAAGCCCCAGGGCGTGGAGGTCCCCTACCGGATGTACGCCTACGAGGTCTGAAGGGCCGACCGGCGCAGCATCGGCCAGAACATGTTGAGCGCCAGGCCGCCCAGCACCAGGCCCGCCGCCGCCAGCTTCCAGCCCTGCATCGGCTCCCCCAGCAGCGCCGCGGAGGCCGCCATCCCGAACACCGGCACGAAGAAGGCGAGCGGCGAGATGGTGGCCGCCGGATAGCGGGCCAGCAGCCAGCCCCAGGCGGCGTAGCCGAACAGGGTGTTTCCCACCGACTGCCAGAGCACCGCGGCCCAGGTTGCGGCGTCGGCGTGCGCGACGCCCTGGATCATCCGCGGCGCGCCCTCGAACACCAGGGAGAGGATTAAGAGCGGCGGGATGGAGAACAGGCTCGCCCAGACCACATAGGCCAGGGAATTGACCCCCGGGGTCGAGCGCTGCACCAGGTTGCCCCCGGCCCAGCTCGCCGCGGCGATCAGGACCAGGCCCAGGCCCAGCGGCGTGGTGGCGCCATCGGTGTGCCACAGGATCACCGCCAGGCCGGCGGTGGCCAGCAGCAGGGCCGCCACCTGGAACCGCTTCACCCGCTCGCCCGTCAGCCACATGGACAGGCCGATGGTGAAGAAGACCTGGACCTGCACCACCAGGGAGGCCAGGCCCGGCGAGATGTCGTGCTGCATGGCCAGGTAGAGCATGCCGAACTGGCCCAGGCCGATCAGCACCCCATAGGCCGCCAGGTTGCGCCACGGCACGGCTGGCCGCTTGAGGAAGAACACCGCCGGCATCAGGGCGAAGGTGAAGCGCAGGGTGGCGAAGGTCAGCGGCGGCAGGTGGGCCAGCGCCACCTTGATGACCACGAAATTGGTGCCCCACACCGCCACCACGGCCAGGGCCAGCAGGGCCGAACGCCAGGTCAGGGCGGTGGAGGTCATGGGGATCGTCCTTGGAAGCGAGGCCGTGGGGCCGACTTAGGCGTCGACGGGTGGAAAAGCTAGGCGGGCGCCCCAGCCGCCCTCCCCCCTCGCGGCAGAAAAACTGCGGGCGCCGGGGATTGAACGGCAGGCGCGGACGTGACGAAATCCCTCGCGAGAGGCGCCGGTCAGGCGCCCGGGAGGACCATAGCCATGCCGAACCTGCGCATCCGCCGCACCGCCGGCGCCCTGGGCGCCGAGATTTCCGGGGTCGACCTGTCCCAGGACTTCAGCGACGAGACCATCGCCGAGATCCGCCAGGCCTTCGTCGAGCACCAGGTGATCTTCTTCCGCGACCAGGCCCTGACGCCGGAGCGGCAGCTGGCCTTCGGCCGCCGGTTCGGCCCGCTGAACATCCATCCCTATGTCGCCGGCATGACCGACCACCCCGAGGTGATGGAGATCATCAAGGAGCCGCAGGACAGGGTGAACTTCGGCGGTGGCTGGCACTCCGACATGAGCTTCCTGGAGCACCCCTCCATCGGCTCCATCCTCTATGGCGTGGAACTGCCCGACTATGGCGGCGACACCCTGTTCGCCAGCCAAGCGGCGGCCTTCGAGGCGCTGACGCCCGGCCTGCGGGCCACCCTGGAGACCCTGAACGCGGTCCATTCGGCGGGACGGGAATACTCCGCCGGCGGCCACTCGGCCCAGAAGCGCTCCTCCATGAATGTGGCCGAGGCCGAGGGGGCGACCGGCGAGTTCATCCACCCCGTGGTCCTCGTCCATCCCGAGACCGGCCGGAAGGCGCTCTATGTGAACCCGGCCTTCACGATGAAGATCGAGGGCTGGAGCACCCGGGAGTCCAAGGCCCTGCTGGACTTCCTGTTCGACCATTGCCGGGGCGAGCGCTTCACCACCCGCTTCGCCTGGTCCCCGGGCTCGGTGGCCTTCTGGGACAACCGCTCGGTCTGGCACTATGCGCTGAACGACTATCCCGGCCAGCGCCGGCACATGCGGCGGGTGACGGTGGACGCCTGGCCGGGCGTCGAGGCCAAGGCCGGCGCCGGCCGCCTGGCCCACGCGCGGTGAAACTATTCCAGACCTATTCCTCGCCCTTCCCCACCCGGGTGCGGCTGATGATCTACGCCAAGGGCCTGGAGGTGGAGATCATCGAGCCTCCGGGCTTCCATTCCTCGGCGGAGTCCAAGGGCGACTACCTGACCATCAATCCCGTCGGCCGGGTCCCGGCCCTGGTGCTGGACGACGGCCGCGCCCTGCCTGAGTCCGAGGTGATCTGCGAGTACCTGGAGGAGGCCTATCCCAGCCCGGCCACCCAGCCGGCCGATGCCTGGGGGCGGGCCCGGATGCGGCTGCTCTCCCGCATCTGCGACTTCTACGTGGTCATGGCCATGGTCCCGCTGTTCAGTTTCTCGGCCCGTTCGCGCAAGCACTGGGACCCCCTCGCCATACGCGCGGCCACGGACAAGGTGGCCGAGGCCCTGGGGTTCCTGGAGGAATACATCGGGACCGACGGCTATGCGGTGGGCGCCAGCCTCACCCAGGCCGACGGGGCCATCACCCCGCAATTGGTCCTGGCCTGCGAGTGGATTCCCGGACTGTTCGGAACCCCAGATCCCCTGGGAAACCTCCCGAAGCTGGCGGCCTACTGGCTGGCGATTCAGACCGATCCCATCGCCAGACGCCTGATCGACGAGACTCGCGACGCCATCGCCCAGGAGCAGGCTGCGGCCAAGGCCATGGCGAACGCCGCGCGGGCCGCGACCTGAGCCCCAGCCGGCGATGGGCTCACCCCTTCGCCCGCTCCACCGTCTCGATGGACGGGTTGGCGCGCAGGGCGGCGCCGATGTGGGTGAGGTGGCGGGCGTCCTTCACCTCGACATCGAAGTCGACGTCGAAGAAGTCGGCGTGGCGGCGGTGCATGCGCAGGTTGACGATATTGCCGCCGGCCTCGCCGATCACCGTGCAGGCCTGGCCCAGGACGCCCGGCGCGTTGCGGATGGTGGCGGTCAGGCGCGACAGGGTGACGGTGTTGCGCTCGGCCTCCGGCGTCCATTGCAGGTCGCGCCAGAGCTCTTCCTTGTCCTCGTATTCCGCCAGCTTGGCGCAATCGATGGTGTGGACCGTCAGGCCGCCGCCGTCGGGCTCGATGATGCCGACGATGCGGTCGCCGGGCACTGGGGTGCAGCATTGGCCGAAGTGCAGGGAGACCCCAGGGGTCAGGCCGCCGCCACGGACATAGAGCCTGGCCGCCTTGCCACCCTCGATCCGTCGCACGGCGGTGGCCGCCTCGCGGTCGGAGGCCTTGAGGCCCGGGAAGATCACGTCCAGCACCTGGGTCGGGGAGATGCGACCGCGGCCGACGATCTCGAACAGGTCGTCCTCGCCCGCCACGGCGAAGCGTTCCAGGGCGGGCTTCAGGGAGACGTCCTTGCGGGCCTTGCCGGCGCGCTCGAAGGTCTGGTCCACCGTGGCGCGGCCGAGCCTCGTGAACTCTTCCTTCTCGGTCTGGCGGATGTGGCGGCGGATGGCTGAGCGGGCGCGGCCGGTGACGGTCAGGGAGCGCCAGTCGGGGGGCACCACGGGCTTGGCGCCACGGATGACCTCGACCACATCCCCATTCTGAAGAGTCGTCCGTAAGGGCTTGAGTTCGCCGTTGATCTTCACCCCGATGCAGGTGTCGCCGACGTCGGTGTGGACGGCATAGGCGAAGTCCAGAGGCATCGCGCCCCTGGGCAGGCTGACCAGCTTGCCCTTCGGCGTGAAGACGAAGGCCTGGTCGAGATACATCTCAAGCTTGGCGTGCTCCACCAGCTCCTCGACGTCCCCGCCGTGCTCCAGCACCTGGACCAGATGGCGCAGGTTGAGCAGCGGGTCGCGGCCCCCGGCGTCGGCCTGGGCCTCGGCGTCGAAGCCGTAGGACTTGTCCTTGTAGCGCCAGTGGGCGGCCACGCCCTCCTCGGCCACCCGGTCCATGGCCTCGGTGCGGATCTGCATCTCGATGCGCATGCCCTTGGGGCCCACCACCGTGGTGTGGATCGAGCGGTAGTTGTTGCGCTTGGGCGTCGAGATGAAGTCCTTGAACCGCTCGGGCACGCTGGGCCAGGCGCGGTGGATGACGCCAAGCGCGCGGTAGCAGTCCTCTTCGGAATCGACGATCACCCGGAAGGCGTAGATGTCGGAGAGCTGGGAGAAGCCGATCGACTTGCGCTGCAGCTTGCGCCAGATCGAATAGGGGTTCTTCTCGCGGCCGAAGACCCGGGCCGAAAGGCCGCCGTTCTCCAGCTTCGAGGCGATCTCGCCCGAGACCACCGCCACGGCGCCGCCCTGCTCGATACGCAAGGCCTCCAGCCGGCGGCCGATGGCGTCGCGGGCCACCGGGTTCAGGTGCTCGAAGGCCAGCTCCTCCAGCTCCGAGCAGATGCGGTGACAGCCGATGGAGCGGGCGAGCGGGGCGTAGATGTCCAGGGTCTCGCGGGCGATCCGCTCGCGCTTGGCCGGGCTCTTGATGTAGTGCAGCGTCCGCATGTTGTGCAGGCGGTCGGCCAGCTTGACCATCAGGACGCGGACGTCCTTGGAGATGGCCAGGATGAACTTGCGCAGGTTCTCGGCCTGCTTGGTGTGCTCGCTGTTGAGCTCCAGCTTGGTGAGCTTGGTCACCCCCTCCACCAGCTCGCTGATCTCCGAGCCGAACAGGTCGGTGATGTCCTGGGCGCTGACCGGGGTGTCCTCGATCACGTCGTGCAGCAGGGCCGTGACGATGGTCGCGGTGTCCAGCCGGTAGTCGGTGAGGATGCCCGCCACCTCGATGGGGTGGGCGAAATAGGGGTCGCCGGAGGCGCGCTTCTGCGAGCCATGCATGCGCATGGCATAGACATAGGCGCGGTTCAGGATCGCCTCGTCGGCGGTCGGATCGTAGGAGCGGACCTTCTCGATCAGCTCATATTGGCGGAGCATGCGCAGGGGCCGAGTCGGACTCGGCGGCGCAATCTTCTGGTCGACGGCGGGGTCAGGCGCCGCCGTAAGCGTGAGGGGTTCTGCGCCTTCCGGGCTCAGTACCGCTCCTCCTGACCGCCGTCACGGTCGCTCTGCAGGGCGCGGACCAGTTCCAGTTCGCTCATCTGCATGTGGGTCGGATCGGCCAGCAGGGCGAGGGTTTCGGCCTCTTCCTCGGCTTCGGAGCGCTCGTCGACGCGCTGCAGGGTCCCGATCAGGGTCTCGCGCAGCTCCTCGGCGTCCACCACGTCATCGGCGATCTCCCGCAGGGAGACGACCGGATTCTTGTCGTTGTCGCGATCGACCAGGATGGCCGAGCCGGCCGAAATGGCGCGGGCCCGGTGGGCCGCCAGCAGCACGAGGCTGAAGCGGTTCGGAACTCGTTCGATGCAATCTTCGACGGTGACGCGGGCCATGGAATCCTCAAGTCGGGGGTAGAACCGAACAAAATAGAGGGTTTGAGCTCATTGTGCAACGCCGCAACGGCGGCAATCGGGCCCCGACTTGACGTGAATGGTCGCAGGCGGCCAAGCTGACCCCCAATAGTCAAGCTTGGAGCGGTCATATGGACAGGTGGCTCTTGCGGCTCGGCATCGCCGCGCCGGTTCTCTATCTCGGCGCCGTGATCGTCGGATCCCTCTTCTATCCCGGCTATAGCCACGTCACCCAGTACGCCAGCGAACTGGGCTCGGCCTCGGCGGCGCGGCCGGAGATCTTCAACTACGGAATCATCTCGGCCGGGGTCTGCGCGATCCTCGCCGGCCTGGGATTCGCCCTGGTGTTGCGGGCCCTGTCCAAGGGCTGGATCTTCTCGAGCCTCGCGGGGCTGAGCATCAGCCTCTGGGGCGCCTCGATGATCATGGGCGGAATGTTCCCCATGCCCGACGAGAGGCACGGCGGCTTTGGCCTGGGCATGGCCATCCAGGTCGCGCCCCTGCTGGTCTTCCTGGCCCTGACCGGCCGGGCCCAGATGACCGGCCTGAAGACCTTCCTGCTGCTGATCCTGTTGGCCTCGGGGGCCCTGTTCGCCATCATGATGGGGGTTGGCGGCCTGGTTCACCGCGCCGACGTCGGCCTGTGGCAGCGAGCCTACGCCCTCAGCAGCATCCCATGGATCGCGGTGGCCGCCCTCTGCCTGGATCAGGCCATGGGCCGCAGGCGCGCCGCGGCGGCCTGAACCGGCCGCGCGTCCAGGCCGACGGTGGCCCGAGCGGCCAGCTCGCGCGCTGTCGCCCCCAGGGTCGGATGGCGCCAGTCCGGGACGATCTCCGCCAGCGGCCCCATGACGAACAGCCGCTCGTGGGCGCGGGGGTGCGGCAGGGTCAGTTCCTGCTGCGCCAATACAGCTCGGCCATGGGCGATGAGGTCCAGATCGAGGGTCCGGGGCGCGTTTTTCTCGCTCCGCACGCGACCGAAGGTCGCCTCGATTGAAAAAAGGGTATGCAGAGCTTCCAGCGGGCTAAGCTTCGTCTCGACAAGCGCGACGCCGTTGCGATACTCGTTGACGGTCGGGTCAGGCCAGGCGGCAGAGCTCCACCAGGATGACCGGGCAACCACAGGCAATCCCGCCTGGGCGAAACGAGCGAGCGCCGCCTCCAGAAGAGCTTCGGACGAACCATAGTCGCCGGCCATATTACCGCCCAGCGCGACGATGACGGTCCCGTCCAGGTCCATGCGCCTCCCGCCCCCTATTTGGATTTCCGATCCCAATGACATTTTATCCCACGGACAGGCTGGCGCTCTTCATCGACGGCGCGAACCTGTATTCGGCCGCCAAGGGGCTCGGCTTCGATATCGACTATCGCAAGCTGCTGGAAGAGTTCCGCAAGCGCGGAATCCTGGTGCGCGCCTACTACTACACCGCCCTGGTGGAGGATCAGGAGTATTCGCCGATCCGTCCCCTGGTGGACTGGCTGGACTATAACGGCTTCCGCCTGGTGACGAAGCCGGCCCGGGAATACACCGACGCCCAGGGGCGCAAGCGCTGGCGCGGCGACATGGACGTCGAGATCGCCGTCGACATGCTGGAAATGGCCGCCCACGCCGACCACCTGCTGCTGTTCTCCGGCGACGGCGACTTCCGCTGCCTGGTGGAGGCGGTCCAGCGCAAGGGCGCGCGGGTGACCGTGGTCTCCACCGTGAAGTCCCAGCCGCCGATGGCCAGCGACGACCTGCGCCGTCAGGCCGACTGCTTCATCGACCTGGCCGACCTGGCCGACATCATCGGCCGGCCCTCGCGCCTGCCCCGCTTCATCCAGGAAAGCCGCACCGGGGCCGACCGCGAGGCGGACGCCGAGGCCTGATGCCGATCACGACCGCCGTGGCCGAGCCGCCACGGGACTGCCCGCTCTGTCCGCGCCTGGTGGCCTATCGGGCGGCCAACCGCGCCGACCATCCCGACTGGTGGAACGGGCCGGCGCCCTCTTTCGGCGATTCGAACGCGCGCCTGCTCGTGGCGGGCCTGGCGCCCGGCCGCACCGGCGCCAACCGCACGGGGCGACCCTTCACCGGCGATGGCGCCGGGATAATGCTCTACGAGACCCTGCTGAAGACCGGCTTCGCCCGCGGGACCTATGAGGCGCGGCCCGACGACGGGCTGGAGCTGACAGACTGCATGATCACCAACGCCGTCCGCTGCGCCCCGCCGGGCAACAAGCCCGAGACCAGCGAGGAGGCGACCTGCCGGCCCTTCCTCAGCGCGCGCCTGGGCGCCCTGCCCCGGCTCAAGGTCATCATCACCCTTGGCGACGTGTCGCGGCGCAATGTGCTCAAGGCCATCGGCCTGAAGGCCTCCGCCGGGCCGCCCGGCCACGGGACGGAGTTCCAGGCCGGGCCCTATGTGATCCTCAACAGCTACCATTGCTCGCGGCTCAACACGAATACGGGCAGGCTGACGGGCGAGATGTTCGAGGCGGTGTTCCGGCGCGCCAGGGCGTTGATAGAAAGCTAGGGAGGGCTGTCATGACGCCGATCAAGGGAAGCTGCCTCTGCGGCGCGGTGACCTTCGAGATCACCGGAACGCCCCTGCACCTGACCTATTGCCACTGCGACCGCTGCCGAAAGGCCTCAGGCCTGTCATCGGCGGTGGTGATGGTGAAGGCCGCCGACTTCCGGCTGCTCACCGGCGCCGACCAGATCAGCACCTATGAACCGCCCGCGCCCTGGACCCACAAGCGCTGCTTCTGTGGGGTCTGCGGATCGTCGCTTGGCGAGCCCCTGGGCGGACACGAGGTCTTCCCGATCGCGGCCTCCGCCCTGGACGATGATCCCGGGATCAGGCCCGTCCTGCACATGAACACGGCGTCCAAGCCCGACTGGCATGGGATCGGCGACGGGGTGAAACAGATCCCGGGAAATTACGGCGCGTAGCTAGCCCGGCCTGCTCCAGTAGAAGTAGCGCCAGGCCTGCTGGAAGCCGGCGCGGCGGTAGAGCGACCTCGCCGGGGCGTTCTTCTCCTCCACCTGCAGGAAGGCGTGGTCGACGCCGCGCGTCAGGGCCTCGGCCGCCAGGCCCGCCAGCACCCGGCCCGCCAGGCCCTCGCCGCGGCGGCCAAGGTCGGTGCGCATGCCGTGGAAGCTGGCCCAGCCGTGGCCCAGGGTTCCGCACCCCACCGCGACTGTGCGCTCGCCATCCCGCACCATGCCGAACCGGGCGCCGGCCGAGCGGCTCAGCGCCTTGACCCGATAGGAGCCGTCGACGGGATCGAACCCCTCCCCCAGAAACACCGCCGCCCAGGCCTCGTCGGGCCGCTCGGCCACCTCGGCGGGGGGATGGTCGGTGACGGCGGCGACCGCGGCGAGCGGCGCGGTCTTCACCAGGGTCGGCTGTTCGGAAACATAGCCGCGGCGGGTCAGCTGGACGCGGACGGCCTCCAGGCCAGGGCCGTCGGCGATCCGGAAGGCCGGGGTCAGGCCGCGACCGGCATAGGCGGCCTCGATGCGGTCGAAGACCTCCAGGTCGGCGGAAAGGTCGTGGCGCAGGGGCACGGCGCTGGCGGCGCGGCGGATGGAGCCGGGGTCCAGGCCCAGCAGCCAGCCCTCGATCTCCAGAACCTCTTCGGGCGCCACGGCGGCCAGGGTGGCGCGCTCGATGGCCTCGACCTGCGACGCCTCGATCATCAGCCCCGGTCGCGCATCAGGCGGGCTTTGTCGCGCTGCCAGTCGCGGTCGGCGGTGGCCTGCCGCTTGTCGTGGGTCTGCTTGCCCTTGGCGAGCGCGATCTCCAGCTTGGCCAGACCCTTCTCGTTCCAATAGAGCTTGGTGGGGACGAGGGTCCGGCCCTCGCGCTGGACGGCGCCGATCAGCTTGTCGATCTGCTTCTTGTGCAGCAGCAGTTTCCGGTGCCGGCGCGGCTCATGGTTGAAGCGATTGGCCTGGCCGTAGGGCGGGATGTCGGCGTTGATCAGCACGATGTCCTTGCCCTCCACCGCGGCGTAGGACTCCGCGATATTGGCCCGGCCCTGGCGCAGGGATTTCACTTCGCTGCCGGTCAGCATCAGTCCGGCCTCGAAGGTCTCCTCCAGGAAGTAATCGTACCGCGCGCGGCGGTTCTCGGCGATGAGCTTGCCGGCCATCAGATCAGGCCGGTGTCCCGCAAGGCGGCCAGGACCTCGTGGCGGGCGGTTTCCGAGCACGGGGCGATGGGCAGGCGCACATGGGCTTCGCAGAGCCCGAGATGGCCCAGGGCGAACTTGGTGGGCGATGGCGAGGCGTCGGCGAACAGCGCCTTGTGCAGGCCGATCAGCCGGTCCTGCCAGTAGAGGGCGGTCTTCCAGTCCTCGCCGAGGGCGGCGTTGTAGAAGGCCGCACAGAGGTCGGGCGCGACATTGGAGGTCACCGAGATGCAGCCGTGGCCGCCGTGGGCCATGTAGCCCAGCGCCGTCAGGTCGTCCCCCGACAGCATCACCCAGTCCAGGCCGCAGAGCAGGCGCTGCATGGTGGCCCGGGTCATGTCGCCGGTGGCGTCCTTGACGCCGACGATATTGGGCAGCTTCGACAGCCGGCCCAGGGTGACGTCGGAGATGTCGACGCTGGTGCGGCCCGGAACGTTGTAGACCAGGACCGGAAGCTGCACCGCCTCGTTGATCGCCGCATAGTGGGCGTAGAGGCCCTCCTGGCTGGGGCGGTTGTAGTAGGGGGTCACCACCAGGGCGCCGTCGGCCCCGACGGTCTTGGCGTGGCGCACCAGCTCGATGGCCTCGGCGGTGGAATTGGAGCCCGCCCCGGCGATCACCGGCACACGCCCCGCGGCGGTGGCGACGCACAGTTCCACAACCCGACGGTGTTCGTCGTGGCTGAGCGTGGCGGTTTCGCCTGTGGTGCCGACGGGCACCAGGCCGTGGACGCCTCCCGCGATCTGGCGCTCGACGAGGGCGACAAACGCCTGCTCATCGACCGCGCCGTCGCGGAACGGCGTCACGAGGGCCGGCATGACGCCCTTGAACAAAGGTTCGGACATGGTCTGCAAAAAGCCGTGAAAGCGAGGCCAGTTGTTGCGGCCTCAAGATTTGGCCGGACAATATGGCGGCCAGGCCCTAAGCCGCAACCAACTCGTTCCGTATTTCGCACGACCCGGAGTAATTCGTTTTGCCGTCACAGGCCCGTAAGGCATTCCTCACCGCCGCCGCCGCCGTTCTGCTGTCGGGTGTCGCCGAGGCGCAACAGCCGCCGGTCAACGGTCCCCGTCCCTATGAAGGCCCTCCGCCCCCGATCGAGCTGACCCAGACCCAGCCGATCGCCTATCGCGGCTCCCTGTCGGACACCGACGGCGCGGCCCTGCGCAGCGCCCTGGAGTCGGCCAAGCGCGCCGACGTCACCGGCGCCCGGTCGGCGATCGCCATGATCAACGATCCGATCGCCAAGAAGATCGCCACCTGGGCGCTGGCCGATTCCGCCGCCGATTCCCTGAGCTTCTTCGAGATCGACCAGGCCCGCCGCGACCTGGCCGGCTGGCCGCGGTCCGGGCGCCGCCAGATGGCGGCCGAGAAGCTGCTGGAGACCTCCGGCCAGAGCCCGCAGCGGATCATCGACTGGTTGGGCGGCGCCGAGCCGGTGACCGCCGAGGGCGCCATCGCTCTGGCCTCGGCCTATCGCGCCACCGGCAGGTCCAAGGAGGCCGCCAGCCTGATCCGCCACTTCTGGCGCGACCGGCTGTTCGAGGCCGATCCGCAGCGCTCGATGCTGGCCCGCTTCGGCGACGTACTGACGGTAGACGACCACGTCCGCCGCGCCGACGTCATCCTGTTCGGCAGCCAGGGGCCCGCCGCGCGGGACATGATCCCCCTGCTGCCGGCCGACCAGGCCCAGCTCGCCCAGGCGCGCATGGCCCTGCGCCAGAATTCCCCCAGCGCCAACGCCCTGGTGAACGCTCTTCCCGCCAGTGTCAGCAATTCGCCGGGCCTGGCCTTCGAGCGCGCCGCCTATATGCGCCGCCGGGGCATGGACCAGATCGCGCTGGGGCTGGTGAAGAGCTTCCCCACCGACATCCCCTTCACCGAGATGGGCGAGCGCATCTGGGACGAGCGTTATCAGCTGGTGATCTCCGCCCTGCGCAACGGCGACTCCCTGGGCGCCTACACCGCCGCCGCCAACACCGGCCTGACCCAAGGCACGGACGCCACCGAGGCTGAATTCTACGCCGGCTGGATCGCGCTCACCCGGCTCAAGCGCCCCGAGGACGCCGACCGCCACTTCGCCGCCATCGAGAAGATCGGCTCCTCGCCCATCACACGGGCCCGCGCCCTCTACTGGCGCGGTCGGGCGGCCCAGGACCGCGGACAGCAGGATCGCGCCCAGGGTTATTATGGCGGTGCGGCTAGGTTCAACACGACCTTCTACGGCCAGCTGGCCGGCGAGAAGATCGGCTATGGCAAGCTGACCCTGGGCCGCGACCCGATCATCACCCAGGCCGACCGCAACCGTTTCGAGGGCCGCGAGACCGTGCGCGCCGCCCGGCTGCTCTACGAGATCGGAAACAAGGACCTGTTCAAGACCTTCGTCCTGACCCTGGACGACATCCTGCCCACCGCCGAGGAGGAGGCCCTGTTGGTGGACCTGGCCCGCGGCTATGGCGACATCGACACCGGCATGAAGGTGGTCCGCGCCGCCGCCCAGCGCGGCTTCATCCTGCCCGAGCGCGGCTATCCCGTGCGCTCGGCGCCCGACGTGCCCGGCGCGCCCGAGCCGGCCCTGGTCCTGGGCATCACTCGCCAGGAGAGTGGCTTCGATCCGACGATCCGCTCCGGCGCCGGGGCGCGGGGCATGATGCAGCTGATGCCGGGAACCGCCTCGGTGGTGGCCCGTCGCATGGGCGCCAGCTATTCGCCGGGCATGCTGGACGATCCGGAATACAACATGCGCCTGGGCTCCAGCTATCTGGGCCAGATGGTGGGGACCTTCTCAGGCTCCTACCCCATGGCCATCGCGGCCTATAACGCCGGCCCCGGACGCCCCATTCAATGGTCGACCTTCTGCGGCGACCCGCGCGGGGCGGCCACCGATCCCATCGACTTCATCGAGTGCATCCCATTCTCCGAGACCCGCAACTACGTCATGCGGGTGATGGAGGGAATGCAGGTCTACCGCGCCCGGCTGAACGGCGGCACGGCGCCGATCACCCTGTCGGCGGACCTGAAGCGCGGCGGCTACGGCACGGGCTACGTGCCCTCGGGCGGCATCGTCCAGTCCCAGAACGCCATTCCGACCCAGGCCAGCGGCGGGATGGCGCCCATCCCCAACTAGAGCCGAGGCCTTCGAGATCGGCATGCCCAAGATCGACATCGACATGATGAGCGCCAACGCCGACGGCCGCTTCGTGCGCAAGGACGGTACGCCGTACTGACGCTCAGGCCTCGTTGACCCAGGCCTCGATCAGCGGCGCGATCAGGTCCAGGTCCTCATAGAGGTGATCGCCGCCCGGGATTTCCACCGCCGTGCAGCGCGGGCGCCGCGCCACGATCTCCGCGAGCGGCGCGTAGGCGCCGTTGAAGTCCTCCGCCTGCTGGATGAACAGGGTGGGGATGGCGTCGCAGTGCGCCTCCAGCAGCGGGATGCGGTCCTCGGCGATCAGGCGGTTCAGAGGCGTGGCGACGAAGACGCAGGCGGTGGGCGAAAAGTCGTGTCGGGCCGCCGCCAGCATGGTGATCAGGGTTCCGATGGACTTGGCTATGACCAGGTCGGCCGAGAGCAGGCAGACAGCGTCAGCCTCTGGAAGCACGTCGGGGTCGGTCCAGTCGGTGTGCCAAAAGCCGTGCCGGCGGACTTCCGTCTCCGTCTGGCCCACCTCCAGGCGGGCCAGCAGAGCCTGCATCTGACCCAGGGTCGCCGGCTCGCGTCCAGGCAGGCCCAGCAGCTTCACGGCCGCGCTCTGCGCGCCGCCAGGGTCAGGCCGGCGGAGGTGGCCTCCAGGGCGCCCTCCAGGCCGAACACCTGGCGCAGGACCGGCGGCGTGAGCGCATCGGCCGGCGCGCCATCGGCGACGATGCGGCCGGAGCCCACCACCACCAGCCGGTCGCAGGTCCGGGCCGCCAGGCCGAGGTCGTGCAGGGTCAGGACCACGGCGGCGCCGCGGGCGGCCTCCTCGCGGAACAGCTCCAGGGCCAGGAGCTGGGCGTCGGGGTCGAGCCCCGCGGCCGGCTCGTCGGCCACCAGCAGCGGGGCGGCGGTGACCAGGAGACGGGCCAGCAGCACCCGCGCCCGTTCGCCACCGGAGAGATCGAGCACACCGCGCTCCGCGAGATTGGAGAGCCCAACCCGTTCCAGGGCCCTTAGGGCGGCGGCCCGGGCCAGGGTTGGCGGTTTGCTGGCCGCCCCCAGGCTGGCGATCCGCCAGGCCGGCAGGCTCCAGCCGACGCGCCGCTCCTGGGGCAGGTAACCCACCAGGGCCGCGCGGCCCGCCTCATCCAGGCTGGAGATGTCGCGTCCGGCCAGTTCGGCGCGGCCCGAGGAGAGCCTGGCCAGGCCGAGCGCCGCGCGCAGCAGGGTGGTCTTGCCCGCGCCGTTCGGGCCTACGACCCCCACGACCTCGCCAGGCAGGACCTGGAAGCTGGCGCATGACAGAACCTCGACCTCGCCGCGCCGAACGGTGGCCTCGTGCAGGGACAGGGCCGCGATCATGCGCGCCAGCTCCGGGCCGCGCGCCAGGCGATCAGGGCGAAGAGCGGCGCGCCGAACAGGGCGGTGACCACCCCCAGCTTCAGTTCCTGGTCGGTGGGGATCATCCGCGCGGCGACATCGGCGGCCACCAGCAGGCCGGCGCCCGCCAGGGCCGAGGGGGTCAGGGTCCTGCCCGGATCGGCGCCCGCCCCGGCCCGCACCAGGTGCGGCGCGGCCAGGCCCACGAAGCCAATGATCCCGGCCATCGCCACGGCGGCCCCGGTCAGCAGGGCTGCGCCCGCCACGGCGGCGGCGCGCAGGCGACCCATGGGCAGGCCCGACAGCGCGGCGGTCTCCTCCCCCAGGGTCAGCATCACCAGGCCGCGGGCGGCGTAGACGCAGAGGCCCGCGCCGGCGGCCATCGGGAGGATCTCGCGGGCGATGTCGTTCCAGCCGCGATTGGCCACCGAGCCCATCAGCCAGGACAGAATCTCCGCCGTGGTGACCGGCGAGGGCGACAGGTTGAAGATCAGGGCGGTCAGGGCCCCGGCGAAGGCCGACAGGGCCACGCCGAACAGGATCAGGGTCTCGGGCTCGCGGAATCGGGCGGCGAGCGCCGTCAGCATCAGGCCGGTGGCGAGCGCCGCCATCAGGGCCGCGACCTCCGTGCCGCCCGGCGTGGCGGCCAGGCCGAGCGCGATGGCCAGCGCCGCGCCAAGGCCGGCGCCCGCCGAGACTCCCAGCACCCCGGGATCGGCCAGGGGATTGCGCAGCAGTCCCTGCATCACCGCCCCGGCGAGGCCGAGCGCCCCGCCCACCACGGCGGCGGCCACGGCGCGGGGCGCGCGGATGGTCCAGAGGATCTCGCCGGGCGCCGAGGCGGGGTCGGCGAAGGCCTGGGCGTACTGGGCGGCGCTCAGCGGAGTCTCCCCCAGCAACAGGCCCAGGGCCACGAGGCCAAACAGGATCAGGACCAGCAGGAGGTTGAGCCTGAGGCTGCTCATCGCGGCGCCCTGGCGGCCAGGATCTCCACGGCCTCGGCGGCGGAGGGATCGGGACAGCCGAGCATGGCGCCGGGCAGGCTGGCCACCGTGCGGTGCGCGGCCAGGCGCTGCATCACCGGATGACGGCCCATGCCCCAGTGGTTGTTGGCCAGCATGAAGCTGTCGAAGAAGCCCAGCACCACCGCCCGAGGCGGCTTCAGGGCCAGTTGCTCCAGGGAGACGGGTTGATAGCCGGGGCCTGGCGACGTCGGGGCGAGGCCGGCGGATATCAGGATCTGATGCACCAAGGTTCCCTGCCCGCCGGTGAAGCCGCCCGGGGTGATATAGAGGGCCGTGGCCCCGCGCCAGGCGCGGTTCGAGCGGGCCAGTCGGGCGTCCATGCGGGCGATCACCGCCTCGCCCTGGGGTCGGCGGTCCAGGGCGGCGGCGACGCGGCGGACATTGGCCCGCACCCCGTCAAAGTCCGAGGCGTCCTCAATGGTCACCACCCGGGCGCCGCGCTGCTGAAGCTGGGCCACGAACCGCGGATCGCCGCCCCAGTAGCGGACGACGAGCTCGGGCCGCACGGCCAGGGCCGATTCCAGGGTGGTGCGGCGCAGGGGGAGGCCCTTGGCCAGGGCGCGCAGGCGGGAGTCCGGATCGTCGGCCCGCGTGGAGAGACCAACGATGGCTTCCCGGGGGCTGAGGGCGAGGACGAACTGGTCGGCGCACTGGTCCAGCGAAAGAACCCGAGGCGCGGCCCGGGCTTGGCCCGCCAGGGCCAAGCCGATCAACGCTGCGACGATCAGTCGACGACGAGACCGTTCATCAGCCCGTCCAAAGTGACCTCGATCAGCTCCTCGGTCGGCGCCCAATCGAAGTTCGGGCGGCTGGTCAGCAGGGCCACCACGCCATGGCAGGCCGCCCAGAGGGCCTGGGCGGCGCTGTCGGCCGTGCCGGTCCGCAGGCGGCCCTCGGCCGCGATCTCGCGCACCGCGCCGCTGAAGATGTCGTAGCATCGCGCGCTCATGTCCGCCGTACCGTCATGCCAGATGGGCGATACGGGATGAACGCCGGCGAACACAAGCAGATAGGCGTTCGGGTGCTCGAAACCCCAACGCATGTAGGAGTCCAGCATCTGCTTGACCCGGGTGGCGGCGTCCAGCGGCTTGGCGGCGATGGCGGCGTTGCGCTCCAGCAGCTGGATGATGGTCCGCTCGCAGATCTCCAGCAGGATGCCGCCCTTGTCGGGGAAGTGCATGTAGAGGGCGGTGGAGGAGACGCCGACCTCGTCGGCGATCTTGCGGATGGTGGCGCCCTCATAGCCCTCCGCCACGAAGATTCGCTCGGCGGCCGTGAGGATTTCTTCGCGCCGCAGGTGGCCGTCACCCTTGGGCTTGCGCGCCGAACGCCGTGTGGTCACTGCCGTGGTCGTCACGGGAATCCTTCCGTCAACCGAACTGCTTGCAGCGGAAACCAAAAGCCCAGCCCGCGCAAGTCAGACCTGAAACAATGCGACATCACGGCGCCCCGCGCCATTCCGCTCCGCCGCCGGTTGACTGGACGGCTGCGCGCCGGACCGGGTAAGGCCAAGGACATGACCAAACCCGCCCCTACCGTCGCCGAGGCCCCCGGCGTCATGCGCACCACCGGCTGGGCCGACTACGCCCTGCTGGACTCTGGCAATGGGCGCAAGCTGGAGCGCTACGGCCGCTATTCGGTGGTCCGCCCCGAACCCCAGTGCCTGTGGGCGCCGTCCCTGGGCGAGGACGTCTGGGCCAACGCCGACGCGGTGTTCGATCCCAGCGACGAGGAGGACGCCGGCCGCTGGCGGTTCCGCGAGCAGCCCAAGGACACCTGGCCGCTGGCCTGGCAGGACGTGAAGTTCAAGGCCCGCTTCACGGCCTTCCGCCACCTGGCCTTCTTCCCCGAACAGGCCGCAAACTGGGCCTGGCTGGACGAGAAGGTACGCGCCGCCCAGGGCCAGCCCCGGGTGCTGAACCTGTTCGGCTACACCGGGGTCGCCAGCCTGGTCTGCGCCGCGGCCGGGGCGGCGGTGACCCATGTGGACGCCTCGAAGAAGGCCATCGGCTGGGCCCGCGAGAACGCCGAGGCCTCGGGGCTGGCCGACAAGCCCATCCGCTGGATCTGCGAGGACGCCCGCCGTTATGTGCAGCGGGAGGTGCGGCGGGGCTCAAAGTACGAAGGCATCATCCTCGATCCGCCGAAGTACGGTCGCGGGCCGGACGGCGAGGTCTGGAAGTTGTTTGAGAACCTGCCTGAGCTTTCGGCCCTATGCGCCGAACTTCTTTCGGATAAGGCGGAATTCCTGCTGCTCAACGCCTATGCCGAGCGCATCTCCGGCGCGGCCCTGGCCGGGCTGCTGGCCGACCGGCTGAAGGACCGCGGCGGCCGCATCGAATGGGGGGAGTTGGCCCTGGTGCAGCAGGACGGCTCGCGCCAGATCGGCATGTCCTTCTACGCCCGGTGGGCCCCGTGAGCGACCGCACCGTCACCTCGCTGACCAATCCCACGGTCAAGGCGGTCCGCGCCCTGCACCTGCGCAAGGAACGCGACGAGACCGGCCTGTTCGTCGCCGAGGGGCTGAAGATCGTCACCGAGGCGGTGGAGACCGGCCACGCCCCGGCCATCCTGATGTACGGCCGGGAGGCCGGCGGCCACCCCCTGCTCCGCCAGGCGATGAGCGCCACCAAGGCCGGCGGCGGCGAGGTGATCGAGGTCACCCCGGAAATCCTCGCCAAGGTCTCGCGCCGCGACAACCCCCAGGCGGTGGTGGGCGTCTTTCGCCAGGTCTTCACCGCCCTGGAGGACCTGAGCCCCCAGTCCTCCTCCTGCTTCGTCGCCCTGTACCGGGTCCGGGACCCCGGTAACCTGGGGACCATCGTGCGCACCGCCGACGCCGCCGGCTGCGGGGCGGTGATCCTGGTGGGAGAATGCTGCGATCCGTTCTCGGTGGAGGCGGTGCGCGCCACCATGGGCTCGATCTTCGCCGTGCCCATCGTGCGGGCCAGCGAGGAGGCCTTCGCCGCCTGGCGTCAGGCCTGGCCGGGCTCGGTGATCGGCACCCTGCTGACCGCCACCGTCGCCCACCACGAGGCCACCTACGCCAAGCCCGCCCTGGTGTTCATGGGCAACGAGCAGCAGGGCCTGACGCCGGAAATGGCCGCCCTCTGCGACGTCAACGTCAAGATCCCCATGCGCGGCCGCGCCGACAGCCTCAACCTGTCGGTGGCGACGGGGATCATGATCTACGCGGCGACGGCATAGGTCGCCCGGCGTCAGGTCCCCCGCGGCTTGGCGCGCGCCGTGGGGGCGGCGTTGGCCGGGTCCTCGGGCCAGACGTGCTTGGGGTAGCGGCCGCGCATGTCGGAGCGGACATCCTTCCAGGAGCCGGCCCAGAAGCCCGGCAGGTCCTTGGTGGTCTGGACCGGGCGATGGCCCGGCGACAGCAGGGAGAGGGTCAGGGGCACGCCGCCGGCGACGGTGGGGTGTTCCTTGAGGCCAAACACCTCCTGGACCCGGACGTCGACGCGGGGTCCACCCTCGGCGGCGTAGTCGATGGCGAAGGCGTTGCCGGTGGGCGCCGCCCAGCGCAGGGGCGCGGCGGCGTCCAGGCGGCGTTGCTGGTCCCAGGGGATCAGGGTGCGCAGGGCGGCGTCGAGGGCGTCGGGCTTCAGGGCGGCCAGGGACCGGACGCCCGACAGCAGGGGGACCAGCCAGTCGTCCAGGGTCTCTATGAGCGCGGCGTCGGAGAGGTCGGGCCAGTCGCCCCCGGCGGCGCGCAGGAAGCCGACGCGGGCGCGCAGCGCCTCCGCGGCAGGGCCCCATCTCAGCGCGCCCAGCCCTTCGCTGCGCAGGCGATCGGCCAGGGCCTGGGCGATGAGGGCGGGATCGGGGTTCTCGTCGATCTGTTCGCGCAGGGTCAGGCGGCCGAGGCGGGTGATCTGCTTGGCGCGCAGGCGGCCCGCCCCGCTCTCCTCCAGCCGGCTCTCGACGACGAGTTGGCCCTGGAAGGCGGCCAGCAGGTCGGCCTCGTCCAGGGGCGCGGCCAGCAGGATGCGGTCGCGGCGGTCGCCGCCCCCCAGTTCGGCGATGGCCAGCCACTTCTCCCTGGCCAAGGCGTCTGTGGGCTCGAGAAAGGCGCCCCGGCCGCTGACCAGCTGGAACTCGCCGGTCGGCCCGCGCGCCTTGGCGATGCGCTCGGGATAGGCGAAGGCCAGCAGCAGGCCGTCGTCCAGGGGCTCCCCCTTCCCGGCCTTGCCCGCCATCCCCGCCCAGCGGTCGGCCAGCGCCCTGGCGTCGCGGGCCCGGGGGGAGCGGTCCCGCTCGAAGGCCTCCAGCCGGTGGCGCAGGTCGGCGTCGCGGCCCCCTAGGCCGCGCTCGGTGACCAGGGCGGCGATGCGGGCGGCGCGGGACGCCTGGCCGGTGGCCGCGGCCTTCAGCACCATGTGGGCCAGGCGCGGCGGCAGGGGCACCTCGCTCAGCGCCTCGCCGTGCGGGGTGAGGACCCCATCGTCAGTGAGCGCCTCGAGCCGACGCAGCAGGGTGCGGGCCTCTGCGAAGGCCGCGGCGGGCGGGGCGTCGAGGAAGGCCATCGCGCCCACGTCCTTCGCGCCCCAGCGGGCGAGGTCCAGGGCCAGGCCCGAGAGGTCGGCGTCGAGGATCTCCGGATCGGCATAGGCCGGAAGCGCCCGGGTCTCGGCCTCGTCCCACAGGCGGTAGGCGACGCCTGACTCGGTGCGGCCGGCCCGCCCTCGGCGCTGGTCGGCGGCGGCGCGGCTGACCCGGACGGTGGCCAGGCGGGTCAGGCCGCTGGCCGGATCGTAGCGGGGCACACGGGCGACGCCGGAATCGATCACGACCCGCACGCCCTCGATGGTCAGGCTGGTCTCGGCGATCGAGGTGGCCAGCACCACCTTGCGCACGCCGGGCGGCGGCGGCGAGATGGCGCGGTCCTGGTCGGCGGGGTCGAGGGCGCCATAGAGGGGCGCGATCAGCACGTCGGGCCGGCGGACGCGCTCTGCCAGCAAGTCGGCGGCGCGGCGGATCTCCCCCTGCCCCGGCAGGAAGACCAGGATGCTTCCGGTCTCCTCGGCGAGCGCCCGCTCGACAGCGCGGACGACGCGGTCCTCCAGCCGCAGGCGGTCGTCACGGCCGAGATAGCGGGTGTCGACAGGATAGGCCCGGCCCTGGCTCTCGATGACGGGGGCGGCCAGCAGCCGGGCGACCGCGGCCCCGTCCAGAGTGGCCGACATCACCAGCAGGCGCAGGTCGTCCCGCAGCAGGCCTTGAGCGTCGCGGGCCAGCGCCAGGCCCAGGTCGGCGTCCAGGCTGCGCTCGTGGAATTCGTCGAAGATCACCAGGCCGACCCCCTCCAGGGTCGGGTCGCCGAGAATCATCCGGCTGAAGACTCCTTCGGTGACCACCTCGATGCGGGTCCTTGCCGAAACGCGGGACTGCATCCGAACCCGGTAGCCGACAGTGTCCCCCACCCGCTGGCCCAGGGTCTTGGCCATGCGCTCGGCCGCGGCCCGGGCGGCCAGGCGGCGGGGCTCAAGCATGATGATCTTGCCCCCGGCCAGCCAAGGGGCGTCCAGCAGGCGCAGGGGGACCAGGGTGGTCTTGCCGGCGCCCGGCGGCGCCACCAGGACGGCGGAGGTCTTTTCGACCAGGGCCGCCTGCAAGTCAGGCACGATTTCCTCAACAGGCAGCATGGAGGGGGTCTATCCGCGCCCAGGGGCCGCGCCAAGCCTTGCCGCTTGACCGCTGGGTGAGCAGACCGCACGGTCCGGCAAGCTTAATTCGCGCGGCGGGGGGACCGCCGCGACTGGGAGGGAATATGTGGCGTGTAAAGCCGCTCGACGCGATCCTCGCGACCGCTGAAAAGAAATCACTTCACCGATCCCTGGGGGCGTTCCAGCTGACCATGCTGGGGATCGGCGCCATCATCGGCACCGGGATCTTCGTCCTAACCGCCGAGGCCGCCCAGAAGGCGGGCCCCGGCATGATCGCCGCGTTCGTCATCGCGGGCTTCGTCTGCGCGGTCGCCGCGCTCTGTTACTCCGAGATGTCGGCCATGGTGCCGGTCTCGGGCTCGGCCTACACCTACAGCTACGCCGTCATGGGCGAGATGGTGGCCTGGATGGTGGGCTGGGCCCTGATCCTGGAATACGCCGTCGCCGCTGGCGCGGTCTCGGTGGGCTGGTCCGGCTATGTGGTCGGCCTGATCGAGAACGCCTTCAGCATCGACATTCCCAACGCCCTGGTCCTGGGGCCGATGGACGGCGGGATCGTCAACCTGCCGGCGGCAGGCATCGCCCTGCTGGTGACCTGGCTGCTGGTGATCGGCACCCGGGAATCGGCCACCGTCAACGCGATCCTGGTGGCCATCAAGGTCGCGGCCCTGACCCTCTTCTGCGTCCTGGCCCTGCCGGTGATGAAGATGGAGAACTTCGAACCCTTCGCCCCCCTCGGCATGGCCGGGATCTCGGCGGCGGCGGCCTCGATCTTCTTCGCCTATGTGGGCTTCGACGCGGTCTCCACCGCGGCCGAGGAGACCAAGAATCCCCAGAGGAACATGCCCATCGGCCTGATCGGCTCGCTGGGGGTCTGCACCATCTTCTACATCCTGGTGGCCTCGGGCGTAATCGGCACGGTCGGCGCCCAGCCGGTGATGGACTCCGCGGGCCTGGGCCTGCGGCCCGGCAGCCAAGAGATGACCGCCGCCTGCGGCGCGCTCGCCGGCGACCATGTCGTCTGCTCCAAGGAGGCGCTCGCCTGGACCCTGCGCAAGATCGGCTGGCCCCAGATCGGCAACCTGCTCGGCCTGGCCGCCGGCCTGGCCCTGCCCTCGGTCATCCTGATGATGATGTTCGGCCAGACCCGGATCTTCTTCGTCATGAGCCGTGACGGCCTGCTGCCGGCGGTGCTGTCCAAGGTCCATCCGAAGTTCCACACCCCGCACGTGATCACCATCATCACGGGCGTCTGCGTCTCGGCCTTCGCGGCCTTCTTCCCGGTGGGCGTGCTGGCCGACATCTCCAACTCCGGCACCCTGTTCGCCTTCGCCATGGTGGCCATCGCGGTGATGGTGCTGCGCAAGACCGATCCCAACCGCAAGCGGCCCTTCCGCACGCCGGCGGTGATGATCGTCGCGCCCCTGGCCGCGGCGGGCTGCATCTATCTGTTCTTCAGCCTGTCGAGGGAAACCCAGCTGCTGTTCGTGATCTGGGCGGCCATCGGCCTGGTGGTCTATTTCCTCTACGGCTTCCGCAACAGCCACATGGCCCGCGGCATCGTCGAGGTGCCCGAGCTGTCGCCCGACGCGCCGCCGGAATCGGTTCCGCCGATGCCTGGCGCGCCGCCGCCCGGCTCGCACTAAGCCCAAGTCCAAGGCGAGGCCCGGGATCACATCCCGGGCCTTTTCTTATGGGCGGCTTGCGCCGATGCTAGGGACATGTCCGAGACGTCCCCGCCCATCCGCGCCATCATCGCGCCGGTCACACCCCTGGCGCAGAACTGCACCATCGTCTGGTGCGTGAAGACCAGGAAGGCGGCCATCATCGATCCGGGCGGCGAGGTCCCGCGCCTGCTCGACGCCCTGAAGGCCCACGACCTGACGCTCGAAAAGATCTGGATCACCCACGGCCACCTGGACCATGCCGGCGGCACGGCGGCCCTGAAGGCCGCCACCGGCGTCCCCATCGAGGGACCCCATCCCGACGACGCCTTCTGGATCGACCAGATGGAGGCCAGCGGCGCCAAGTGGGGCATGCCCGAGGCCCGCAGCTTCACGCCCGACCGCTGGCTGGCGGACGGCGACCTGGTCACCCTCGGCGAGACGCAGTTCGAGGTCTATCACTGCCCGGGCCACACCCCAGGCCACGTGGTCTTCTTCCATCGCGAGGCCCGTTTCGCCCAGGTGGGGGACGTGCTGTTCCAGGGTTCGGTGGGGCGCAGCGACTTCCCGCGCGGCAACCACCAGCAGCTGATCGACTCCATCACCGGCAAGCTGTGGCCGCTCGGCGACGACGTGGCCTTCGTCTCCGGCCACGGTCCAATGTCGAAGTTCGGGATCGAACGGCGGACCAACCCCTTCGTCGCCGACGACGTGCTGGCCGGGGATTAGCGATTTCAGTCGTGAAATCTGTGCGTTACGCGGAGGGCTGAAAATGGCGCGAATGGAACCCAGTACAGACCAGGTCCCCGCGACCGCCCGCATCCTGATGGTCGACGACGACCCCGGTATTCTCGACGTCGTCTCCGACTTCCTGGGCAAGCACGGCTATCTCGTCGACACCGCCTGCGACGCGCGCGAGATGGAGCAGGCCCTGGAGCGGGGGCCCGTCGACCTGATCGTGCTGGATGTCATGCTGCCCGGCGAGGACGGCCTGTCCATCGCCCGCCGGCTGAGCGGCGAAGGCCCGCCGATCATCATGCTCTCGGCCATGGGCGAGGATACCGACCGGATCGTCGGCCTGGAGCTGGGCGCCGACGACTACCTGGCCAAGCCCTGCAATCCGCGTGAGCTGCTGGCCCGGGTCCGCGCCGTGCTGCGGCGGGCCGAGCAACGGGGCGGATCGAACGGCGGCGGGGCCGGCTGCGAGTTCGCCGGCTGGCGGCTGGATCTGGTGCGGCGCGAGCTACGCTCGCCGCCGGGCGTGGTGGTGAACCTGTCCTCGGGCGAGTTCTCCCTGCTGCGCGCCTTCGTCGAGCGGCCCCAGCGGGTCCTGACCCGAGACCAACTGCTGGACTTCGCCCGCGGCCCCGACTCCGACGCCTTCGACCGGGCCATCGACGTCCAGATCAGCCGCCTGCGCCGCAAGCTGGACGACGGCGGCGGCGGCCAGGACCTGATCCGCACCATCCGCAACGAGGGCTACATGTTCACCGCCAAGGTGAAGCGGACATGACGAGCGCGTGGTCGGGGCGGCCGACCGCGTCGCTGTTCGCCCGGCTGCTGACCCTGATCGGCATCAGCCTGGTGGCCTCCCAGGCCATCAGCCTGTTCATGATCTTCAACCTGCCGCCGCCGGCGCCGGACTTCTATCGGCTGAGCGAGGTGGTGCAGACCTTCCGCGGGAACGCGCCGGCCTTCACCGAGCGGCGGCCGCTGGAGCTGAAGATCGTCGCCAAACCGCCCTCCCCGGCCATGGAGGGACGCACGGTGCCGCAGATCCGCGCGGAGCTGGCCCGGGAGTTCGGGGTCACGTCGGACCGGGTGGTGATCTCCGCGCCGTCCCGCCTGCCGGTCTCCGACCGCCGGGTCTTCCGCATCATCCGCGACCGCATGGCCCGGGCCGGGGGCGAGCGCGAGGAGCATTTCCTGATCGCCCCCTTCGACGTGGCGGTGCAGCGTCCCGACGGGCGATGGGACATGGTGCGTCCGACCCCTGGCCTGGGCCTGGATCCCTGGCAGCGCCGCATCGTGCTGTGGCTGTTGCTCTCGGGCCTCGCCCTGGCGCCGGTGGCCTACATCTTCGCGCGCAGGCTCGCCCAGCCGTTCCAGATGTTCGCCGACGCCGCCGAGCGGCTGGGCCGCGACCCGCGCGGCGCCCGCCTGCCGGTCTCCCTGAAGGGGACGGCGGAGATCAATGTCGCCGTGCGCGCCTTCAACGACATGCAGGACCGGCTGCGGCGCTACGTCGAGGATAGGACCGCGATGGTCGGCGCCATCGCCCACGACCTGCGCACGCCGCTGACCCGCCTGCGCTTCCGCATCGAGAACGCGCCGGAGGAGACCCGCGCCAAGATGGCCGCCGACATCGACCAGATGGAGGAGATGATCGCCGCGGCCCTGACCTTCGTGCGCGACGCCAGCCGGCCAGCCGACCGCACGCCCCTGGAGCTCTCCTCCCTGCTGGAGAGCGTCTGCGACGAGATGGCCGAGACCGGCTTCGACACCGAGGTTGAGCGCGGCGACAAGGTGGTGATCGAGGGCGACCCCGTAGCCCTGCGCCGCCTGTTCACCAACCTGCTGGAGAACGCCGTGAAATTCGGCGGTCGCGCCCGGGCGCGGGTCTACCGCGAGGCCGCCAGCGCCATCGTCGAGATCGAGGACGACGGTCCGGGCATTCCCCCGGAGGACGCCGAGCGGGTGTTCGAGCCCTTCTACCGCCGCGAACCCTCCCGCAGCCGCCAGACGGGCGGCATCGGCCTGGGCCTGGCGGTGGTCCGTTCGGTAGCGCGCGGCCACGGCGGCGACGTGGTGATGGTCAACCGCGCCGGGGGCGGCCTGACCGCGCGGGTGCAACTTCCGCTCTAGGTCTTTGTTGCCAGGCCGCAAGACTTGGAACCGGGCTGAAATTGTCGCGTAACGCCTGTCTGATCTTGGACAAAGCAGGTCATCCCCGGTTCAGCCGGACTTTCCTAACCTGCCGGCCCCTGCGTCGTGGAGACACCTCTTGAGCCCGAACCCGACCCGACCCTCCAGGATGCGGCTGCCTCGCCCGGTCATGATCGGACTGGCGGTGCTGCTCCTGGCGCTGCTGACCGTGGTCGGCTGCCGGGTGCTCAAGAAGGACGAACCCAAGGACCCCTACCGCACCGCGGCGGTGGACCAGGGCGCCATCACCCGCTCGGTCTCGGCCTCGGGCACGCTGGAGGCTCTGGTGACGGTGGAGGTGGGCTCGCAGATCTCCGGCCAGATCCGCCAGGTGCTGGTGGACTTCAACGACGAGGTGAAGGCCGGCCAGACGCTGGCCATCCTCGATCCCCAGACCTACGAATCCCGCGTCGCCCAGGGTCAGGCCGACATCGCCGCCGGCGCCGCGGCGGTGCGCCAGGCCCAGGCCCAGGCCGCCAACGCCCAGGCCGACTACAATCGCAAGAAGATCCTGGTGGAGAAAGGGTTCTACGCCCCCTCGGTCCTCGACCAGTCCCAGGCCACCTACCGCGCCGCCGCGGCCAGCGTCGAGGCCACCCGCGCCCGGGTCGGCCAGAGCCAGGCGGCCCTGCGCAGCACGCGGGTGGACCTGTCGCGCACGATGGTCGTGGCCCCCATCGACGGGGTGATCGTCGACCGCCAGATCGAGCCCGGCCAGACCGTGGCCGCCAGCCTGTCGGCCCCGGTGCTGTTCCGCATCGCCCAGGACCTGTCCAAGGTGCAGGTAAAGATCTCCGTCGACGAGGCCGACATCGGCCAGGTCAAGGAGGGTCAGGCCGTCAAGTTCACCGTCGACGCCTTCCCGGATGACAACTTCACCGGCATCGTCACCCAGGTCCGCAAGCAGCCGGTCACCGACCAGAACGTGGTGGCCTATACGGTGATGGCCGAGGCCGACAATCCCAGGGGCAATCTCCTGCCCGGCATGACCGCCAACGCCGACATCGTCATCGAACAGAAGGCCGGCGTCATGAAGGTCCCGGCCGCGGCCCTGCGCTGGCAGCCGGCCAGCGCCAACGCCCAGGCCGCCCGCCCCGCCGGGGGCTTCGGCCCGCCCGGCATGGGCGGAGGCTTCGGCGGCGGCCAGCGGGCCCAGGGTGGCGGCGGTCAGCGCGGCGGCATGGGCGCGGCCCGTCTGGTCCAGCAGCTGGACCTGGACGCCGCCCAACAGAAGGCCTGGGCGCCCATCGAGGCGGACCTGCGCACCAAGACCGCCGCGGCCTTCGCCAGCGCCGGCGGCGACCGCAGCGCCATGCGCGAGACCATGCGCAAGAACACCGAGGCGGCCATGGCCAGGCTGGAACCCCTGCTGCGCCCCGATCAGAAGCAGAAGCTCGCCGTCCTGCGCGCCACGATGGCCCAGGGCCGCGGCGCGGGCGGCATGACCGGGGGCGTGGTCTATGTGCTGCGCGACGATAAGCCGGTCCCCGTCCCCGTGCGGGTGGGGGTCACCGACGGCTCCTTCACAGAGATCCGCAGTCCGTCCCTGAAGGCCGGCGACCAGGTGATCACCGGCGGCGGGCCCAAGCCCAAGGTCAAGGCCGCCTCGCCCTTCGCCGGCGGCGCCCCCGGAGCCGCCGGCGGCTCCGGCCGGCCCCGGACGTGAAGCGCGGCCGATGATCGACATCAAGGACCTGCGCAAGGTCTTCGTCATGGGCGAGGAAGAGGTGGCGGCCCTGGCCGGCGTCACCTTGAGCATCGCGCGCGGCGAGAACGTCGCCGTCATCGGGCCCTCGGGCTCGGGCAAGTCCTCGCTGATGAACATCCTGGGGGGCCTCGACCGCCCCACCAGCGGGTCCTACCTGTTCGATGGCGAGGACGTGGGCAGCTTCGGCGACGACGAGCTGGCGAGCTTCCGCCGCCGGCGGATCGGCTTCGTCTTCCAGTCCTTCCAGCTCCTGCCCCGCCTCACCGCCCTGCAGAACGTCGAGCTGCCGATGATCTATGCGGGCCTGGAGCCCCGCGAACGCCGTGAGCGCGCGGCGGCCATGCTCGACCGGGTGGGTCTGGGCCCCCGCAAGGGTCACCGCCCCACCCAGCTCTCCGGCGGCCAGCAGCAGCGGGTGGCCATCGCCCGGGCGCTCGCCAACTCCCCCGACCTGCTGCTGGCCGACGAACCCACCGGCGCCCTGGATACCCAGACCGGCCTGGAGGTCCTGGCCCTGTTCAAGGAGCTCAACGCCGGCGGCCTGACCCTGATCCTGGTCACCCACGACCTGGACGTGGCCGCCGCCGCGCGCCGCCGCGTCTCCTTCCGCGATGGCCTGATCGTCAGCGACGAACGGGACGCCGCCGCATGAAGTTCATCGAACTCCTGCGCTTCGCCACCGGCGCCATCGTCGCCCACCCCATGCGCTCGGTCCTCACCTCGCTGGGGGTGGTGATCGGGGTCGCGGCCGTCGTGATGATGACCTCCATCGGCCTTGGGGCCCAGCAGAGGGTCACCAGCACCATCGCCGGCCTCGGCTCCAACCTGATCATCGTCAGCCCCGGAGCGGCCCGCGGCGGCGCCATGGGCCCTGGCGGCGGCCTGGTGCGCGGGGCGGCGGGCTCGGGCCAGACCCTCACCGACGCCGACGCCGAGGCCATCGGCAAGCAGGTGGAGGGTGTCGCCGCCGTGGCCCCCGTGGTCCGCGGCCAGGCCCAGCTCACCGCCGACGGCGCCAACTGGAACAGCCGCATCGAGGGCGTCACCCCGCCCTATCTCATCGCCCGCGATCTGGAGATCGCCCAGGGCCGGATGTTCGACGACCGCGAGGCCCGCCAGGGCAAGAAGGTTGTGGTGATCGGCCCCACCGTCGCCACCCAGCTCTGGGGCGACGACGACCCCATCGGCAAGCGTGTGCGGGTGCGCAGCGTCCCCTTCGAGGTGATCGGGGTCCTGGCGCCCAAGGGCCAGTCCAGTTTCGGCCAGGACCAGGACGACGTGCTGCTGGGCCCGCTCGAGGCGGTGCGCTCGCGCATCGTCGGCCGCCGCGCCCGGGGCGACACCGTCCAGACAATCTATGTGAAGGCCGCCGACGCCGAGGTCCTGGACCGGGTGCAGGAGGACACCACCAACCTGCTGCGGGAGACCCACCGCATCCGCCAGGGGGACGACGACGACTTCTCCACCCAGAACATGGCCTCGATCCTGGCGGCGTCCCAGGCGGCCATCGGCACCTTCACCGTCCTACTGGCCGCCGTGGCCGGGGTCTCCCTGGTGGTGGGGGGCGTGGGGATCATGAACATAATGCTGGTGGCGGTGACCGAGCGGACCCGCGAGATCGGCCTGCGCATGGCGGTCGGCGCCAGGCGCTCCGACATCCTCATCCAGTTCGCCCTGGAGTCGATCACGCTATCGTTGGTGGGGGGGCTCCTGGGTCTCTTGATCGGCGTCCTGGGGGCGATCGCCATCGCCAGGATCGGGTCCTGGCCGGCCGCAATCCCCGTCTGGGCCGGGCCCGTGGCCCTGGGCTTCTCCAGCCTGGTGGGCCTGGTGTTCGGGGCCTATCCGTCCTGGCGAGCGGCCCGGCTGGACCCCATCGAGGCCCTGCGCCGCGAATAAGACGCAACTTTTCGCGCAACCTCTCCTGCATCTTGAGGGTTTGCCTGAGCGTAACCGTACGTGAAGCGGCCCCCAACCGCCTCCCCGGCACGCACGCATCATCAGGAGTAGCCCCATGGACCTCGATCCCAACGCCAAGCCGAAGTCCCGTCGCGGATTCGCCGCCATGAACCCCGAGCGCCGGCGTGAGATCGCCCGCAAGGGCGGCGCCAGCGTGCCGGGGGAGAAACGCAGCTTCGCCAAGGACCGCGACCTCGCGGCCTCGGCCGGGCGCAAGGGCGGCGAATCTTCCCGCGGCGGCGGTCGCACCCGCGGCCCGCTGGAAGGCTGATCGTCCCGACCCTCGACTGAGACAAGGCACGGCTCCGACCTCCCTCGGAGCCGTTTCTTCACGAGCATCAGGAATGGATGGCCTCGTCGGCCTTCCGGCCGCGCTAGGCCCTCAGCAGCACCATGGCGAAGCTCGGCGCCGCGCTTTCCCAGCGCTGCTCCAGCCGCCACCCCGCCGCCGCCGCCAGCTTTCCGAAGCCATCGACCGTGAACTTGTAGGAGTTCTCGGTGTGCAGGGTCTCCCCGGCCGCGAAGGCGAAGCTGCGCCCCGCCACCGAGACGCTCTGGGCGCGCGTGCTCACCAGGTGCATCTCCATCCGGCTCTCCTGGGCGTTCCACACCGCGCGGTGCTGGAAGGCGTCCAGGTCGAAGTCGCCGTCGAGCTCGCGGTTGATGCGGGTCAGCAGGTTGAGGTTGAAGGCCGCCGTGACGCCCCGGGCGTCGTCATAGGCCGCCACCAGGGTCGCCTCGTCCTTGACGATGTCCATCCCCACCAGGAAGGCCGCGCCATGGCCCAGCAGGCGGCGCGCCCCGGCCAGGAAGGCGATCGCCTCGTCGGGGCGGAAATTGCCGATGGTGGAACCGGGGAAGAAGCCGACGCTGGTCATGCCCGACACCTCGGGCGGCAGGCTGAGGGCGGTGGTGAAGTCGTCCACCAGGGGCGCCACCACCAGATCGGGATAGTCGCGACCGATAGCCTGCGCCGCGGCGTCCAGGGCGGCCTTGCTGATGTCGATGGGGACGTAGGCCGCCAACTGCGGCGCGGCGTCCAGCAGGAGACGGGTCTTGGTGCTGGCCCCGCTGCCGAACTCCACCAGGGCCGCGCCGGCCGGGATCGCCGCGGCCATCTCGCCGGCCTTGGCGCGCAGCAGGGCGGCCTCGGTGCGGGTGGGATAGTATTCCGGCAGGTCGCAGATCTCCTCGAACAGCCGTGAGCCCTCGGCGTCGTAGAAGTATTTGGCCGGGATCGACTTCCGCGGCTTGGCCAGCCCCGCCAGTACGTCGGCGGCGAAGCTGCCATCCTCGGCCAGGGCCTGCTTCGGGGGGCGGTCCCAGGCCAGGCGCAGGCCCGAGAACATCCAGCGTTGCTGCGGGTGGAAGAAGTTGCGGTAGGTCGCCCGCACATGGTGCTCCGGTGTGGCGCAGCCGCCGCCGCGCAGCACCATCTGGCCGATCATGAACTTGCCGTTGTACTCCCCCACCGCGCCGGCGGCCGGATGGAAGCCCGGATAGGGGGAATAGGCGCTGCGGGTCCATTCCCAGACGTCGCCGAACATCTGGCGCAGCCCCTCCCCGGCCTGGGTGGCGGCCGGGCCGAGCTGGCCCGAGCCCATGAAGTTGCCGGCGATGGGCAGGCCCGCCGCGGCGTGCTCCCATTCGGCCTCGGTGGGCAGGCGGGCGCCGGCCCAGGTCGCATAGGCGTCGGCCTCGTAGAAGCTGATGTGGGTGACCGGGGCATGGGGCGCGACGGCGCGCAGGCCCTGCAGGGTCATGGCCAGCCAGCCGTGGGCGGCCTCCTGCCAGTAGAGCGGCGCGCGCCAGACCTGGGCCTGGACCTGGGCCCAGCCCTCGGCCAGCCAAAGTTCCGGGCGGACGTAGCCGCCGTCGGCCATGAAGGCCAGCCACTCGCCATTGGTCACCAGCCGGTCGGCCAGCTTGAAGGGCTGGAGGAAGACCTGGTGGCGCGGCCCCTCGTTGTCGAAGGCGAAGCCCCCGCCGCCATGGCCGATCTCCACCAGACCGCCATCGAAGTCCACTGTCCCGGCCGGCCCCGGATCGCCGCTCACCGGCAGGGCGGTGGTGGGGGAATAGGCGGGCTTCAGGGGCGACTGGGCGAAGAGGTGCAGGATGTCCATCAGGATCAGTTCCTGGTGCTGCTCCTCATGGGCCAGGCCCAGGTCCAACAGCTCGGCCAGGCCCGGCGTCCCGGAGGACAGCAGGTCGTGCATCGCTTCGTCCACGTGGGCTCGGTAGGCCAGGACCTCGTCGCGGGAGGGCCGGGTCAGCAGGCCGCGCTCGGGCCGCGGCTGCCGCGGGCCCAGGGCCTCGTAATAGGAATTGAACAGGTAGGCGTAGCGGGGATCGAAGAGGCGGTAGCCCGGCAGGTTCGGCGCGAGCATGAAGGTCTCGAAGAACCAGCTGGTATGAGCCAGGTGCCACTTGGCGGGGCTGGCGTCAGGCATCGACTGGGCGGCCATGTCCTCGCTGGACAGGAACCGCACGAGATCCTCGGTGGCCTGGCGGACACGGTGATACCGCCCCACCGACTGGTCAAGGACGCCGCGGAGCGGGGCGGGCAACGGACCTGCGTCATCGGAGGGCGCCATGGATACTCCTTCGAACTGAACGCGTGTGAGATGTCGCGGTGCGAACCACGAGGAAGCCTGCCCCCAGGTTTCCGTCAACGACCGAAGGTCGTTCTTCGTTCCCTAGATTGGGGGCCGCGCGCTCAACCGCAAGGCGGAACAGATGGAGTCTGCGCGCGTTGAGTGACCAACGGGGCGCGGCGGTGAACACCGTCTTCCCAACTGACGGCGGGGCGGATCGAGGAAACCCATGTCCGGCGACACCTGGCGCGACGACGTCGTGCGCATGATCCCTGCGCTGCGAGCCTTCGCCTGGTCCTTGAGCCACAATGGATCCGACGCCGACGACCTGGTCCAGGACACCCTGATCAAGGCCTGGACCAACCGCGACAAGTTCGAGGACGGCACCAACCTGCGAGCCTGGCTGTTCACGATCCTGCGCAACACCTACTACACCCAGGTCATCCGCCGCCGCCGCGAGGTGCGCGACGAACAGGGCGAGTATGCCGGAACGCTCAGGTCGGCCCCGACCCAGGAGTGGAGCGTGGCCATGCACGCCATGCAGGACGCCCTGAAGTTGCTGCCCGATGAGCATCGCGAGGCCCTGATCCTGGTGGGGGCGGCGGGGCTTTCCTACGAAGAGGCCGCCAGCATCTGCGGCTGCGCGGTTGGCACCATCAAGAGCCGGGTGAACCGCGCCCGGATCCGGCTGCTGAAGATCATGGACGCCGACGACGCCTCCGACGTCATGGCCGACGAGACCCTGGGGATCGCCAGCGGGGCTTAGCGGCCCCTCTATTCCACCGTCTTCCGCAGCCAGGCCAGCAGATCGGCCACCACCTCGTCGCGGTTGGTTTCGTTCAGCATCTCGTGGCGGCCGCCCTCGTAGACTTTCACCTCCATCCGAGTGAGGCCCGCAGCCTTGTAGCGGTTCACCAGCGGATGCAGCAGCGCCAGCTCGCGGTTGATGGGGTCCTGGTCGCCCACGAAGATGTAGAGGGGCAGGTCCTTGGGGATCTTGGCGATCTCCACCTCGTCGCGCAGGCGGGCGCTGACCCGGGCGAAGCTCGCCGCGGCGCTGGGCTGGCGGGAGAAGCCGCACAGGGGGTCGGCGATGTACTTGTCCACCTCGGCCTCGTCGCGGGAGAGCCAGTCATAGGGGGTGCGCGGCGTGGGCCCGTCGGCGTTCATCTCGTCCAGCTTCTTGGCCGGCCCCGTGCGGTCGCCGAAGGCCGCCGTGCCCGACAGCACCAGGCCGTCGATCTTGTCGGCATGGTCGAAGGCGTAGGCCTGGGCGAAGAAGGACCCAAGGCTGTGGCCCAGGAGGATTAGCGGCAGGCCGGGATTCTCGGCTCGCGCCAGGTCGGTCAGACGGGCGATATCCTCCACCACCAGCTCGGCGCCGTTCTCGCCGAAGTCGCCCAGGGCTTCCTTGGAGGGCGCGGTATAGCCATGGCCGCGATGGTCGTCGGCATAGAGGACGAAGCCGTCGGCCATGATCGGGATCAGGGGCTCGGGGTATCGCCGGGCGTGCTCGCCCATGCCGTGGGCGATCTGCAGGATGGCGCGCGGCGCCACGCGGTCGTCGGCCCAGCGGAACCCGGCGATGGAGACGCCGTCGGCGCCGTCGAACCGGAACGGCTTTTCGGAATAGCTCATCATCCCCTCCCGCATGCTCTGGCGGCATGGCGCGACCGGCATAGCGCGCACAGCCGGGGACGCACGCGGTTTTTCGCCCCGCCCTCGACAGGCCGGTCGCGCGATGGGACGACTAGGCATGAACCCCACGAGTCTCCACCCCGTCCTGATGGCCGCCCTCGGCGCGGCGGTTCTGCTGCTCAGCGCCTGCCAGGCCAGGGTCAGCCGCCCGCCCTGCCCCGCTGGCGAGGTCTGCCTGGCCTATGGCAGCAACCAGGAGGCCGGCACGCTGGATCCGCAGACCAGCAACCTGGTAGACGAGTTCACCATCATCGCCGACCTGATCTTCGGCCTGACCACCGACGCCCCGGATGGCGCGCCGATCCCGGCCATGGCCACCTCCTGGGAGACCAGCCCCGACGGCCTGGTCTGGACCTTCCACCTGCGCGACGCCAAGTGGTCGGACGGGGTCGCGGTGACCGCAGACGACTTCGTGTTCGCCTATCGCCGCATCCTCGATCCGAAGACCGCCTCGATCTATGCCTACCTCGTCTACCTGCTGAAGAACGGCCAGGCGGTGAACGAGGGCAAGGCTCCCCTGGTCGCCCTGGGCGCGCGCGCCATCGACCCCCGCACCCTGGAACTGACCCTGGAGCACCCCGCCCCCTACCTGCCGGAACTGCTGAAGCACCAGAGCTTCTTCCCGGTGCCCAAGCACGCCGTGGAGACGTGGGGCGACGCCTGGGTCAAGCCCGGCCGCTATGTCTCCAACGGCCCCTTCAAGCTGATGAGCTGGAAGTTGGGCGACCACATCGAGGTGGTGAAGAACCCCAACTTCTACGACGTGGCCAATGTCTGCGTGGACCGCATCGACTATTTCCCGACCCCGGACTCGGTGATGGCTGAGCGGCGCATCCAACGCGGCGAGCTGGACGTGAACACCTCGTTCCAGTCCAACCGGATCGGGCGCCTGCGGCAGACCATGCCTGCCTATGTGCGGGCCAAGAACTCGCTGGCCACCGCCTATCTCTCCTTCAACACCCGGGAGATCGCGGCCTTCCGCGACATCCGCGTGCGCCGCGCCCTATCGGAGGCCGTCGACCGCGAGTTCATCACCGCCAAGCTGCTGCGGGCGGGGCAGTTGCCGGCCTACGCCTTCGTGCCGCCGGGCACGGCGGGCTACGCCCAGGGCCCGCAGACGGTGTGGGCCCACAAGCCGCTCGCCGAGCGCCAGGCCGAAGCCAAGCGGCTGCTGGCGCAGGCGGGCTATGGGCCGGGCCACCCCCTGAGCTTCGAATTGAAGATCGGCAACAGCCCCGACACCATCCTGCTGGCCAGCGCCGTCCAGGCCGACTGGGCCAGCATCGGGGTGGACGCCAAGATCGTGCAGAACGAAGGCCAGATCGCCTTCGCCGCCTATCGCAACCGCGACTTCGGGGTCGGCGCCATGAGCTGGTTCGCCGACTTCAACGATCCGGTGACCTTCCTGGGCCTGATGAAGTCCGACACCGGCGGCCAGAACTACGGCGACTACAAGAACCCGGCCTATGACGCCCTGCTCAATCAAGCCGACAACGAGCCGGACGCGCGAGAGCGCGCGGATATCCTGCAGCGCGCCGAACAGCTGATGCTGGCCGACGAGGCCATGATCCCTGTCTACTTCGTGGTGAACCGCAACCTGGTCAGCCCCAAGGTCACCGGCTGGGTCGACAATGTCGGCAACTTCCACCGCGCGCGGTGGCTGTGCGTGAAGAAATGAGGGGAAAGGTCTTGGCGGTGACGCAGGGATTCGAACCCTGGATACGCTTTCACGTATGACGATTTAGCAAACCGTTGCCTTCAGCCACTCGGCCACGTCACCATCAAGGCCGGGACGGATAGCGGTTTCGAATGCGGCTGGCAATCGAGTCGCACGCTTTCGGCGCGGGCCCCTCAAATCCCTTGGCGTTCAACGAACACGCTGCGCCGTTAACCCGACGATCAGACCCCTGCGTCACATTGCAGCGACCCAATTCCGTGTGCGTGGCCCCCGTTCCATGTCTTCGATCGTCCAGTTCCAGCGCAAGGCCCGCCCCAAGGCCGAGGTCGAGGCTGAAGCCGATCGCCGCGCCGAAGCGCCCGACCTGCCGCCGCCTGAGTCGGAGGTGTCCGCCGACCGCCGCGGTCCGTTCCGTCCCAAGGCCCTGATCCCGACCCGCGCCCGCCTGCAGGGCCGGGTGGTGGCCCGCATGTTCCAGGGCGGCGACGCGGTCGTGCTGATCCTCGCCGGCCTGGCGGCCCATAGCCTGGGGGCGATCGGCGCCGCGGCCCTATCGGTGACCTGCGCCGGGGCGCTGGCGGTTCTCCTCGCCCTCTCGGTGTTCCGCGCCTACGGATTTGGCCGCCGCGAGGGCCTGGCCTACCATCTCGCCCGCCTGAGCGGGGCCTTCGCCGTCGGCGCGGGCGCGGCCTTCGTCGCCCTCATCCCCTTCGTGCCGCTGGCGGCGCTCGGCCAGGCCATGGCCATCTGGGGCCCGCTGGCCTTCGCGGCCACCTACGGCCTGCACATCGTCTGGTGGCTCTGCGTCCGGCGCTGGCGGGCCAGCGGCCGGCTGACCCCCAACATCGTCGTGGTCGGCGCCACCGGCGCGGCCGAGCGCCTGATCGTCGCCACCCTGCTGAGCCGGGAGGCCAATATCCTGGGGGTGTTCGACGACCGCGCCGCCCGCAGCCCGGCCGGCATCCGCGGCGTCCCCGTGCTGGGCGACACCAACGCCCTCGTCGCCCACCGCATCATGCCCTATGTCGACCGCATCGTGATCACGGTGCCCTCCCAGGCCCGCGCCCGGGTCGGCCAGGTGATCGAGCGGCTGCGGGTCCTGCCCAACGAGGTCAGCCTGCTGCTGGACGGCGAGGACGCCGCCCACGAGGCCGCCGCCATCAGCCGCATCGCCGACGTCCCCCTGGCCCACATCTCCGGCGCGCCGCTGGACGACCGGCGGGTGATCGTCAAACGTATTCAAGACCTTGTGGTCGGCTCCTTGGCCCTGGTGGTCGCCGCCCCGGTCATGGCCCTGGTGGCCTTCGCCATCAAGCTCGACAGTCCCGGCCCCGCCCTGTTCCGCCAGCGTCGCCACGGCTTCAACAACGAGGAGATCGTGGTCTGGAAGTTCCGCTCCATGCGCGTCCAGGCCACGCCCCAGACCAAGGTGCGCCAGACCCAGGCCGACGATGACCGCGTCACCCGGGTCGGCCGCTTCATCCGCAAGACCTCGCTGG
The DNA here is from genome assembly GCF_030645195.1 of Phenylobacterium sp. GTDB lineage: Bacteria > Pseudomonadota > Alphaproteobacteria > Caulobacterales > Caulobacteraceae > Phenylobacterium. Next base: position 23,902 of record NZ_JAUSLW010000030.1, on the reverse strand, counting down.
ACGAGCTGCCGCAGATCTTCAACGTGCTGGCCGGTGAGATGTCCCTGGTGGGGCCCCGGCCTCACCCGGTGGGCATGATGACCGGCGACGTGGAATCCGCCCGCCTGGTGGCTGAATACGCCCATCGCCACCGCATGAAACCCGGCATGACCGGCTGGGCCGCCATCCACGGCTCGCGGGGTCCGGTGGACACCCCGGAGCTGGTGAAGCGCCGGGTCGCCCTGGACGTGGAGTACATCGAGCGGCAGTCCTTCCTGCTCGACCTCTACATCATCGCCATGACCCTGCCCTGCCTACTGGGCGACCGCGAGAACATCCGCTGAGGCCCGTGGCCTTAACCGTTTGAAACCGCCTTGTGGGGCAAGCTGAGCCTCAATCTCGGCGGCCTGATCGCCGGAGTTACAAAGAGGCGTGCGGCGATGTTCTGGCGAGGGGTGGTCGGCTATCTGCCCGTCAATATCGTGCAGGGTGTCGTGGGCCTGCTCACCATCGTGGCCTTCACCCGCCTGATGACCCCGGCCCAGTTCGGCGACTACGCCCTGGGCTTCTCGGTCATGACCCTGACCCACACCGCCGTCTTCACCTGGAACGAGGCGGCGATGGCGCGGTTCTGGGCCCGGGAGGCCGACCGCAACGGCGGGGCCGACCACGCCGCCACCGTCTACCGCACCTGGCTGCTGCTGATCGCCCTGGTGCCGGTGGTGGCGGGACTGACCGTCCTGTGGCCCATGACCCCGGGCCTTCGGATGGCGGTGCTGGCGGGTCTCGCCGCTGTGCCCTTCCGCACCTTCGCCAAGCTGGCCCAGGAGCGCCGCCGCGCGGCGGGCGAGGTGGGCGGGGCCGCCAGCCTCGACATCGCCCAGACCCTCGGCGGCTTCCTGCTCGGCGCCGGCCTGGCCTGGATGGGCTTTGGCGGGGCCGCGCCGATGATGGGCTACGGCCTGGCCGCGGCCCTGTGCACCCTGTGGTTCCTGCCCGGCGAGTTCGCCCGCGCCAGGCCCGGCGCCTTCGCCGCTGATCGGGCCCGCGAGCACGCCGCCTATGGCGCGCCGGTGGCCCTATCCCTGATCCTGGCCCTGGTGCTGGCCACCACCGACCGGTTCCTGCTGGCCGCCTTCCTCGATCAGGCGGCGGTGGGCGTCTATCACGCGGGCTATAGCCTGGCCAACCGCACCCTGGACGTGGTCTTCATCTGGCTGGGCGCCGCCGGCGGCCCGGCCCTGATCATGGCCCTGGAGCGCGGCGGCCGCGGCGCCCTGGCCCAGGCCGCCCGCGAGCAGGCCCAGTTGATGATCCTGCTCACCGTCCCCGCCGCCGCGGGCCTGGCCCTGGTGGCCGCTCCCCTGTCGCAACTGATGATCGGGCAGAACCTCAGTCCTGGAGCCGCCCACGTCACCCCCTGGATCGCGCTCAGCGGCCTGCTGGCGGGCCTGACCACCTACTACTTCCACCAGGCCTTCACCCTGGGACGGAAGACCGGCTTCCTGCTGGTGGCCATGATCGTGCCAGCTGGCGCCAATGTGGTCCTCAACCTGATCCTGATCCCCCGTTTCGGCCTGGACGGCGCCCTCTGGGCGACCCCGGCCAGCTACGCGCTGGGCCTAGCCGCCTCCGCCCTGCTAGGACGGCGAACGCTCATTCTGCCGATCCCCTGGCTGACCCTGGGCCAGGCCCTGGGCGCCAGTCTGCTGATGGCCCTGGCGGTCAGCCGCATCCCGGCCCTGGGCGGCCTGCCGGAACTGGCCCTCAAGGCCCTGGCCGGCGCAGTGGTCTATGGCCTGGTGGTAGCCCTGGTGGACGCCGGCGCCCTGCGCAGCCGCGGCCGCGAGGCCCTCCGCACCTTCCGCGCCCGGAGCGCCACATGACCGCGCAAGCCGAGATCCTGTTCGACAATCCCCTGTGGCCCAGGGGCCGCCCGGCCCTCTCCATCCTGATCCCCTTCAAGGGCGATGATCCCACCCCGCTGCTGGCGGCTCTGGCGCGCGAGACCGGCGACGCCGAGGTGGTGATCCTGGACGACGGCTCGCGCGACCCGGCTCTCGCCGCCCGCGTCGAGGCCGCCATCGCCGCCCTCCCCCTGCCCGCCCGCTTCGCCCGGCTGGCGGCCAATGAGGGCCGCTCCAAGGGCCGCAACCGGCTGGTGGCCCACGCCAGGGCCGGGCACTTCCTGTTCCTCGACAGCGACATGCTGCCGGACTCGCCCACCTTCATCGCCGCCTGGCTGGACCTGATCGCCCGGGAAAACCCGGCGGTGGCCTTCGGCGGCTTCTCCCTAGACCAGGCGCCTGCGCGGGCCGACCACGCCCTGCACCGGGCCATGGCCGGCCACTCCGATTGCCTGCCCGCGACCGAGCGCGCCCTGACCCCGGAGAAAATCTTCACCTCCAACCTGCTGGTCCGCGCCGACGTCTTCGCCGCCGAGTCCTTTGACGAAGGCTTCGCCGGCTGGGGCTGGGAGGACGTGGAATGGGGCATGCGGGTGGCCCGCTGCTGGCCGATACTGCACGTGGAGAACACCGCCACCCACCTGGGCCTCGACACCGCCAGGACGCTTGCCGACAAGTACGAGCAGTCCACCGGCAACTTCGCGCGAATCGTGGCGACCCATCACGCCGTCATCAGCCACTATCCCAGCTACAAGGTCGCCCGCGTGCTGAAGCGCGCGCCGCTGCGCAGCCTGTGGCGGCCGATGCTGAAGGCCTATGCGCTGACAGAGGGGCCGCCGCTGAAAACCCGCGCCTTCGCCCTGCGCCTCTACCGCGCCGCCCTCTACGCCGAGGCCGTGTGATGGCGACCTATGCAGAGGCCTACTCCGCCGACCGTTCGCTCAAGGGCAAGCTGCGCCGTCGTCTGGTGCGCCTGGTCCATCGCCGCCCCCTGGCCAGGGGGCCGGAGCGGCCGATGGTCTCCTTCACCTTCGACGACGCCCCCCTGACCGCCGCGGTGGCCGGGGCCGCCCTGCTGGAGACCCGCGGCCTGGCCGGGACCTACTATGTCTCCGCCGGCCTGGCCGGGACCGAGGCCCCCATGGGGGTCTGCGCCGAGCCGGTGGACTATCGCCGCCTGGCCAAGGCGGGCCACGAGATCGCCTGCCACACCTATTCCCATCTCGACTGCGGCCAGGCCACCGGCCCCGGGGCCCTGGCCGACGTGGAGCGCAACGCCCAGGCGATGGCCGAATGGGGCGTCGAGGACCGGGTGAGCTTCGCCTATCCCTATGGCGACGTCGCCGGCGGCCCCAAGCAGGCGCTCGCCAGGCGGTTCTCCACCCTGCGCGCCCTGCATCACGGCCTGATCGAGAAGGGCTGCGACCTGAACCAGACGCCGGCCGTCGGCATCGAGGGGCCCGATGGCGAGATCGTCGCGCGCCGCTGGCTGGACGAGGCCAAGGCCAGGACCGCCTGGCTGATCCTCTACACCCACGACGTCCGTCCAGACCCCTCCCCCTGGGGCTGCACGCCCGAGGTCCTGGCCCGGCTGATCGACCAGGCGGTGGCCGACGGCTTCGAGGTGGTGACGGTGCGCGAGGGCGCGCGGCGCTTGGGCCTCTAGGTCCTGACCTCGCGGTCGGGCCAGCAGAGCTTCACCGCCAGGGCCACGAAGATCACCCAGCGGAAGTCGTTGTAGTTCACCGCCACGCTCTCGGTGAGCGAAGTCACGCCGTAGACCAGCAGGAACGGCAGGGCCAGGTAGGCGCCCTTGTCCCGGAACACCGAGACGACGGCGAGCACCATGGTCTGCAGGAAGCACAGGCCCCAGGCGGCCAGGCCGAAGACCCCCAGGCCCAGCCACTGCTCGATCCAGGTGTTGTGGGAGTGGTGCGGCTTCCAGCCGGCCTCCTGGACGATCTTGGGCAGCGGGCCCCAGCGGCTGGTGTCGTCCCAGACGGCGCTATAGCCGTAGCCGGTCCAGGGCCGCTTCTCGATCTGACGGAGGGCGGCGTCCCAGATCTCGGTCCGCCCGGTGAGGGTGGCGTCCTTGCCCAGCAGGTCGAAGAACAGGTCGGCGGCGAAGATCGCCACGCTGGCCACCATCACGATCCCCAGGACGGCGAGCCAGCTGGTGGCCACACCGGCGGCGGGACTGCGCCGGGCCAGGCCGACGAACATCAGGCCGCCCAGGGCCATCATCACCGTGACCAGCGAGGTCTTGGAGGTGGACATGATCACCAGCAGGACGGCCAGGGCCGCGAAGGGCCACCAGATCTTGGCGCGCTGCGGATTGAGCATGGCCGCCGCCGCCAGGACGGCGAAGCCCAGGGACATGATGCCCCCCATGGCGTTCTTGTCGGCCCAGACTCCCCGCCAGGCGCCGGGGAACAGCTCGTGCATCACCCCGATGGAGGGGACCGCCAGGGGCATGATGAAGGAGATGGTCACCAGGACAGCGAAGGCCGTGGCGACGATCTCCGCCAGCTCCGCCCATCGATAGCGGGCGGCCAGGACGACCCCGCCCAGGGTGGTGGCGTAGACCGCTACGACCCGGCGCACCGTGATGTCCGGCGCTGTGGACCAGAAGATCGACAGCCCCACGATCAGCATCAGGATGATCAGGAAGGGCTGGCGGATCACGGCCCGCAAGACGCTGATCGGGGTCAGGGCCATCAGCAGCGCCGCCGCCGCATAGGCCGGCAGGTAGCCCAGCGGGATCAGCTTGTCGAAGGCGGTGTTGTTGGCGTCGCCCCGCAGGGGGAAGACCCAGCCTTCGCTGAAGATCAGCAGGATCGAGACGCTGGCGGCGAAGATCGCCAGGTCCCAGATGCTGATCTGCCGCCGCCCCGAGACGTCGGCGCCGGACCAGGCGGCGTCGGCGGTCATGGGAGGATGGCCTTCAGGAACCCCGGCTGGGTCACCGTGGCGCGGTTGAAGAAAATGCCGGTCACCGTCCCGCCGGCGCCGGTGATGGCGTCGCGCAGTTGGGCCGGGGCCCGCACGTCGGCCTCGTCGGCCGCCACCACCAGGACCGTCTGGTCCATGAAGGGGGCGACGGTCAGGGCGGCCTGGGACCTTTCCGGCGACGGGCAGTCGACGATGATCAGGTCGGCGTACTTGCGCAGCGCCGTCCAGTAGTCGCCGGTGGGCAGGATATGGACGCTCTGGCGGCCCTTCAGCCCCTCGCGGCGGAAGCGGGTGACCCACCAGCGGGCCGCCCCCACCCGATGGGCGCAGAGATAGCGGGCGTCGGGCCAGGGCTGGCCGTCGGGGCCGTGGGACGCGGGCTGGACGGTGAAGAAGATGGAGCCGTCGGGACTGGCTGCGGCGGGTTCGCCCAGCGCGCCGTAGCGGTCGCTCTCTGCGCCGATGGCCGCGTGCTGTGGCGAGGCCAGCAGGTCGAGGTCCACCAGCCAGACGGATCGGCCCGCGCGCTTGGCCGCGAAGAAGGCGAGTTCCCGCGCCACCGTGGAGGCGCCCTCGCCCCGGCGCGCGGCCACGACTTGGACGATACGCGCGCGGCCGGCGGCCGGCGCGCCCAACGACGCCCACAGGTCGGCCATCTCGGCGTTCAGGTCCACCATCCCTCGAATCGATACGCGCGCAAGCTGTTCAAACTATCGCAAGTTCAGGGGGAGCGAACGGCGGCCGTTCGCCACCCCCGGTCACCGGACCTTCATCGGCGCGGTGGCCAGCACCGGCAAGTCAAGGGTGCGGGAGGCCGACTGCGCCGTGGGCAGGCCCGGCCGCAGGAACATGCGCAGCAGGCCCGCGCACAGGGCGGTGAAGGCGGCGAACAGGAAGGCCAGCACGATCACCGGCTTCTTCAGGCTCTTGCCCTTCGTGGGGGGCGTGGCCCGGCTGACAATGCGGATGTTGTCGTTGGTGGTCGAGGCGATCTCGCTGGCGGCCCGGCTCTGCTGTTCCTTGACCGTGAAGTCGCGGACGCTGGCCTGCAGGACGTCGCGGTCCAGGGACAGGGCCTGGAACTTCGGCTCCAGCTCGGCCAGGCGCATCCGGCGCTCGGTGAGCTGGGCGACCTGATTGGCCAGAGTCACCTGGGACTGCTTCAGCGCCGCCACCTCGGCCGTGAGCTGGATCTTGTCGGTCTGGATCGTCTGATAGACCGGATTGACGCCGATCCGCCGGGCGCCTTCGCCCTGGGTGCGGCCACTGGAGATACCGGCCTCCAGCTGGGCGATCTGGGCGTCGAGCTCCTGCACGGGCCGGGCGTCGTTCTTGTAGCGTGACAGCAGGTCCTCCCGCTGCAGCTTCAGGGTCATCAGCTTGTCGTTGGCGGCGCTGGAGATGTCGCGATAGAGACCCACCTCCTGCGAGACCTGGCCCATCTGGGATTCCAGCATGGCCAGCCGGCCCATGCGATCCTGGAGCTGGGTGTCGGTCTGGTATTTCTGCTGCTCGATCTGCTGCTGCAGTTGGCCCAGGGAGGTCTTCTCGGCCACGAAATCGCCGATGCGATTGTTGTTCAGGAAGTCCTCATAGGCCGCGTCGGCCTGTTGCAGCCGGGCCTCGAAGGCCTCGCGCTGCCGGCCGAGCGCCGGAGAGGTGGGGTCGGTCAGCACCGCGCGGCGGTAGATCAGGTACTCCTCCAGCAGGGTGTTGAGCACCAGGGCCGCGGTCTCGGGGTTCTCGTGGGTGAAGCTGATGCGGATGATCGGGGTGTCCGGGGCGGTCTCGATCTTGGTGGAGGAGTCCAGGTTGCGGATGGCCTGGCCCAGGATCAGCTTCTTCTCGGTGGCGTCGGCTCCGGCGTACTTGGCCGCCAGGGTCGGATAGATCCGCGCCAGGCCCAGCTTGTCGATCACCCGCTGCTTGAGTTGGCCCGAGCCGAGGATCTCGGTCTCCGACTGAATCACCTGGTCGGAGTCCGGCACCGCGCCGCGGCCGGCGTCGCCGGAGCGCGGCTCATAGACATATTCCTGGCCCAACCGAACCAGGACGCTGGAATAGGCGGGATAGGTGGTCTTCATGGTGAAGGCCGCCGCGGCCCCGAGGACGAAGATGATCGAAAACACCGCCACCATGAGGTAGCGTTCGCGCCACAGAAGGGTCGCGAAGTCCGACACGGCGTAGCGCGGTCGCGCGGCCCAGTCGGGGCGCGACGCTTGATCGTGCGGTCTGATTGTCCAAGCCCCTGGCGCGGCCATGCGATTCCGACTGTTCTAGCCCTACGGAGGGAACGTGGCGGGGGACGATTAACGTTCCATTACCCATTCTCGTTAAGGTTTGCGGTCATGCGTCCCAGCCTGAAATTCGCGTCCGTCCTGCTGGCCTGTGCGAGCCTCGTGGCCAGCGGCTGCGCCCCTCACCTGCCGCGCCTGCCGCGGATGGATCTGCTGGGCCGCATCGACGAGCCAGAGCCCCGCGGCGCGAGGGCGCAGCGCGAGGGTCAGGGGACTTTCGGCGACATTCCCTATGCGACCTGGAGCGACTACGAGCCGCCCTATCGGTTCTATCCGGGCGACGAGATCGAGGTCAGCCTGCCCTCGGCGCCGGAACTCAACAAGACGGTGACGGTGCAGCCCGACGGCCGCATCTCCCTGCCCCTGATCGGCGGGGTGATGGCGGCCGACCGAACGGGACCTGAGCTGCAGGGCGCGCTGTCGGAGGCCTATGCCAGCCAGTTGCTGCGGCCGGCGGTCGACGTGACCCCGAAAGCCGCGCCGCTGAAGGTGTTCGTGGGCGGCGAGGTGGGCAATCCCGGCATCTACGACATGGTGGGCGACACCGACGCCCTGCGCGCCGTCATCCAGGCCGGCGACTTCAAGCCAAGCGCCGACCGTGACAAGGTCATCATCTTGCGGCGCGGCCCGGACGGGCGCGGCATGATGCGGACGGTGAAATTGGGGAAGGGCCTGAAGAATCCGGCCGCGGACCTCGTGCCCCTGCGCCGGTTCGACATCGTCTATGTGCCGCGCAGCGGCGTGGCCAACGCGGCCCTGTTCGTTCAGCAGTACTTCCGCGACCTGTCGCCGATCCAGTTCGGATTCAGCTACGCCCTGGGCGCCCAAGTCGGTCAGTAGCCCAAGCCCGATGCTGGCGGTCGCCAGCATCGCATCGACGCCTCAGCCGTGGGCGAGCCATTCGCGCGCCTGGCGCTGGGCCTCGGCCACCTCGTCGGAGGCCATCTCCTGGCTGAGTTCCTTGCGGTAGATCTTGGCTTCCATCGAGCCGCGCATGGCGGCCAGGTTGAACAGCATGTGAGCCGAGACATAGTCCAGCGGCGCGCCGCCCTGCCCCGTCGAGTACAGCAGACCCATGCGGAACAGTTCGTCCCCGGAGGCATCGGCGCCTGGCAGCGGAAGGCCGCCCTCCGATTCCACGCTCGTAAGCATGATTTTCGTTCCCTCTTCTGGCCGGCAGGCCCCGTTCTGGGGCGCATCACCGACCATCGTGGGATCAGAGAAGTCGATAGCCACTGAACATATGGTTAAACTCAAGGACTGCGGTGTTCAGCCGCAGGTGGAAACAGCATTCGCCGGCGTTACTGCCCGGAAATCTCCACGCCGAATGTAAACCCAAAATGGGTTCCCCCTTCCCGCCACACCCGTTAACGCCAAGGGCGACCAGCCGCTCCCGTCACGCGCGAGGGTGGCAGACGGCCAAGCTTGGATTGAGTAGGTCTTGAGACACATCTCTTGGCTGCGGTCGAAGAGAGTCGACCTGGCGGCTGGAGAGACCTGAGTGAAGAGCACCATCCTGAGCATGACCGCCCTGGCGGCGATTTGTGGCGGTTTCGCCCTGTCCGCCACCGGCGCCCAGGCGCAGTCCTGGGATCCCCACGCGGGCTATTCCAGCCAACGGCGCGAGGAACGCTGCGATTGCTACGACTATGGCGCGCGCCAGGACCATTACTATTCGTATGAGGAGCGCCGGGGCGGCGGCTATCAGGACAACCGCCAAGCCTACGGCCCGCCGCCGCCGGCCGGCGCCAGCTACTATGCGCCGCCCGCGGCCGGTCAGAACAACATGGGTTATTTCGAGCAGTACGAGCCCGGCCGCAGCGTCTGGCGCCCCGGTCTGCTGCTGCCGCCCTACTTCCGCGGCTACATGGTCACCGACAACCGCCTGGCTCGCAAGCGCGGCTACGCCTGGTACCGGGTCGGCAACGAATACATCCTGGCCAGCACCTCCACCGGCGAGGTCCTCCGGATCGTCACCTTCCCCTGACGCCGGCCTGGCTCCGCGGGCGGCCCCTCGCCGATCGGGCGGGCCGCCCGCGGAGCTGCTCTCCGACCTCCCCGTTCCCTTCCAGCTTGGCGTTCAGGCGCGGTTCAGCCTGCCGGCGCCACCGTGACGCACGAGGGATGTCCGCCCGTCAGGGCGTGGTGAAGGAGACGTGGGCATGAAGCGTCTGATCTTGAGCCTGGCCGCCATCGCGGCCGTCGCCGGCCCCATGGCCACCGCCGCCCAGGCGCAGTCCTATCATCGCGATCGCTACGAAGACCGGTATGACCGCCGGGACTATCGTCACGACCGCCGCGACTGGGATCGGGGCCGCTATAACGGCTACTACGCGGGAAGCCGCTGGAACTACGGCCCGCCGCCGGCCGCCTATTACGGCAACCCCTACTATCGCCCCGGCTACACCCAGTGGCGCCGCGGCGCGGCCTTGCCGGCCTACTACCGGGGCTATCCGGTCTATGACTACGGGCGCTACCGCCTGCGCCAACCGCCGCGCGGCTATGCCTGGTATCGAACCGGCAACGACTATGTCCTGGCGGCCATCGCCACCGGGATCATCTTCGAGGTCATCAGCAACAACTGAGGCTCAGGCCTGACTCGAAGGGCCCCGGAGTTCACACTCCGGGGCCCTTTTCATGGGTGCGCCACAGCGGCGTCAGCCGATGCCAAGTTTCGCCTTCAGCAGTTGATTGACGGTCCCAGGATTGGCCTTGCCGCCGGTCTCCTTCATCAGCTGACCGACGAACCAGCCGATGGCCTGGGGCTTGTCCTTCACCGCGGCCGCCTGGCCCGGATTGGCGGCGATCAGCTTGTCGATCATGGCCTCCAGGGCGCCGGTGTCGGAGACCTGTTGCAGGCCCTGCTTCTCGACGATGGCGCGCGCCCCGCCCTCCCCGGCCCACATGCGGTCGAAGACATCCTTGGCGATCTTAGAGGAGATGACGCCCTCCTCGATCAGGGTCACCAGTTCGGCGATGTCGGCGGGCTTCAGCGGGCTGTCGCCGATGTCCTGGCCGGCGGCCGTGAGCCGGGCGGCCAGTTCGTTGGTCACCCAGTTGGAGGTCAGCTTGGCGTCGCGGCCCTTGGCGGCCTCCTCGAAGAAGTCGGCGCGAGCCTGCTCGGTGATCAGGACGCCGGCGTCATAGGCCGACAGGCCGTACTGCGACTGCAGCCGGGCCTTCTTGGCGTCGGGCAGTTCGGGCAGCGAGTCCTGAATCTTCTTCACCCAGGCCGGATCGAGGATCAGGGGCAGCAGGTCGGGATCGGGGAAGTAGCGGTAGTCGTGCGCCTCTTCCTTCGAACGCATGGAGCGGGTCTCGATCTTGTTGGGATCGAACAGCCGGGTCTCCTGGATGATCTTGCCGCCGTCCTCAAGGATCTCGATCTGGCGCCGCGCCTCGTACTCGATGGCTTGCTGGATGTAGCGGTAGGAATTGACGTTCTTGATCTCGCAGCGCGTGCCAAGGTGGCTGAAGCTGCCGGTCTCGCGGAACTTCTCGTAATCGCCGGGGCGGCAAACCGAGACGTTCACGTCAGCGCGCAGATTGCCCTTCTCCATGTCGCCGTCGCAGGTGCCCAGATAGACCAGGATGGTGCGGACCTTCTTCACATAGGCCGCGGCCTCGGCGGCCGAGCGCATGTCGGGCTTGGAGACGATCTCCATGAGCGCGGTGCCGGCGCGGTTCAGGTCGACATAGGTGGCGTTGGGGTCCTGGTCGTGCAGCGACTTGCCGGCGTCCTGCTCCAGGTGCAGGCGCTCGATGCGCACGGTGAAGGTGGAGCCGTCGTCATGCTCGACGATGACCTCGCCCTCGCCCACCACGGGATCCTTGAACTGGCTGATCTGATAGCCCTGGGGCAGGTCGGGATAGAAGTAGTTCTTGCGGTCGAAGGTGGAGCGCAGGTTGATCTGGGCCTTGAGACCAAGGCCCGTGCGGACCGCCTGCTCGACGCAGAAGCGATTGATCACCGGCAGCATGCCGGGCATGGCGGCGTCCACCAGGCTGACCTGCTCGTTGGGTCCGCCGCCAAAGCCCACGGCCGCCCCGGAGAACAGCTTGGCCTTGGAGGCCACCTGGGCGTGGATCTCAAGCCCCAGGACCATTTCCCACGGACCGGTGCGGCCCTCGATCACTTTGGAGGTATCAGTCATGCCGCCTTCCTAAACCGGGCCGCGCGCCAACGAAAGCACCTTGCGCGGTCGGCGATTTTGCAGCTTTGCTGGCGGCGCAAAAACACCCCCTCGGGGAAGGGAAACACCATGAAGACATCACTCGCCGCCGGCCTCGTTGGCCTGTCGCTCTCGTTCGGCCTGATGGCCGCCGCCCCGGCCCTGGCCCAGGCGCCCGCCGCCTCGGGGCCGCTCTCGGTCGAAACGACCCCGATCGAAACCCTGGCGTCCAATCCGGCGGCCAAGGCCGTCCTCGACAAGGACATTCCCGGCCTGACCAGCCATGAGGCCTATGACCAGTTCAAGTCGATGAGCCTGAAGCAGGTCCAGCCGATGTCGCAAGGCGCCCTGACCGACGACATGCTGGTCGCCGTCCAGGCCGACCTGGACAAGCTGTCGAAGTAGGATCGCCTGGAAGTCGAATACAGAAGGCCCCCGCCGGCGACGGCGGGGGCCTTTTCATTGTCACCACCAGCGGGCGGGCTTGGCGCGGAAATCGGCGGCCTTTTCAAGGGCGCCGCCGAGGGAGAACAGGGTCCCCTCGTCCAGGGCCTTGCCGATCAGCTGCAGGCCGAGGGGCAGGCCCTTGTGATCGACGCCGGCGGGGATGCTCATGCCGGGCAGGCCCGCCAGGTTCACCGTCACCGTGAAGATGTCGTTCAGGTACATGGCCACCGGATCGTCGGCGTTCTCGCCGAGCCCGAAGGCCGCCGAGGGGGCTGTGGGGGTCAGCAGGGCGTCGACCTTCTGGAAGGCCTGGTCGAAGTCGTCGGCGATGCGGCGGCGCACCTTGAGCGCCTTGACGTAATAGGCGTCGTAATAGCCGGCCGAGAGCACGTAGGTGCCGATCAGGATGCGGCGCTTGACCTCGGTCCCGAACCCAGCGGCCCGCGTGTTCACATAGGTCTCGGTGAGGTTGGCGCCCTCGACGCGCAGGCCGTAGCGCATGCCGTCATAGCGGGCGAGGTTCGAGGAGGCCTCGGCCGGGGCGACGATGTAGTAGGCCGGCAGGGCGTACTTGGTGTGCGGCAGGCTGACCTCGACGATCTCGCAGCCGGCGTCCTTCAGCCAGGCGATGCCCTTTTCCCAGAGTTCGTCGATCTCGGCGGGCATGCCGTCGACCCGGTATTCCTTCGGGATGCCGATCCGCAGGCCCTTCACCGACTTGCCCACGAAGCTCGGGAAATCGGGGACCTCGATGTCCAGGCTGGTGGAGTCCTTGGCGTCGTGGCCCGACATCGACTTCAGCAGGATGGCCGCGTCCTCCACCGTCTTGGCGATGGGGCCGGCCTGGTCGAGGGATGAGGCGAAGGCCACCACCCCCCAGCGCGAGCAGCGGCCGTAGGTCGGCTTGATGCCGACGGTGCCGGTGAAGGCCGCCGGCTGGCGGATCGAGCCGCCGGTGTCGGTGGCCGTGGCGCCCAGGCAGAGGTCGGCGGCCACCGCGGTGGCCGAGCCCCCCGACGAGCCGCCCGGCGTCAGCTTGGCGTTCTGACCCTCGGCCCGCCAAGGATTAACCACCGGCCCGAACGCGCTGGATTCGTTGGAGGAGCCCATGGCGAACTCATCCATGTTGAGCTTGCCCAACATCACCGCCCCGTCGCGCCACAGATTGGCGGTGACGGTGGATTCGTAGGTGGGCACGAAATTGCCCAGGATGTTGGAGCAGGCCGTCGAGCGGACGCCTTCGGTGCAGAACAGGTCCTTGATGCCGAGCGGCGCGCCTTCCAGGGCCCCGGCCTCGCCCCTGGCCCGGCGGGCGTCGGCGGCGCGGGCCATGTCGAGGGCCTTTTCCGGGGTCTCCAGGACGAAGGCGTTGAGGGGCTTGGCCGCGGCGACCGCGTCGACATGGGCCTGGGTCAGCTCCTCCGAGGAGAAGGACTTGTCGGCGAGGCCGGCCAGCGCCGCCTTGAGGGTGAGCGAGGTCAGTTGGGACATGGGTTTACTCGACCACCTTGGGCACGACGAAGAAGCCGTCCTTGGTCTTGGGGGCGTTGGCGAGGATCTTGGTGACGTCGCCGCCCTCGGTGACCACGTCTTCGCGCATGGGGGCGGCCACGGCCACGGCCGAGGTCATGGGCTCCACGCCGTCGGTGTCCACCTCGGACAGCTGCTCGATCCAGGCCAGGATGCCGCTGAGCTCGCGGGCGAGCGGCTCCAGCCGTTCCGGCGGCTCGGCGATGCGGGCAAGTCTGGCGACCTTGCTGACGGTCGCCGCGTCGATGGCCATGAGGGCCTCCTGATGTTTCGAGCCAGGGGTTAGCCGTGCGGCCCCGCCTTTGACAAGCGATCCGTCGCGAAACTCCCGGTCGCCGCGCCCTTCCCCACCCGTTATGTAGCCCCATGGCCGTCGTCGATCTCACCGAACTCCCAGCCCTGCTGCCACGCTACGGCGCCCTGGTGGGGCTCGACCTCGGGGAGAAGACCATCGGGGTGGCGGTGTCGGACCCGACGCGGATGGTGGCCAGCCCCCTGGAGCTGATCCGCAAGACCAAGTTCACCGACGACGCCAAGGCGTTGTTCAAGCTGATGGACGGCCGCGAGGTCGCCGGGATCGTCATCGGCCTGCCGGTGAACATGGACGGCACGGAAGGGCCCCGCGCCCAGTCCAGCCGCGCCTTCGCCCGCAACCTGCTGCGCCTGCGCCCCGAGCTGGTGATCGCCTTCTGGGACGAGCGGATGAGCTCCATGGCCATCAACCGCTTCCTGATCGACGAGGCCGACATCAATCGCGCCCGCCGCGCCGAGGTGGTGGACAAGATGGCCGCCGGCTGGATCCTGCAGGGGGCGCTGGAGCGGCTGCGGGGGCTGGCTTAGGGGGCGGGGGACCACGGCTGCATTCGACCTGAGCGGACTACCGTGAAGGACGGCCCCTGCCCATCGCGGCCGTCGCCAACCATGCCCGACCTACGTCGCACCGTGCAACTGCGCCGCCACTTCGACCGCGAAGACCAACGTGACCGCGCAACAGTCGACCAGAAGCGCGATCCGGAACAACAGGAGCAGGCCGCGCTGATAGCGCCCCTCCGCCTGCCAGGCCTTTTTGCTGAACGCATAGCCCCAGAACCAGAAATGCTGCCCCGGGAACATGGGAAAGGCCGGAACGGGCGGGGTCTTAGATCGGGCGTAGGGCCACGTGCGACCGCAATCCACCCGTGGCAGAGCGGGCGCGGCCACGGTGATTGGAGACCTGATCACCCCCCTCACATTTGGCCCTTGCGGCGATATCTTGCCATCAAGCTCCGCGTTGACAAGATGATATGCCTCCGTACTATTAGGTGCCTAATTACTTCTGAGGCGCAACCGGTGGTCCCAGATCTCACTCTTCGCGACACGCCAGCCTTGGAGGTCCTCAGCCGCCGGCGCGAGGCGCTGGGCCACATCGACCCCGAGGCGCTGGTGGCCGCCCAGGACTTCCTGCGCGTCGCAAAACGCATGCTTGGCGCGTTCGGCGAGGCTTTCAGCGCTCACGGCCTCTCGCCCAGCCGATACGCGGCGCTGATCGCCCTGGACGTCCAGCGGCCGTCCATGGCGCCATCCGAGATCGCCGATCGCGTGGGCGTGACCCGCGCAACGGTCACCGGGCTGATCGACGGGCTGATGCGGGACGGCCTCGTGACCTATGCGGCAGAGGGGACAGACCGCCGCCGCAAGTCCATCGCCCTGACCCGCAAGGGCGAGGCGCTGATCGACGTCGTGGTTCCCGACATCTTCAAACGCATGGCCGAATTGACGGCCCCGCTGTCTCCCGACGAGCGCCGCCTGGCGGTCCGTATCCTCGGCAAGGTCGAGGACGGTCTGGCCTCGGCGCGCCTTGCTGAAACCAAGGAGGAAACACGCTCATGACCCTCGCCGCCGCTGGAGGCCGCGCCCGGCCCAAGTCCGTCTGGCTGGCCGCCGGCCTGATCCTTCTGGCCTACGCCGCCCTTGGCAACTGGCTGGTGCTGCCCGGCTATCATCGTTTCCTGGCCCATGGTCATTCGAGCGCCGATAGGGCGGGGCTGGACCTGGCGCTGATTTGGGGTGCGAGCAAGACCATCGTTTGGATGCTCTCCTTCCATCTCGGCGCCTTCTGCGTGACCTGGGCGGCGCTTCACGCAATCGGCGAGCGGTCACGGACTTTCCGGCGATGGTTCGCGCTGGGCGCCCTGGTCTGGATCGGACTTTGGACGATCCCCACCCTGCCGGGCCCCTACACCGCGATGTTCGCCGGGGTCGGCGTGCTGATCCTGCTCCTGATAGCCATCGCGTTCGGTCGCGCCGCCCTGACCGGTGAGGCGTTCGCCCACGCCGGTGGCGCGCACTGGCGGATCGCCAGCGCCTTCTTCTTCGCCCTCGCCACCTGGGACATGTGCGGACTGGGCAGCGTGGGCGAAATCCTGCACCCCGACGCCGCGGCGCGCGTGGCCAATCAGGCGCTGGTGGTGGCCCAGACCACCAAGCTCATCGTCGAACTCGCGATCGCCTGGGGTCTCCTGGCGATCTCCGCCTTCCCCGCCCGGACCCGCAGCGCCGCCTAGGGTGACGAACGGGGGTCGCCGCTGCTGATACCTGTGCGCGCTTTCGGGTCGCCCTTGTGGTCAACCGCGGCCTCGGTTACCACCCCCCTTTAATGACATCCCTGCCCCCTGGTCTGAACGAGGTTCTCGGAAGAACCTTCCCGTTCCCGCGGCGACACTTCCTATCGGTGCTCGATCTGAACGAGGTGGAGGTGGCCAACCTCCTCGACCTCGCCGACGGCTTCGTGTCGCTCAACCGTCAAACCTCCAAGAAGCTCGACCTGCTCAAGGGCCGGACGCTGATGAATCTCTTCTTCGAGAATTCGACGCGGACCCAGAGTTCCTTCGAGCTGGCCGGCAAGCGGCTGGGGGCCGACGTGGTCAATATGAGCCCGCGCTCTTCGTCGATCTCCAAGGGCGAGACTCTGATCGACACCGCCGTGACCCTGAACGCCATGCAACCGGACCTGCTGGTGGTGCGGCACGGCTCCTCGGGCGCGGCCTCCCTGCTCTCCCAGAAGGTCACCTGCTCGGTGATCAACGCCGGGGACGGCCAGCACGAACACCCGACCCAGGCCCTGCTGGACGCGCTCTCCATGCGCCGCGCCTTCGGCCGGATCGCGGGACTGCGGGTCGCCATCTGCGGCGACGTCCTGCACTCCCGGGTGGCGCGGTCCAATGTCAGCCTGCTGCAGATGCTGGGCGCCGAGGTGCGCCTGGTGGGCCCGCCGACCCTGATGCCGGCGGCCGTCGACCGCTGGAAGGTCGAGGTCTTCCACAACATGCGCGAGGGCATCGCGGGCTGCGACGTCGTCATGATGCTGCGCCTGCAGCTGGAGCGCATGGACGGGGTGATGGCCCCCTCCCAGCGCGAATATTTCCGCTTCTACGGCCTGGATCGCGAGAAGCTGGCCTGCGCGGCCCCCGGCGTGCGGGTCATGCACCCGGGCCCGATGAACCGCGGCGTCGAGATCGACTCCGACGTGGCCGACGACCTGTCGGTCAGCCTGATCCAGGACCAGGTGGAGATGGGGGTGGCCGCCCGGATGGCGGTCCTGGCCTCCCTGGCCGCCCGGCTGGACAACGTCTGATGCGCTCGGTGGGCGTGTTCTGCGGCGCGAGCCCCGGCGGCGACCCGGCCTATACGGCCGCGGCCAGGGCCATGGGAAGCGCCGTCGCCGGACGGGGCCTGACCCTGGTCTATGGCGGCGCCAAGGTGGGCCTGATGGGCGCCGTGGCCGATGCGGCGCTCTCCGCCGGCGGCGAGGTGTTCGGGGTGATGCCCGAGGCCCTTATGGACAAGGAGATCGCCCACGAGGGCCTGACCCGGCTGGAGGTCGTCCCCTCCATGCACGAGCGCAAGGCGCGGATGGCCGAGATGGCCGACGG
Source organism: Phenylobacterium sp. (assembly GCF_030645195.1). Taxonomy (GTDB): domain Bacteria; phylum Pseudomonadota; class Alphaproteobacteria; order Caulobacterales; family Caulobacteraceae; genus Phenylobacterium. The sequence continues at coordinate 6,707 of NZ_JAUSLW010000030.1, read as the reverse complement.
CTTCGTCGCCCTGCCCGGCGGCGCCGGCACCCTGGAGGAGATCTTCGAGATCTGGACCTGGGGCCAGCTCGGCTTCCACGCCAAGCCGGCGGGGTTCCTGAACGTGATGGGCTATTTCGACCACCTGCGGGCCTTCGTGGACCACGCGGTGGGCGAGGCCTTCCTGAAGGCGCCCCACCGCGACATGCTGATCTTCAAGTCGGAGAGCGGCGAGATGCTGGACGCCCTGGCGGCCTACAAGGCGCCGGTGACGGAGAAATGGATCGGACGGCCGGAACTATGAGCGCGCGTCCCACAGCCTTCCTCAACGCCCGCATCGTCGACCCCGCCAGCGGCTGGGACGGCCCCGGCGCCCTGCTGGTGCAGGGCGGCAGGATCGCCGACGTAGCCCATGGCGGCGACCTGGGGGCCCTGTCGGCCGACATCGAGGTCATAGATGCGAGAGGCGCGATGCTGGCGCCGGGCCTGGTGGACCTGAGGGTCAAGACCGGCGAGCCCGGCTCGGAGACCAAGGAGACGCTCAAGTCGGCGGGCCTGGCCGCGGCCGCCGGCGGGGTCACCTCCATCGTGCTGCAACCCGACACCGATCCGGTCATCGACGAGGCCTCGGTGGTGGACTTCATCCTGCGCCGGACCCGCGACATCGAACTGGTCCACGTCTATCCCGCCGGCGCCGCCACCAAGGGCGCGCGGGGCGAGCGGATGGCCGAGATCGGTCTGATGGCCGAGGCCGGTTGCGTCTATGTCACCGACGCCGACCGCCCGATCGTGGACTCCAAGGTCATGCGGCGGGTGCTGTCCTACGCCAAGAGCTTCGGCGTTCTGGTGGCCCACCGGCCGGCCGATCCCTGGCTAAGCCACGGGGCGGCGGCGACGGAGGGCGAGTTCGCCGGGCGCATGGGCCTGCCCAGCACCCCCACCTTCGCCGAGAAGATCATGCTGGAGCGGGACCTGGCCCTGGTGGAGATGACCGGGGCGAACTTCCTGGTGGACCAGGTGACCACAGCCTGCGCGCTGGAGAGCCTGGCGCGGGGCAAGGCCAAGGGTCTGCCGGTCACGGCCACCACCTCCATCAACCACCTGTCGTTCAACGAGATCGACATCGGCGACTACCGCACCTTCATGAAGTTCGACCCGCCGGTGCGCGGCGAGGACGACCGCCAAGCGGTGATCGAGGCCCTGGCCAGCGGCCTGATCGACATCGTGGTCTCGGCCCACGCGCCGGCGCCCGCCGAGGACAAGCGCCTGCCCTATGATGAGGCCACCCCCGGCGCCATCGGCCTGCAGACCCTGCTGCCGGCCCTGCTGGCCTTCCACCACGAGGGGCGAATCCCGCTGATCGATCTGATGCGGGCGGTGACCAGCAAGCCCGCCCAACTGCTGGGCCTGAACGCCGGGACGCTCGCCAAGGGCGCGCCGGCCGACCTGGTGCTCTGCGACCTCAACGCCCCCATCGTCATCGACGCCGACAAGCTGCGGTCGAAGTCCAAGAACTCGCCCTTCGACGGGCGTCGGCTGCAGGGCGAGATCCGCATGACGCTGGTGGATGGACGAGTCGTCTACCAAGCCTGAGGTTGCCTGAAGCGGCGGCGGCGCCTAGGGTCCGCGCAGCAACTTAGCCAATTGGCGATATGACGAACGCACTCGCCTTCAAGGCCCTCGGCAACGACCGCCGCCTGCAGATCCTGGCCTGGCTGAAGGACCCTCGCGCCCACTTCCGCGAGCAGGTGGACGGCGACCTGGAGGAGGATGGTGTCTGCGGCGTGCTGATCGCCGAGAAGCTGGGGGTCAGCCAGCCGACCCTCTCGGAACACATGCGGGTCCTCACCCAGGCGGGCCTGGTGACCCCCAAGCGCATCAAGCAGTGGACCTTCTATCGCCGGAACGAGGCCCGGCTGGCGGCCCTGACCGCGGCCCTGGCGGGCGAGGTTTGAGCGTTGCGCCAGGTGGTGATGGTCTCCGGCGCCCCGGGGGCGGGGAAATCGACCCTGGCCGGGCCCCTCGCGGAGGCGCTCGCCCTGCCCCTGCTCTCAAAGGACGTGATCAAGGAACGGCTGGCCGACGTGCTGGGCCAGAGGGACGAGCCGGAGGTCTGGACCAAGGCCCTGGGCAGCGCCGCCATGGAATTGATCTGGACCCTGGCGGCCCTATCGCCCGCCGTGGTGCTGGAGGCCAATTTCCGTCCCAAGAGCGCCTATGAGCGCCGCATGCTTACGGGTCTGGGCGGCGCGCTGGTAGAGGTCTATTGCCGCTGCCCGCCGCAGGAGGCGAGCCGGCGCTATTCGGCCCGGTCCATGATCGGAGATCGTCACCCCATCCATACCCTGCGCGACCTGCCCGCCGACCTGTTGGCCGAGTATGATGGCCCCGTCGGCCTGGGCCGGGTGATCGAGGTCGACACCACCGGGCCGGTGGATGTCGTCACCCTGGCCGCCGCCGTCCGCGCGGCGCTGGATGACGAAACCGCTGGAGGCGGGTAGGACTCCTCTCAAGGGGGAACCGCCATGTTCGAGTCACTCAGTCCCGTGCTGATCGCCGCCACCGTCATCGGGGGCTACTTGCTGGGCTCCATTCCCTTCGGCGTCATCGCCACCCGCCTCGGCGGAGCCGGCGACGTGCGCGACATCGGGTCGGGCAATATCGGGGCCACCAACGTCCTGCGCACCGGCCGCAAGGACCTGGCGCTGATCACCCTGCTCGGCGACGGCGGCAAGGGCGCGGTGGCGGTGCTGATCGCCTGGCTTGCCACGCGGGAGAACACCAAGGACGCCCAGGCGGTCCTGACCTCCATCGCAGCGGCCAGCGCCTTCCTGGGGCACCTGTTCCCGGTCTGGCTGAAGTTCAAGGGCGGCAAGGGGGTCTCGACCTTCTTCGGCGTCATGCTGGCGGCGGCCTGGCCGGTGGGCCTGGCGGCGGGGGTCACCTGGCTCGCGGTGGCCTTCCTGCTGCGCCTCTCCTCCCTGGCGGCCCTGGTGGCCGTGGCGCTCGCGCCGATCTACGTCTTCGTCTTCGACCGCCCCCTGCCCATCGCGTGGCTGGGCCTGTTCATGGCGGCGCTTGTCTTCATCCGCCACGCCGACAACATCGCCCGCCTGCTCAAGGGCCAGGAGCCGAAGATCGGGGCCAAGGGGAAGGACGCCGCTTGACCCGGACGCTCACCGACGCCGCCCGTCGCGACTGGCTGCGGCTGGCGCGCACCGAGAACGTCGGGCCGGTCACCTTTGACCAACTGATCGCCCGCTATGGCGAGGCCTCCCTGGCGCTCGCCGCCCTCCCCGACCTCGCCCGGCGCGGGGGACGGATATCCCCCCTGGGCGTCCCCACCCTCGACGAGGTCGAGCATGAGCTGGCGGAGGGCGCGGCCCTGGGCGCGCGGCTGATCTGTTCCTGCGAGGCCGACTTTCCCCAGCCCCTGGCGGCCCTGGACCCGCCCCCGCCGATCCTCTGGGCCTGGGGGAACCTCCACCTGCTGCAGGGCTCCTGCGTGGCGGTGGTGGGCGCGCGGGTGGCCTCGGCGGCGGGACAGAGGTTCGCGCGAGGGCTCGCCGCCGACCTGGGCGCGGCCGGACAGATCATCGTCTCTGGCATGGCGCGCGGGGTGGACGGGGCGGCCCACGAGGGCGCGCTGCCCACCGGGACCATCGCCGTCCTCGGCGGCGGGATCGCCGACATCTATCCGCCCGAGCACCGCGACCTGCACGCCCGCATCGTCGAGGCCGGCTGCGTGGTCTCCGAGAGCCGGCCGCGCCAGACCGCCCAGGCCAAGGACTTCCCCCGCCGCAACCGGATCATCTCCGGGTTGTCGCGCGCCGTCGTGGTGGTGGAGGCCGAGATCCGCTCCGGCTCGCTGATCACCGCCCGCCTGGCCGCCGAGCAGGGCCGCGAGGTCCTGGCCGTGCCCGGCTCGCCCCTGGACCCGCGGGCCAAGGGGACCAACGACCTGATCCGTCAGGGCGCGGCGATCTGCGAGGGGGCCGAGGATGTGCTGCGGGCCTTGGAGGGGTTCGGCGGCTTCCGCGAGCCGGGGCCCGAGCGCTATGCGGGCGGACCGGCCGAGGTCCCCGACGCCCTGCGCGAACAGGTGGCCGACCTGCTCTCCCCCACCCCGGTGTCGCGCGACGAGATCGTGCGCGCCGCCAAGGCGCCGGCGCCTCTGGTGCTGGCGGCCCTGATGGAGCTCGCCCTGGCCGGCCGCGCCGAACTGCTGCCCGGCGGCATGGTGTCACGGGCCTAGTGGGGAGGGTCCGGCGGTCCGGCGGCGGCGCGAGCGGCGTCGAGGGCGGCCATCATCAGGGTCGTGGCCAAGGAGCGGTAGCCCCGGGTGGCGGCCAATTCCGCCAACTGGTTCAAGACCTCCTCGATGAAGGCCGCGGTCGCCTGAGGCGAGCCCTTTGGGTTCCACTGTTCCATATGTTTGAAGCAGGACATTACCCGATTCCGACTCAACACGCGCGGAAAGGTTGTAGGTCAACCGCCAATTGTAGAGCTTGAAGATGAACAGGGCCCGTTGACATGGGCTAGGCGCACACCCCACCTTCCGGGCCCTTGAATTTCGGGCGCTTCGCCCCTGGACCGCCCTTAAAATCGCATGAACCTCGTCGTCGTCGAGAGCCCGGCCAAGGCCAAAACCATCAACAAGTACCTCGGGTCGGACTATAAGGTCCTGGCCTCGTACGGCCACGTCCGCGACTTGCCGGCCAAGGATGGCTCGGTGAAGCCCGACGAGGATTTCCTCATGCTGTGGGACGTGGACGCCAAGTCCGCCAAGCGGCTGTCGGAAATCGCCGACTTCGCCAAGTCCGCCGACAAGATCATCCTGGCCACCGACCCCGACCGCGAGGGCGAGGCGATTTCCTGGCACGTCCTGGAGGTGCTCCAGAAGAAGAAGGCCATCAAGGGCGCCACGGTGCAGCGGGTGGTGTTCAACGCCATCACCAAGTCCGCCGTCACCGAGGCGATGAAGCATCCCCGTGACATCGACATGGAGCTGGTGGAGGCCTATCTCGCCCGCCGCGCCCTGGACTATCTGGTGGGCTTCACCCTCTCGCCGGTGCTCTGGCGCAAGCTGCCGGGCTCGCGTTCGGCCGGACGGGTGCAGTCGGTGTCCCTGCGCTTGGTGGTGGACCGCGAGATCGAGATCGAGCGCTTCAAGAACCAGGAATACTGGACCGTCGAGGCCGACGTCACCGCCGGCAGCGACCCCTTCCTGGCCCGCATGGTCAAGCATGACGGCAAGCGGCTGACCAAGTTCGACCTGGGCGACGAGGCCACGGCCATGGCCGCCAAGGCCGCCGTGGACGGCGCGGTGCTGAAGATCGCCTCCGTCGAGAAGAAGCCGGCGCGCAGGTCCCCTGCCCCGCCCTTCACCACCTCGACCCTGCAGCAGGAGGCCGCCCGCAAGCTCGGCTTCTCCACCCAACGCACCATGCAGGCCGCCCAGAAGCTGTACGAAGGCATCGACATCGGCGGCGAGACCGTGGGTCTCATCACCTATATGCGGACCGACGGCGTGCAGTCGGCGCCCGAGGCGCTGGACGAGGCGCGCGTCGTGATCGGCGGGCTCTACGGCAAGGAGTACGTCCCCGAGGCCGCCCGGATCTACAAGACCAAGGCCAAGAACGCCCAGGAGGCCCACGAGGCCATCCGCCCCACCAGCCTGGCCCGCAACCCCGGCTCCCTGCGCCTGGAGAGCGACCTCGGCCGGCTCTATGAGCTGATCTGGAAGCGGATGATCGCCTCCCAGATGGAGGCCGCCCGCATCGAGCGGACCACCATCGAGCTGGAGAGCGCCGACGGGAAGACCGGCCTGCGCGCCACCGGCCAGGTGGTGCTCTTCGACGGCTACCTCGCCGTCTATGAGGAAGGCCGCGACGACGAGGGCGACGAGGAGAGCGGCCGCCTGCCGATGGTCAAGGAAGGCGCCGACGCCAAGGTCATCAAGGCCCGCGCCGACCAGCACTTCACCGAGCCGCCGCCGCGCTATTCGGAAGCCAGCCTGGTGAAGAAGATGGAGGAGCTCGGCATCGGCCGGCCCTCCACCTACGCCTCGGTGCTCACCGTGCTGCGCGACCGCGAATACGTCCGCATGGACAAGAACCGGTTCATTCCCGAGGACAAGGGACGGCTGGTCACCGCCTTCCTGGAACAGTTCTTCGCCCGCTACGTCGAATACGATTTCACCGCCGGCCTGGAAGAGAAGCTCGACCTGGTCAGCGACGGCAAGCTCGACTGGAAGGCGCTGCTGCGCGAGTTCTGGACCGACTTCCACGCCGCCGCCGACGACATCGGCGAGCTGCGCGTCAGCCAGGTGCTGGACGCACTCAACGAGAGCCTCGGCCCGCACATCTTCCCGGCCAAGGAAGACGGCTCCGATCCGCGCCTCTGCACCACCTGCGGCACCGGGCGGCTGTCGCTGAAGACCGGCAAGTTCGGCGCCTTCATCGGCTGTTCCAACTATCCCGAATGCCGCTTCACCCGACCCATCGCCCAGTCGGAAGGCGACGGCGACGCCGCCGAAGTCACCGACCGCGAGCTGGGGGTGAACCCCAAGACCATGCAGGCGGTCTGGCTGAAGAACGGCCGCTTCGGCCCCTATGTCCAACTCGGCGACGGCGAGAAGCCGAAGCGCTCCAGCCTGCCCAAGGGCTGGTCGGTGGCGGCCATGGACCTGGAGAAGGGTCTGCGCCTGCTGCGCCTGCCCCGCGAGG
>NZ_JAUSLW010000024.1 GCF_030645195.1 Phenylobacterium sp. | reverse complement strand
CGGTCGGCCGCCGCGCAGGTGCGCTGGATCGGGGCCTCACCGTAGTTCTTGGTCATACCGCCGAAGGCGCGCTGGTAGATCTTGCCTTCCGGGGTGCGGGAGAAGGGCACGCCCCAGTGCTCCAGCTCATAGACCGCGGCCGGCGCGTTGCGGCAGAGGTCTTCGATGGCGTCCTGGTCGCCCAGCCAGTCCGACCCCTTGACGGTGTCGTACATGTGCCAGCGCCAGTCGTCCTCGCCCATGTTGCCGAGGCTGGCGGAGATGCCGCCCTGGGCCGCCACGGTGTGGGAGCGGGTCGGGAAGACCTTGGTGATGCAGGCCGTCTTCAGGCCGGCCTGGGCGCAGCCCAGCGCCGCGCGCAGGCCGGAACCGCCCGCGCCCACCACGACGACGTCGAACTTGTGATCGATGAATTCGTAAGTCGCCATGGGACCGATCAAGCGCCTCCCAGCGCGACCTTGAGGATGGAGAACACCGCCAGCGAGCCCACCAGCGCGCAGACGAAGAGATTGAGCAGCAGCAGGGCCAACTTGCTCAGGGACTTGTGGATGTAGTCCTCGACGATCACCCGCATGCCGGCGTGCATGTGCAGGAAGGACACCGCCGTCAGCAGCACCATCAGCACCGCGTTGACCGGGTTGGCGATCCAGGCCACCGCGCCGTAATAGTCCGTGCCGGCCAGGGTGATGACCCCGAACACCGCCCACAGGACCAGGGGAACCAGGGCCACCGAGGTGACCCGCTCGGAGATCCAGTGGCCGACGCCGTGCTTGGCCGAGCCGAGGCCGCGGGCGCGGCGCAGGGGGGTGCGGTAGTTTTCCATCAGAGCGCTCCGGTCATGGCCGCGATGACCCAGACGGCCAGGGTCGCGGCGACCGCGAAGGCGTAGCAGGCCACGGCGCCCATGTTGGCGGTGGCCAGCTTGAAGCCCGCCCCCACGTCCCAGAACAGGTGCTGAACGCCCTTGGCCAGATGGTAGAAGACCGACAGGGTCAGGCCGAACATCACCAGCTTGCCCAGCGGCGAGCCCAGCAGGGTCATGAACCCCTCATAGGCGTCGGGCCCGGCAGCGAGCGACATCGCCCAGCCGGCCAGGATCAGGGCGCCGCCATAGAGGGCCGAACCGGTGATGCGGTGCAGGATCGACCCCACCATCGTGGCGTGCGGCCGCCAGACCTGGAGGTGCGGCGACAGCGGGCGTTCGCGAGGCCCCTGGGTGGTTTCTGTCATGGCTGTTTCCGATCGGATGAGGCGGCTCCGCTTTTAAGCGCCGGGCGCCCGGTGTCAACGAACCGCCGGGGCGGCGCCGGCGGGCGCCCAAGCGAGACGTTCATCACCACGCGCCCTGACGAGGCGTCGCCAACTTCGCTGTGGCCGAAGGGTGATGGGCTTTGATCCTTCTCGCAATGCGTCTTACATGCAGCCATCCTTCGCGGGAGACGAATGATGCGCTTCGATCTGGTCGATCTGCGGCTGTTCTGCGACGTCGCCGAGGCCGGTTCCATCACCCACGGCGCGGCCCGCGGCCGCCTGGCGCTCGCCGCCGCCTCCACCCGGATCCGGGCCATGGAGGAGGCGATCGGGGCGGCCCTGCTGGTGCGCAGCCGCCAGGGGGTCGTCCCGACGCCGGCCGGCCAGACCCTGCTCAAGCACGCCCGCCTGATGCTGGAGCAATCGGCCCGCCTGCGGGAGGATCTCGGCGCCTTCGCCGGCGGCCTCACCGGCGAGGTCCGGCTGCTGGCCAACACCAACGCCTCGACCGAATTCCTGCCCGAAGCCCTGGGCCGGTTCCTGACCGACAACCCCAAGGTCCGGGTCGACCTGGAGGAGCGGCTGTCGGACGAGATCGTCGGCCTGATCGCCGAGGGGGTGGGCGACATCGGCATCGTCGCCGGCACGGTGGACGTCGGCGGCCTGGAGACCTTTCCCTTCCGCTCCGACCGCTTCGTGGTGGTGGCCCAGGCCGGCCATCCCCTGGCCGCCCGCGCCCGGGCGGCCTTCGCCGACGTCCTGGCCTTCGACCTGGTGGGGCTGGAGCGCACCAGCGCCCTGCAGCGCTTTCTGGCCGACAAGGCCGCCCGGCTGGGGGCGAGCCTGAATCTGCGGGTTCAGCTGCGCAGCTTCGACGCCGTCTGCCGCCTGGTGGAGGCCGGGGTCGGGATCGGGGTCGTGCCCCAGTCCACCGCCGCCCGGGTTGCCCAGGCGACCCCGCTGGCGGTCATCGAGCTGGAGGACGACTGGGCCGTCCGCGACCTCACCCTTTGCGTCCGCCGTTTTTCCGACCTGCGCCCCTACGCCCAGGACCTGGTGACTAGCTTGCGGGCGGCTTGAGCCGGAGTCGGCGCAACGCTAAGCAGGGCGCGCGGCGTCCGACCGCACACCCTTGCGAAAGACGCCGTGGCCTACCTTCGCAACAAGACCGTCAACCGCCTGAACCTGCATTACGGCATGCACACCTTGGCCATGAGCGGTGGCGGGGTGTTCTTCGCCGTCTTTCTGCTGGACGCCGGGCTGCCCCCCGCCGTGGTCCTGGCCGCCATCGCCCTGATCCTGGGAGGCCGCTTCTGCCTGCGCCCTCTGGTGCTGCCGCTGGCCAAGCGCTTCGGCCTCAAGGGGGTGATGATCGGCGGGACCCTGGCCACCGCCCTGCAATACCCAATCCTGGCGCAGGTCCACGGCCTGGGGCCGATGCTGCTGGTCCTCTGCCTGGTCTCGGCCGTCGGCGACACTCTCTATTGGACCTCCTACCACGCCTATTTCGCCGCCCTGGGCGACGCCGAGCATCGCGGCCACCAGATCGGAGCGCGGGAGGCCCTGGCGTCGGTGGTGGGGATCGTCGCGCCCCTGCTGGGGGCCTGGGCCCTGGTGACCCTAGGCCCCGAGGTCGCCTTCGGTGTCACGGCTGGGGTGCAGATGCTCTCGGCCCTGCCCCTGCTTGGGGCGCCGCAGGTCGAGGTGGCCGCCACGGCGCCGGGCGCTTTCCGAGCCTCGATGCTGGGGTTCGCCCTGTTCGCCGTCGACGGCTGGACCGGCTCGGGCCTGTATTTCGTCTGGCCGATCGCCCTCTTCGTCACCCTGGGCAAGAGCTTCGCAGCCTTCGGCGGCGCCATGGCCCTTGCCGCCCTGGCCGGGGCGGTCGCCGGCCTGCTGCTGGGCCGTCACATAGACGCCGGCCACGGCCGCCGGGCGGTGTGGCTGGCCTTCGCCGTGCTGGCCGTCACCATCCTGGCCCGGGCGGCCGCCACGACCCCGGCCATGGCCCTGACCGCCAACGCGCTCGGGGCCCTGGTCCCCTGCCTCTACACCCCCACCCTGATGACGGCGGTCTACAATCTGGCCCAGGGCTCTCCCTGCGCCCTGCGCTTCCACATGGTCACCGAGGGCGGCTATGACCTCGGCTGCGGCGCCGGCTGCCTGGCCGCCGCCGCCCTGCTGGCCCTGGGGGCGAGCCTGCCCGTCGCCCTGCTGCTGTCCCTGGGTGGGGCGATGACCAGTCTGGTCCTGCTGCGCCGCTACTATGCCGGCCTGCCGGCCCTGGCTGTGGCCGTCTAGACCTGATCGCTCTCCACCAGCCAATCGGCCGAGCGCATCTCCTGCAGGCGCGAGGCCGTGCGCTCGAACTCGAAGGCCCCGTCCCCCTGCGGATAGAGCGCCATGGGCTCGGCCTCCGCCAGTACGATCAGCTTGGTGCGCGCCTCGTAGAGGGCGTCGATAAGGATGACGAAGCGCCGGGCCTCCTCCCGCCGGTTGGCGGTGAGCTTCGGCAGGTCCTCCAGGAAGACGGTGTGGAAGCGCTCGGCGAGCGCCACATAGTCGTTGGGGCCGAGCGCCACCGAGCAGAGGCTGGCGAAGGAGGCGCGCAGCAGGCCGCCGGAGGCGTGGGGCAGGTGGACCTTGCGGCCCAGCACCTCCAGGGTCTCGCCGATCTCGGCCTCCCCGCCGAGCATGTCGCGCCACAGCGCCAGGAAGCTGCGCTGGTTGTCGGGATCGTCGGGGGAGAACCAGACGCCCGCCGCCCGCAGGCGGTCGAGGCGGTAGTCGTGCCCCCCCGCCACGCTCACCACTTCCAGCCGGCCCTTGATCATCTCGATGAAGGGCAGGAAGAGCTGGCGGTTGATGCCGTCCTTGTAGAGGGCGTCCGGAACCCGGTTGGAGGTGGCCACCAGGGTCACGCCGCGGGCGAACAGGGCCTCGAACAGACGCCCCAGGATCATCGCGTCGGCGATGTCGGTGACCTGGAACTCATCGAAGCACAGCAGGCGGGCGTCCTGGGCCACCACGTCGGCCACCGGCGGGATGGGGTCGTCGCCCCTGTGCTGGCCGAAGCGGGCCTTGCGGGCGGCGGCGTCGCCGGTCCGCCATTGCCCGATCAGCCGGTGGATCTCGCCCATGAAGACGTGGAAATGGGTGCGGCGCTTTTTCGCCACCGGCGCGGTCTCGAAGAACAGGTCCATCAGCATGGACTTGCCCCGCCCCACCGGCCCCCAGAGATAGACCCCGCGCTGGGCCTCGGGTTTGCGGAAGAAGGCCGAGAGCCCCGAGGGCTCGCTGGCCGCCAGGTCGCCTTCCAGCCGCGCCAGGGCGGCCAGACCCTGGCCTTGAGCGGGATCGGGACGGATGACCCCCTGGGCGAGGCGGGCGTCGTAGGCGGCTTGCAGCAGGGAGGCCATCCCTCCCCGCCTAACCGCAGATGATCTAGATCACAACGGCGGGCGCGAAACTTCCTAGCGTCAGCTCAGTTGGGATCGTGTCCAGTCCGGAAAGGAAGCCTATGCCTGACACCAGCCCCGAGAAGCCCTTCATCGGCACGCCCGCGGGTGTCGACCCGCACGACATCGAAGGCCGCGACAGCCCGCAGCTCGACTGGGGCGGGTCTGAGCCCGGCGCCCTGCACGGCGTCAACCACAGCCGGCGGCCGATCAAGACCGAGGCCGAGCGGGGTCAGGGACCCAAGACGCGGTTGCGAAACAAGGAAATCGTCAGCGGCAAGCCGTTCAAGTCCTGACCTGGAGCGTGACAGCCTGACGTGGCCGCCGGTTCAGTCGGCCCCCAGCTCCTTGCGGACGAAGCGGTAGGTCTCCCGCTGTTCGCAGGCGCAGGCTCGCATCTCGCCCTTGGCGTTCCACCAGATCAGGGTGGGATAGCGGATGCCCGTCGGATCGCTGACGGCGACGCCGTTGGCCTTCAGCAGGGGCCGCAGATCCTCGGTCATCTTGCGGCCGGCCTCGATCACCGCGCCGCGGGCCATGTCGCCGTCGGCCGGCGGGATGCCGGGCGCGGTCCAGGCCTCGGGGACCACGGCCTCCCACTGCTCCATGAGCTCCCAGGCCTTAGGGGTCCCGTGCCGAATCCACAGCTCGGCCACCGTGCTCCGCTCGACGGGGGTGGACTTGGCGATGCCGTTCCTGTCGCGCCGGGCGATCTCGATCACCCGGGTGTCGACCCCGGCGGCGTGCAGGCCCGGGAATTCCTCCTTCTTGAACCGCAGGCAGTCGGGGCAGGTGCGGAAGGAGACCATGTAGAGCCTGGTCTTGGTCAGGCCCGGCGAGGCCCAGCCGGCCTGTTCCAGGATCTTGGTGATTTCGGCCTGGTGCTTGGTGATGGTCTTGGGCCGCCAGCGCAGGTCGGTCTGCCACCAGCCATAGGCGCCGACGCCGGCCAGAACCACCACCAGGATCAGGATCGCCCAGGTCCGGAATTTCATTTCTAACTCCCAGTCAGACGATAGGCTTATCGCCAAGCGTCCGTCCTGTCACCGCATGGTGGGGATGACGAAGGCGGAGTCCTCGCTCGCGCCCTCGGGCCAGCGGGCGGTGATGGTCTTGACCTTGGTGTAGAACTTCACCCCCTCCATCCCGTGCTGGTTGGTGTCGCCGAAGGCGCTGCGCTTCCAGCCGCCGAAGGAGTGGTAGGCCACCGGCACCGGGATCGGCACATTGATCCCCACCATGCCGACATTGACCCGGGCCGCGAACTCGCGCGCCGCCCGGCCGCTGCGGGTGAAGATGGCCACGCCGTTTCCGTATTGGTGGGCCGAGGGCAGGGCCACGGCCTCCTCGAATGTCTCGGCGCGGACGATCTGCAGGACCGGCCCGAAGATCTCCTCGTTGTAGGTCTTCATGCCCGGCTTGACCTGGTCGAACAGGCTGGGGCCGATGAAGAAGCCCTTCTCATAGCCCTGCATGGAAAAGCCGCGGCCATCGACCACCAGCTCCGCGCCCTCGTCGACGCCGATCTGGATGTAGTCGGCGATCTTCTGCTTATGGGCGGCGGTGACCACCGGGCCGTACTGGGCGCCGGCGTCGTTGGAGAGGCCGACCTTGAGGGTGTCGATCTCGGCGATCATGCGTTCGCGCAGGGCCTGGGCGGTCTTGGCGCCCACCGGCACCACCACCGGAAGGGCCATGCAGCGCTCGCCGGCCGAGCCGAAGGCGGCTCCCGACAGGTCCTTGACCACCTGGTCGAGGTCGGCGTCGGGCAGGACGATGCCGTGGTTCTTGGCCCCGCCCATGGCCTGGACCCGCTTCCCGTGCGCCGTCCCCGTCGAATAGACGTAGGAGGCGATGTCCGAGGAGCCGACGAAGCTGACGGCGGCGATGTCGGGGTGGGTGAGGATGGCGTCGACGGCGACCTTGTCGCCATGGACGACGTTCAACACGCCCTTGAGGTCCATGCCCAGGGCCGCGCCGGCCTCCATGAACAGCTCGGCCAGCCGCACCGGCAGGGTCGGGTCCTTCTCCGAGGGCTTCAGGATGAAGGTGTTGCCCACCGCGATGGCGATCCCGAACATCCACATCGGGATCATGCCCGGGAAGTTGAACGGTGTGATGCCGGCGGCCACGCCCAGGGGCTGGCGCATGGAATAGACGTCGATGCCAGGCCCCGCGCCCTCGGTATATTCGCCCTTGAGCGCGTGGGGGATGCCGCAGGCGAACTCGATGACCTCCAGGCCCCGCTGGATATCGCCCTTGGAGTCGGCCACCACCTTGCCGTGCTCGGAGGACAGCAGCTCGGCCAGCTCCTGCATGCGGGCTTCCACCAGCCGCTTGAACTCGAACATCACCCGGGCCCGGCGCTGCGGATTGACCGCCGCCCAGGCCGGCTGGGCCCGCACCGCGGCCTGCACCGCCGCGTACAGCTCCCCAGCGGTCGCCAGGGCCACGCGGGCCTGAACCTCGCCGGTGTTGGGATTGAAGACCTCGCCATAGCGGCCGGAGGTCCCCGCGACGGACACGCCGTCGATGAAGTGTGTGATCTCGCGCATGGCGAGCTTTTAGGACGTCGTGGCGCCGGTGGGTAGGGGCGCGAACACCGATCTCAGTCCCCGGCTCAGGGCGGCGGGGATCACCGAGGTGTGGCTCTCGCCCTCGAAGACGTGGGAGACCACCGGCAGGCCCCGGCCCGCCAGGCGCCGCGCCATCTCGGCCATGTGGTCGACCATGGGCCAGCGGGGGTCGGTCTCCAGCCCGCCCACCGACAGGAACAGCCGGGTCTCGGGGTCGGGCCGGGCCGCGGCCTCGGTGGCGAAGGCCTCGCCGCCCCGCCACCACAGGGCCGGGCTGCCCGCCACATGCCGCCGGAAGGCGCCCGGGCGGGTCAGATAGGCGTGCAGGCTGAACAGGCCCCCGAGCGAACTGCCCACCAGGGTCTGGTCGCCCGGGTCGGTGGCGTAGCGCGCGGCTATGAAGGGGCGGACCTCTCCGATCAGGAAGTCGAGGAAGGCGTCGCCGCCGCCGGCCGGGCCGATGTCGGGCGGGGGACGGTCGCCCATCTGGGCCAGCAGGGTTTCATGGAAGGCGGCGTCGAAACTCGGCGTCAGGTCCCGGGTGCGCAGGCCGCCATAGTCGCGGCGGCGGCGGCGCGGCCCCTCCAGCTGGTAGCCCACCCCCACCAGCAGGCAGGGCGGGACCCCGTCGGCGTTCTGCAGGAAGCGCAGGGCCTGGGCGGCGATGCCGAACACGGTGTTGGCGTCCATCACATAGATCACCGGCAGGGGGTGGTCTGGCCTCCGCCCCGCCCAGGGGCTGGGCAGGGCGACGTCGATCTGGAAGGTTTCACCGATCGCTTCGCTATGCAGGCTGTGGCGATGGGTGGCCAGCAGGGTGGCCGGCGCGTGGTCGGTGGTCGTCATGTCCGCCCCCTGGAATAGAGGCGAAGCTTGGCCAGGACCATCGCCCCCCGCCAGTCTTGAACATCGCTCATTTGTTCCCAGCTAAGGTACAGGGGACCAGCCCCTTGCACCGGGCGAGCGGGCAAGGGCATCTTCCGTCCCATGAGCGTCGCCACCGAGGCCCTGCCGGCGCGGCGGGCCTATCACGATCACATCGTCGACACCCTGATCGCCGAGCGCGCGCCCAAGCTCTCGGGCGGGGCGGTATGGCCGCTGATCCGGCCCCTGCTCTATCGCCTGCTGGACTATCGCAAGGCCCGGACCATGGCCGACGACATCGCCGCGATGTCGGGCCGCCAGGCCCTGGAGCACGTCTGCGCCCTGCTGGACGTCAAGGTCAGCGTGCGCGGCCTGGAGCGGATTCCCGCCCATGGACGGGTGGTGCTGATCTGCAACCACCCCACCGGCATCGCCGACGGGATCGCGGTCTATGACGCGGTCAAGGGCCTGCGCCCCGACCTCTGCTTCTACGCCAACGCTGACGCCCACCGGGTGTCGCCGGCCTTCAGCGAGGTGCTGATCCCGGTGGAGTGGGTCGAGGCCAAGCGCACCCGCGAACGCACCCGCCTGACCCTCAACCTCACCCGGGAAGCCATGGAGGCCGAGCGCGCCCTGGCGATCTTTCCGGCCGGTCGCCTGGCCCGCAAGGCCGCCGACGGGAGCCTGATGGATCCCCCCTGGATGCCCAGCGCCTTCTCCATCGCCCGCAAGTACGAGGCGCCCATCGTCCCCATGCACCTGTCGGGACCCTGGTCGACCCTGTTCCATTTCTTCAACGACTTCTCCGGCGAGCTGCGGGACATCACCCTGTTCCACGAGCTGCTGAACAAGCGGGGCCGGGCCTTCGACCTGACCGTGGGGCCGCTGATCGCCCCCGAAGCGCTCGACCCGGACGTCAACCTGGCGACCCTGGCGGTGAAGGCCTATATCGCCAACGTCCTGCCCCACCATCCCGACCGGCCCTTCGCATGATCCGCCCGGCGGCCGGCGAGATCGCCCTGGCCGACGAGGCCGCCACCTCGGCGCTCGGCGCGGCCCTGGCCGGCGCTCTGAGGTCGGGCGAGGCCATCTGCCTGACCGGGCCGCTCGGGGCCGGCAAGTCGACCCTGGCCCGGGCCCTGATCCGGGCGCTGACCACGCCGGACGAGGACGTGCCCAGCCCCACCTTCACCCTGGTGCAGTTCTACGAGGGGGACCGCCTTTCCGTGGCCCATTTCGACCTCTATCGGCTCACCAGCCCCGACGAGGCCTATGAGATCGGCCTGGACGAGGCCCTGGAGGATGGGGCGGCCCTGATCGAGTGGCCCGAACGGCTGGAGGGTCGCCTGCCCCCCGACCGACTCGATATAGAGATCACCTTGGAGGGAGACGGTCGCCGCGCGCGGCTGACCCCCAGCGGCGCCTGGAAAGGACGTGGGTTTGAGTTCCGATCGTGAGGCCATCAAGTCCGCCTTCCTCGCCGCCCACGGCTGGGGGGACGCCGCCCGCGTCCCCCTGAGCGGCGACGCCTCGACCCGGGCCTATGAGCGGCTGCATCCCGCCCGTGGCCCCAGCCTGATCTTCATGGACCAGCCCCCCAACGCCGAGACCGCCCCCTGCCCCCCCGAGGCCACCCCGGAGGAGCGGGCCGCGGCCGGCTACAATGCGCTCGCCCGCCTCGCCGCCGGCCGGGTGGACGCCTTCGTGGCGGTGGCGCAGTGGCTGAAGGCGCAGGGCCTGTCGGCGCCGGCCATCCTGGCCCACGACGCCGCCCAGGGCCTGGCGGTGCTGGAGGACCTCGGCGACGATCTTTTCGCGGTCCTGATCGAGGGCGGCCAGGACGAAGCGCCCCTCTACGACGCCGCCATCGAGGGCCTGGTGAGGCTGCACGGCGTGATCCCGCCGCCGGCCCTCACCGCCCCGGGCATCGCCTGGCCGCTGCTGGACTATGACGAGACCGCCCTGAAGACCGCGGGCGACATCCTTCCCGAATGGCTGCCCAAGCTCAAACCCGAGCTGACCTTCAGCGATGCCGCCGTGGCCGAATGGGATGCCCTCTGGGCCCCGATCCGGGCCCATGGCGCGGCCGGCGCCAGCGTCTTCTGCCACCGCGACTACCACGCCGAGAACCTGATCTGGCTGCCGGACCGCCAAGGCGCGGCCCGGGTCGGCCTGCTGGACTTCCAGGACGCCGTCCGCGCCCACCCGGCCTGGGACATGTCCATGCTGCTGCACGACGCCCGCCGCGACGTCTCGCCGCAGCGGGAGGCCGCGGCCCTGGCCTACTATTTCCAGCTGCGGCCCGACCTCGACCGCGACCGGTTCCTGACCGACTACCATGCCCTGGGCGCCCTCAACATCGTGCGCATCCTGGGCATCTTCGCCCGCCTGGTGACCCGCGACGCCAAGCCCCGCTACGCCGCCTTCATGCCGAGGCTCTGGCGCTATCTGGACGCCTGCCTGGCCGACCCGGCCCTGGCCGGGCTCGCCGCCTGGTTCGACGCCCACGTGCCGGCGGAGTCGCGAACGTGACCTCGAAAGCCAAGGGCCCGAAGACCGCCATGGTCCTGGCCGCCGGGATCGGCAGCCGCATGCGCCCGCTCACCGACGACCGGCCCAAGGCCCTGGTGCAGGTGAAGGGCAAGGCCCTGATCGACCACGTGCTGGACCGCCTGGCCGAGGCCGGGATCGAGACGGCGATCGTCAATGTCCACCATTTCGCCGACCAGATGGAGGCCCACCTGGCGGAGCGGACCCATCCCCGCGTGCTCGTCGTCGACGAGCGGGCTGGCTTGCTGGACTCCGGGGGCGGCATCAAGAACGCGCGCCATCTGCTCGGCGACGATCCGATCCTGGTGGCCAATATCGACTCCCTCTGGGTGGGGGGCGAGACCCCGCCGCTGGAGGCCATGAAACAGGCCTGGGATCCGGCGAAGATGGATCTGCTGGTCCTGCTGGTGCCTCGGGAAAAGGGCATCGGACTGGAGGGCCCGCGCGGCTTTCGCATGGAGCCCGACGGGCGCATCGTCCACATGGCCGACGCCGCCAATCCGGCGCCGCTGGCCAATGTCGGGTTCCAGATCATGAAGCCGCAGTTGCTGGATGATCAGCCGGAGGGCGCCTTCTCGGTCCTGCCGATCTGGTGGCGGCTGCAGGACGAGGGCCGCATCTTCGGTGTCGCCATGGACGCCTTCTGGCTGCACGTCGGCGACCCCGCCGCGCGAGACGAGGCCGAAGCGAGGCTGACGTGATCCCCCTGCTGGCCGGCGGGGGCCCCCGCTGGTTCAACATCCCGGCCCACCGCCCCTTCGTCCATGACCTGGCGCGTGGCCTGTTCGATGCCCTCTCGCCCCTCGGCCCACAGGCCCTGTCCCAGGCCGTGGTGCTGACCCCCACCCGCCGCGGCGCCCGGGCGCTGGCCGACGCCTTCATCGCCGCGGCGGGGGGCCGCGCGGTCCTGCCGCCGCAGATCCGGCCCCTGGGCGACCTGGACGAGGGCGAGCCGCCCTTCGAGCCCGGCGAGCTGGCCATCGACCTGCCCGCGGCCATCGACCCCCTGCGCCGTCGTTTCGAACTGATCGCCCTGGTGAAGGGCCACGAGAAGCAGCTGAACCGCGACCTCGACGCCTCGGCCGCCCTGGAGCTGGCCGACGCGCTCGGGTCCTTCCTCGACAGCCTGCAGATCGAGGAGGTCAGCGCCAAGGACGGCCTGGCCGACCTGGTGAGCGCCGATCTCGCCGAGCACTGGCGGGTCAGCCGCGAATTCCTGGAGACGGCGCTTGTCGCCTGGCCCGCCCGCCTGCGCGAGCTGGGGGTCGTCGATGTCAGCCAGCGCCGGGTGGCCCTGCTCCGCGCCCTGGCCGAGGCCTGGGACCGCCGGCCGCCGGAAGGGGTGCTGATCGCGGCGGGCTCCACCGGCACGGCGCCGGCCACCGCCGACCTGCTGGCCGTCATCGCCCGCGCGCCGCAGGGCTGCGTCATCCTGCCCGGCCTCGACGAGAGCCTTGCCGAGGCCGCCTGGGCCCAGGTGGGGGAACAGCACCCTCAGGGCGCCATGAAGCGGCTGCTGGCGCGGTCCGGCGCCAGCCGCCAGGACGTGGTCCTCTGGCCCGCCTCCGACACCCTCGACACCGCGGGCCGCTGGCGCCGCCGGGTGATCAACGAGGCCCTGCGCCCGGCCGAGGCCACCGCCGACTGGCTGACCGTCATCGAGACCCTGCGCGCCGAGGGCAAGGCCGAGGGCGTCGATCCCATCGCCGCGGGCCTGGAGGGCCTGTCGGTGGTCACCGCCCGGGCCGAGGAGGAGGCCGCCACGGTGGCCGCCCTGCTGCTGCGCGAGGCCCTGGAGACCCCCGGCATGACCGCGGCCCTGGTGGCGCCCGACCAGACCCTAGCCCGCCGGGTCGCCGCCAAGCTGGCCCGCTGGGGGGTCGGCGCGGACTCCTCGGCCGGCTCGGCCCTGGCCGGCTGCCGCTGCGGGGTGCTGGCCGCCCTGGTGGCGCGGGCGGCCAGCGATCCCCTGGATCCCGTCACCCTGCTGGCCATCGCCAAGCACCCCTTCGTCCGCCTGGGCCTCGACCCCGAGACCCTGGAGCGCCGCCGCGCGGCCCTGGAGCTGTACGGCCTGCGCGGCCCCCGCCAGACCACCTGGGAGGCCCTGGACGCCCGCCTGCGCCGCAAGATGGGCGAACCCCGCGCCGACCTGCCCGCCCTCGAGGCGGCGCTCGCCTTCGCCGCCCAGCTTCGCGCGGTCCTGGCCCGGCTGCAGGCGCCCTATGCCGAGGATGTCGCGCCGCCGGCCGCCGCCGCCCGGGCGCTCGCCGAGACCATGGAGGCCCTGGCCGCCGACGCGGCGGGCGACGCTGGCGAGCTCTGGGCCGGCCACGGTGGCGAGGCCCTGGGCCGGTTGCTATCGGGTCTGATGAGCGAGTCGGACGGCTCGCCGGCCGTCAGCCCCCGCGGCTTCGCCGATCTGCTGGCCCGGCTGATGTCGGGCGAGAGCATCCGCTCGGGCGGCGCCACCCATCCGCGCCTGCGCATCCTGGGCGCCATCGAGGCCCGCCTGACCCGCGCCGACCGGCTGATCGTGGCGGGCCTGGAGGAGGGCGTCTGGCCCCAGGGCGCGACGCTCGATCCCTTCCTCTCGCGCCCCATGCGCGAGGCCCTGGGCCTGCCGCCGCCGGAGCGCCGCGTGGGCCTGGCCGCCCACGACTTCGCCCAGGCCGCCTGCGCGCCCGAGGTGATCCTGCTGCATTCCGAGCGCCGCGAGGGCGCCCCCGCCGTGAAGTCCCGCTGGCTCTGGCGGTTGGAGACCCTGGCGAGAGGCGCCGGCGTGGCCCTGCCCGCGCGGCCGGAGGTCCTCGACTGGGCCCGGTCCCTGGACGCGGCCTCCGACTACACACCCGCCAAGCGCCCCGCCCCGCGCCCGCCCGTCGCCGACCGTCCCCGCGAGATGGCGGTCACCCGGGTCGAGGCCCTGACCCGCGACCCCTACGCCGTCTGGGCCCGCGACATCCTGCGCCTCTACCCTCTTGAACGTCCCGATGAAGCCGTGGAGGCCCGCGCCCGCGGCACCGCCATCCACAAGGCCTTCGAACGCTTCGCCGAGGCCCATCCCGTTGAGGTCCCCGCCGACGCGGCGGCGATCTTCGAGGCGATGTACGTCACCGCCCTGGAAGAGGCCGGCATGCCCCACGAGGCCCTGGCCCGGGAGAGCGCGCTGGCCCGCGAGGCCGCGCTGTGGGTGGCCGACCTGGAGCGCCGCCGCCGCGCCGACGGCCGCACCATCCATGTGGAGCTGAAGGGCGAGCTGGAGATCATGGCCCCCGGCGGGCTCTTCAAGGTCAACGCCCGGGCCGACCGCATCGAGCTATCGCCGGACGGCTACGGCCACATCCTCGACTACAAGACCGGCAAGGCGCCCTCGCAGAAGGTGGTCGACACCGGCTTCTCGCCGCAGCTCACCCTCACCGCCGCCATCCTGGCCTATGGCGGCTTCCCCACCCTGGGGCGGCCCATGCCCGGCGACCTGACCTATCTGGAGGTCACCGGCCGCAAGCCCGCCGGCCGCGAGGAGGTGCGCGCCGCCGCGGGCGAGGAGAGCGAGGCCGCCGCGCGGACCGCCCTGGACGGCCTGGGCAAGCTGGTCGCCCGCTTCGACGACCCGGCCCAGCCCTACCTCTCCCGCAGCGCCCCGCAGTTCGTGAAGACCCACATCAGCGACTACGACCACCTGGCGCGGGTGTTCGAATGGTCCACCAGCGGCGACGAGGAGGGCGAATGACCGTCGTCCCCTTCCCCACCCGCGACATCGACCCGCAACGCCTCGCCGCCGACCCCGAGCTCTCGGCCTTCGTCACCGCCAATGCGGGCTCCGGCAAGACCAAGACCCTGATCGACCGGGTGGCCCGCCTGCTGCTGGCCGGCGCCGAGCCCGCCACCATCCTCTGCGTCACCTACACCAAGGCCGCCGCCGCCGAGATGCAGCGCCGGCTGTTCGGCCTGCTGGGCGACTGGTCGGTCTGCGACGACGCCAAGCTGAGCGGGGCCCTGGCCGCCCTGGAGGGCCGTCCGGTCGCCGACTACGACCATGTCCGCCTGTCGGCCGCCCGCGCCCTCTTCGCCCGCGCCCTGGAGACGCCCGGCGGCCTGAAGATCCAGACCATCCACGCCTTCTGCGAGAAGCTGCTGCGCCGCTTCCCCCTGGAGGCTGGGGTCTCGCCGGGCTTCCGAGTCATGGACGACGCCGCCAGCGCCGCCATCGCCGCGGCCGCCCGCAAGGGGGTCGCCCGCCTGGCGCTGAGGGGCGAGGGGCGGGTGGCCCAGGCCTATGCCCGCTTCTCCGTGGCCCTGGATTTCCAGAGCTTCCAGTCGATGTTCGGCGCCTTCGAGAGCGCCCGGGGCCGCCTAGCGGCCTATCTGGAGCGCACCGGCGGCCTGGCCGGCGCCGTGGCCGACGCCTGGGAGGCCTGCGGCTTCCCCGACCCCATCGATCCGGAGACCGTCGAGCTCCAGGCGGTCGCCACGCTCAACCTGCGCAGCTGGCGCGAGGCCGCCCACGTCCTGGCCCTGGGCGGCAAGGCCGACGCCAAGAACGCCGCCGCCCTGGCCGCGCTCGCCGCCGAGCCCAGCTTCGCAGGCGCGCTGGCCTGCCTGTTCACCGACAAGGGAGAGGGCACGCCGGCGACCTGGGTCGCCAAGACCAGCGGCCTGAAGAGCCACGAACCCCTGCGCTCAGCCCTGCTGGCCGACCAGGAGGCCCTGGAGGAGGCCCGCGCCTTCCGCCGCGCCGCCCAGGTGGCCAGCGACACCGATGGCGCCCTGACCCTGGCCGCGGCCTATCTGGCGGCCTACGACATCGAGAAGCGGTCCCAGGGCGCGCTCGACTTCGCCGACCTCATCGAGAAGACCTGCAAGCTGGTCGACAACAGCCCCGCCGCCGCCTGGGTGCTCTACAAGCTGGACGGCGGCATCGACCACATCCTGGTGGACGAGGCCCAGGACACCGCCCCCGACCAGTGGGCCATCGTCCGCGCCCTGGCCGGCGAGTTCTTCTCCGGCGCCGGGGTCCCCACCGCCACCCGGCTGGAGCGCAACATGTTCGTGGTCGGCGATGAGAAGCAGTCGATCTACTCCTTCCAGGGCGCGCGGCCCGAGCTGCTGATCCAGGAATTCGAGTTCCACAAGGACCGCGCCACCGGCGCCGGCTTCCGCTTCGAACGGGTGGACCTGCTGGATTCGTGGCGCTCCACCCCGCAGGTGCTGGCCTATGTCGACGCGACCTTCTCGCCGCCGGAGCTGGCCTCGGCCATCCTGCCCCGGGCGCTGGCCGAGCCCATCGTCCACCAGCCCCGCCGCGTCGACCACGCCGGCTGCGTGGATATCTGGCCCCTGGAGCGGGAGGAGAAGGGCGACGTCCGCGAGGCCTGGGACGCCCCCCTCGACCAGGAAACCGAGGCCAGCGCCAACAAGCGCCTGGCCGCCCGCATCGCCGGCGAGATCGCAGCCCTGCTGGCCCGCGGCGACGGGGTGTTCGACAAGGAGACCCGCGTCTGGCGTCCCGCCCGCCCCGGCGACGTCCTGATCCTGGTGCGCCGCCGCAAGGCCCTGTTCGAGGAGATCCTGCGGGCCCTGAAGCACGCCAAGATCCCGGTGGCCGGCGCCGACCGCCTGGCGCTCTCCGAACACATTGTCTTCGACGACCTGGTGGCGGTCGCGAGGTTCGCCCTCTACCCCGCCGACGACCTGACCCTGGCGGCCCTGCTCCGCAGCCCCTTCTGCGACCTCAGCGACGAGGACCTCTACGACCTCGCCAAGCCGCGCGGGAAGGCCACCCTCTGGGCGGCGCTGACGGCCCGCGCCGAGGAGCGCCCGGCCTGGCGAGACGCCCACGCCCTGCTGAGCCGCCTGCTGGAAGAGGCCCGCGAGCGGCGGCCCTTCGAACTCTATGCCCGCCTGCTGGGGGCGCGCGACGGCGAGGGCCGCTCCATGCGCCAGCGCCTGCTGCGGCGGCTGGGGAGCGAAGCCGAGGACGCCCTGGACGAGTTCCTGGCCCAGGTCCTGGCCGCCGAGGGCCGGGGGATCGAGGACCTGGAGAGCCTGGCCGCCGCCTTCGCCAGCCTCGACATCACCGTCAAGCGCGAGATGGAGGCCGGCCGCGACGAGGTCCGGGTTATGACCGCCCACGGCGCCAAGGGCCTGGAGGCGCCCATCGTCTTCCTGCCGGAGACCACACTCTCCCGTGGGGCGCGCGGCACGCCGCTACTGGAGACCGCCGACGGCGGCTTCCTGTGGTGCGCCACCGCCAAGGGCGACTGCGAGGCCTCGGCCACCGCCCGCGAACGCCGCGCCGCCCGCGAGGAGGACGAGGCCTACCGCCTGCTCTATGTGGCCCTGACGCGGGCCCGCGACCGCCTGGTGCTCTGCGGCCGGGTCGCCGCCAACGCCCGGGAGGAGAACCTCAAGGGCTGGTGGGGCGCGCTGACGGCGGCCTTCGACCATGCCGAGATCAACCCCCACAAGCGGACCGTCCGCGAGGGCGAGCTGGAGTTCCTGCGCTTCGGCCCCGATCCGCAGGCGCTCGGCAAGGCCGCCGACCTGGCCGCCACCGCCGCGCCCGCCCCGGCCTGGACGCAGGCCCAGGCGGTCACCGAGCCCCACGCCCGCTACGCCTCCCCCTCCCAACTGGGGGAGGACGCCGCCACGCCCGCCGCCTCGCCGCTGGCCGCCGTGGCCGGCCTCGGCCGCTTCCGGCGCGGGGACCTGATCCACCGCCTGCTGCAGATCCTGCCCGACCTGGCGCTGGCCGACCGGCCCGCCGCCGCCCTGCGCCTGCTCGCTCGGGAGCGCGACCTCACCGAGCCCCAGCGGGCCGAGATGACCGCCGCGGCGCTCGGCGTGCTGAACGATCCCCGCTTCGCCGAGGTGTTCGGACCCGGCAGCCGCGCCGAGGTGGCTCTGGCCGGAACCGCCGCCAGGCTGCCGGCGGGCCTGGCCATCTCCGGGCGAATCGACCGCCTCGTGGTGCTGGCCGATCGGGTGCTGGTGGCCGACTTCAAGACCAACCGCCCCTCCCCCGAACGCATCGAGGACGCTGACCCGGCCTATCTGCGGCAGATGGCGATCTACGCCGCCGTGCTCGCCGAAGTCTTTCCCCAGCACCGGGTCGAGGCCGCGCTGGTGTGGACCGACGGCCCCAAGCTGATGGCGATCCCAGAAATACTTATCGGCCAAACCCTTGCCGAGCTCGGCCGCGCCGGTTGATACCAGGACAGGCGCCGCCTATGTGGCGGATCGAACACCGCGGCCCGGCGTTGAGGCCGCAGCGTAACAAGGAGCTTTTGATGAGCACCGTAGCGGTCACCGACGAGTCCTTCGACAAGGACGTCCTGCAGTCCTCCAAGCCCGTGCTGGTGGATTTCTGGGCCGAATGGTGCGGCCCCTGCAAGCAGATCGCCCCGGCGCTGGAGCAGATCGCCGCCGAGATGGGCGCCCAGGTCACCGTGGCCAAGCTCAACATCGAGGAAAGCCCCACCACCCCGTCGCGCTACGGCGTCCGCGGCATCCCCACCATGATGCTGTTCAAGGACGGCCAGATGGCCTCGATGAAGGTGGGCGCCATGCCCAAGCAGAAGATCGTCGAGTGGCTGAACGAAGCCGGGATTTAGCATAGCGCGAGCCTTCTCCCCTTGTGGGAGAAGGTGGCCGGTCGGAGACCGGTCGGATGAGGGGTCGCACTCCCCCTTCCGCGCTTTAGGCAGGGCTGCTTTCGGATAGGGCCATCAACCCCTCATCCGACCCTGCTCCGCAGGGCCACCTTCTCCCGCAAGGGGAGAAGGACCCTACAGCGCCCCGTACGCCTTCAGCGTCCTCAACGCCGCCACCGTCATCACGCCGCGATATTCCAGCTGCGGCCCCGGCCCCACCGTTTCCCAGCTGATCGGCCAGCCGCCATCTTCGGCCTGTCGCGCCTCCAGCCCCGCCAGGTGGTGGCCCAGCACCTCGGCTGAGAACAGTTTGTGGCAGAAGCTGGCGGGCGACGGCGCCCAGTCCAGAGGCTTCTTCACATAGCCCACCGCGTCCACGTCCAGCTCCACCAGCCCCGGAATCCGCGCCGCCAGTCCGGCCAGGGCCGCCTCGGCCCGGGCCCGGTCGGGCGCGTGCTCCAGGAAGCCGATCATCGGCATCAGGTCGTGGAACTTGTCGGTCTGCGACCCCTCCACCACCGACCAGCAGAAGGCCTCGCCGCGCGCCACCCACGGATGGTCGACGCCATGCTTGCGCAGCAGCCCCACCAGGGCCGCGGTGGGATTGATGTCGGCCGGGGGCTGGGCGCTCTCCACCGCCCACCAGGGGGCATGGGGGGCTGAGTTGGCGCTGGGCAGGGCGAAGGGAACCCCGCCGTCGGCCGTGGCTGCGCCGGCCAGCCAGTCGCAGGCCCGCGTCACCATCGGATGGTCGAATGCCTCGATGGCGTCGAGGATCTCGAAGGCGATCTGCACGTCCACCGGCTGGCTCAGAGGGTCGCGCTTGTCCGGCTCCAGGGCCGAGCCGAAACCCCCGTCGCGCCCCTGGTAGGCCGCGAGCGCCCGGACCACCGGCTCGGCCGAGGCGCCCTCGAAATGATGCTCGAACAGCCGCCGCTCCAGCAGGCGGGCGTTCCGCAGCAGGAAATCGCGGGCGCGGTCCAGGACGGAGGTCATGGGAACGATCCTTCAGGTCTGGAACAAAACTAGAACACGAAGGGTGTGGATGGCAAGGGGACTCGCCCCCCCAATCATCGCCCTCACCTAAGACCGTCATCCTCGGGCTTGTCCCGAGGACCCATGATCTCCGAGGTTCAGGATGCGCGCCGCGGCGCCCTTCACGCGACGCGGTGTCTATGGATCCTCGGGACAAGCCCGAGGATGACGGTGGAGGGGGGAAGAACTCCCCCCTCAGCTCGGCCAGGTCTCCGGGCTCATGGCCAGGACCTCGCCGGCGAAGTGCAGGCCGCCGCAGATCAGGATGTGGGGCGGAGGCTCGGCGCTCTTCAGGGCCCGGGTCACGCCTTCCTCCACCGAGCCGACGATCTGCGCCTCCAGCCCTGCACCGCGGGCGGCGGCGGCGAGGTCCTCGGGCGAAGCGGCGTTGGCGGAGTCGAACCCCGTGGTGAACACCGTAGGCTTCAGCTCGCCGAAGGGCTGGAAGAAGCCGAGCGCATCCTTGCGGGCGTACATGGCGGTCACCAGGGCCAGGCCCCGCCCGTCGCGGGCTGTCAGCCGTCCGGCGGCCTCGGCCAGCGCCCGGCCGGCATGGGGATTGTGCCCGCCGTCCAGCCACAGGTCGGCCCCGCCTGCCGCGGCCAGCTTGGCCAGCGGCCCGGCCGTCAGCCGCTGGAACCGCGCCGGCCACACCGCCGAGGCGACGCCCTTGGCCAGGGCCGCCTCGTCTATGGCCGGGTGGCCCCAGGCGATGGCGGCCATCACCGCGGCGCCGGCGTTGGCGAACTGGTAGCCGCCGAACAGGCTGGGCGCCGGCAGGTCCAGCAGCTGGTCCGGCGTCTGCACCATCAGGCGGCCGCGCTCCTCCCAGGCGTCGAAATCCCGGCCCATCAGCAGCATGGGCGCCTCCAGCTCGTCGGCCTCGCGGGCGATGACCTCCAGGGCCTCCTCCAGCTGGCGGGCCACCACCACGGGGCGGCCCCGCTTGATGATCCCGGCCTTCTCCCAGGCGATCTTGGAGAGCTCCGGCCCCAGCATCTCCAGGTGGTCGTAGTCCACCGGCGTGATCACGCTCACCGCCGGGGCCTCGAAGACATTGGTGGAATCGAACCGACCCCCCAGTCCCACCTCGATGATGCTCAGGTCGGCGGGCTTATCGGCGAAGGCCACGATGGCCATGGCCGTCAGCATCTCGTTGAAGCTGATGGGTTGGTCGGCGTTCACCGCGATCATCCTGTCGATCAGGGCGGTGAGCTCGGCCTCGGTGATCAGCTCTCCGGCCACCCGGATCCGCTCGGCGAACCGCACCAGGTGCGGCGAGGTGAGCACATGGGCCTTCAGGCCCGCGGCCTCGGCGATGGCGCGCAGATAGGCGGTGGTGGAGCCCTTGCCGTTGGTGCCGGCCACGTGGATCACCGGCGGCAGCCGGTCCTGCGGCCGGTTGAACTGGGTCAGCAGCCGCTCGATCCGCCCGGTGGACAGGTCGATCAGGGACGGGAAGCGCTCGCGTAGGCGCGCGATCATCGCGTCGAAGGCGCGGATCTCATCGTACATCGGGTCTGGCCTGGAAGGGGCTGAGAGGGATCAGGCGGCTTTGGAAGCGTTGCGCCCCATCATGAGGGTCTTGAGGATCGACCCCAGCACGGTGGTCATCTCGCTGCGCGGGACCACCCGGTCCACCATGCCGCGCTCCACCAGGAACTCGGCGCGCTGGAAGCCCGGCGGCAGGGTCTCGCGGATCGATTGCTCGATCACCCGGCGCCCGGCGAAGGCGATCATGGCGTTGGGCTCGGCCAGGTGGATGTCCCCCAGCATGGCGTAGGAGGCGGTGACGCCGCCGCTGGTCGGGTCGGTCATCACCACGATATAGGGCAGACCGGCGTCCTTGACCTCGTTCAGCGCCACCGTGGTGCGGGCCATCTGCATCAGGGACAGTGTCCCCTCCTGCATGCGCGCGCCGCCCGAGGCGGTGAAGATCACGAAGGGAACCTGGCGGCGCACGGCCTCCTGGGCGGCCTTGATGAAGGCCTCGCCGGCGGCCATGCCCAGGGACCCGCCCATGAAGGCGAAGTCCTGCACCACCACCACGGCGCCCTGGCCCTTGATGGCGCCATAGGCGATGACCATGGCGTCCACCTCGCCGGTAGCCTTGCGGGCGGCCTTCAGGCGGTCGGGATAGGCCCGGTCGTCGGGGAATTTCAGCGGGTCTTCCACCACGGTCGGCGAGGCGATGCGCTCATAGCTGCCGTCGTCGAAGGTGTAGGCCAGGCGCTGGGCCGCGCCGATCCGCATGTGGTTGCCGGACGGGGTGACCCACAGGGCCGC
>NZ_JAUSLW010000023.1 GCF_030645195.1 Phenylobacterium sp. | reverse complement strand
GTGCAGGCTCTCGTCCCGCACCGACCAGGAGACGATCTGGCCCATGCCCTTCATCTTGTTGTGGCGCGGGAAGTTCATCAGCATGGCGAAGCTGGCGAACAGCTGCAGGCCCTCGGTGAAGCCGCCGAACATGGCCAGCGTGCGGGCGATGTCGGCGTTGGTGTCGACCCCGAACTGCTGCATGTAGTCGTGCTTGTCGCGCATCTCCTGGTAATCCAGGAAGGCGGTGAACTCGCTGTCGGGCATGCCGATGGTTTCGAGCAGCAGGGCGTAGGCCGCGATGTGGATCGTCTCCATGTTGGAGAAGGCCGACATCATCATCTTCACTTCGGTCGGTTTGAAGACGCGGGAATAGCGCTCCATGTAGTTGTCGTTCACCTCGACATCCGACTGGGTGAAGAAGCGGAAGATCTGGGTGAGCAGGTTGCGCTCGCGGTCGTTGAGCTTGGTCGCCCAGTCCTTGCAGTCCTCGCCCAGCGGAACTTCCTCGGGCATCCAGTGGACCTGCTGCTGCTTCTTCCAGAACTCGTAGGCCCACGGATAGCGGAAGGGCTTGTAGGCGTAGGAGGGAGTGAGCAGGCCGGGCAGGGCGATTTTCGAGGCGGTCACGGGCGGACTTTCCAGCAGGACGGATTCGACGGACGACGCGTTAGTGGGTTAACTTTAGCCATCGATCCACGACAACATCTAGCGGCGAGTTAACGCAGGCCCCCAAGATGTTGTGAATTGCATGGGGATGGACAGATGGCCGCAGCTCTCACCCTCTATGGCGCGCGGGGCTCCGGGGCGGTTCCCGTCGAGGCGGCCCTGACCTTGTTGGAGGTCCCCTACACTCTGATCGACGCCTACACCTGGGACCATGACGACCCGGCCAGCGGCGACCAGGTGTTGAAGGCCAATCCCATGCGCCAGGTTCCCGCCCTGGTGCTGCCGTCCGGCGAGGTGGTCACCGAGAGCGCGGCGATCCTGATCTGGCTGGCCGAGACCTATCCGAAGGCCGGGCTGGCGCCGGCGCCGGGGGATCCGAAGCGGGCCCAGTTCCTGCGCTGGATGAGCTTCGTCTCTTCGGCGATCTATTCGCTCTACTGGGTCAAGGACGACCCTTCGCGCCTCGTCCCCGATCCGGCTGGTCACGTTGCCCTGGAGACCCGCGTGCTGGACCGCATCGCCGAGTGCTGGGGGATGATGGAGCGCCAGGTCACGCCCGGCCGCTACATCCTGGGCGACGACCTCACCGTGCTGGACCTCTATGTCGCCGCGGTCTCGCGGTTCCGGCCGCGCCGCCGGCGCTTCCACGAGGTGGCGCCGAAGATGGGCGAGGTGGTGCGCCGGGTGGACGATGACCCGCGGCTGCACGCCCTGTGGGCCGAGCGCATGGGCTTCCATGAGGGGTGGGAAGGCTAGAGCGTTTCCCGCCTGACTTGGATCAAATCAGGCGATCAGGAAGAGCGACCAAGTCAGGACTCTAGAGCCCCGTTTCGATTCATTCGAAACAGGAACAGCTCTAGGTCTAATGCCGGGGTTTGATGGAGAGGGAGAAGGCGACCATCGAGTCGTCCTTGGTCTCCTGGCCCCAGACCATGTGCTGGCCCTTCACCTCGCGGTGGATGTAGCCCAGCGAGGTCTGCATGGCGCCCTTGCGCCAGCCGACGCCGAGCTGGGCGTCGCCGATCAGGGCGCTGGAGGGGTCGGTGGACCAGCCGGCGCCGTTCCAGTCGCCGTTGTTGCGCTGCATGTTCAGGCCCACGGCCCGACCACTGGCGGCGGCGAACAGGTACCAGCGCCCCTCATTGCCGAAGGCGGCGCCGTCGCGGACACCCATGGCGCCCAGGCGCGACTTCAAGCCGTCCGAGGCCTTCTGGCCCAGGGTGAGCATGGCGCCGGCCTCGGCCGAGCCGCCGGCGCTGGACACGCCCAGGCCCGCGTGGGGCGTCAGGGAGACGTCGTAGCGATCGGTGGCGAAGCTGACCGCGTCGGGCCAGTTGCGGGTGAGCGAGATCTCGTAGGCCTGGGCCTCGAACTCGGCGCGGTCGAAATTCACCGGTAGGCCGCCGGGCGTGCGAACCGCCCCGCCCACCGAGACCCTGAGCGAGTCGACGGCCACGCCGTGGTCGCCCAGCAGGACCTTGCTGTTGTCCCAGCGCACCGGGCCGACGCCGGGGCTGTAGGTTTCCCGGTCCAGCAGGTTGGCGATGAGATCGTCGTCCCGGGGCGAATAGGCCTTGGGATCGAAGGCCGCGCTCATCAATTGCGCGGCGCCCGAATCGAGGATGAGCGGTGTCGACTGCGCCGCGGCGCTCGTCGCCGCGCACATCCCGGTAATGCCCAAGGCGGTGGCCAGCCCAGCCATCGACCTCATGAGGCGATCTCCCCTTGCCGCGTCGTCAGGCGAGCGGCCCGACGACATTCTTCCACGCTCTGAGAAGGACGCAACGGGAAATTCGGTTCCCGTGCTTAACCGCCGCACCTGTCGTGGTTGGAAATTTCCCTGCAAGATCAGCGCCGAGGCTTGATGGATACGGTCAAGGCCACCATCGAATCGTCGCGATGGTCCCAGCCCATGATGGTCTGGGCGGCCTTCACCTTGCGCCGCATCCAGGCCAGCGAGGCCTGGACCGAGCCCTTGCGCCAGCCGACCCCGGCCTGGACGTCGCTGACCAGGGCGCTGGAGGAGTCGGTGGAGAGCCCACGGTTGGACCAGTCGCCGTTGGCGCGTTGCAGGTTCAGGCCCACGGCCCGGCCGCTGGCGGCGGCGAACAGGTACCAGCGGCCCCGGTCGCCGAAGCGCGCGCCGTCGCTGACCCCCAGGCGGTCCACCAGGCCCTCGGCCTTCCGGCGCAGGCGGACCATGGCGCCGGCCTCGGCCTCGCCGCCGGCGTTGGAGATGCCGACCCCGGCGTGGGGGGTCAGCTCCAGGTCGAACGGGCCGGCGTCCATAGCCACCAGGGCCGGCCAGCCGCGAGTGTAGCTGACCTCATAGGCCTCGGTGTCGGCGGAGACCGCCTGGCCGGGGCGCGGCGGCAGGGCGCCGGGCGTGCGGGCGATCTGGCCGATGGAGACCCGCACGGCGTCCACGGCGTGGACGGCGGGCCGGGCGATGGCCATCTCGGTCACCTTCCAGCGGGCCACCCCCTCGCCGGGGACGTAGGTCTCGGCGGCGAAGGCGGTGGACAGGTCCAGGGGGGTGCCGGTCATGGCCGGCTGGCGGAAGTCGGGCTCGAGTCCCGCCTCCACCGCCGCGCCGCCGGCGAGGTCGGGTGTGGGGGGCCGGACGAAGTCGACCGCCGCCGTCGCGCTGGGGGCGAAGACCGCCGCCTGCAGGCTGTTCCACTCTTCCTGGAAGACCCGGTCGCCCGGCGAGGCCTGGACGGCGGGCGCGGGGAAGACGGCGGCGCCGACCGCGGCCGTGGTGGCCGCGCATCCGAGCGTCAAAGCCATCGCCGCGAGCAGTCTCATAGCCACTCCGAGGGACCTGCGCCGTTAGGTCGATAAACCTTGTACCGCGGTGCGATCGACTTGGCGCCAGGGTTCTACTGGCAGGCGAGGCACTCGTCGTAGTCGGTCTTCTCGCTGGGGCCCTGGTCCATCATGACCAGGCCCTCGCCGCCGGCGTGGGCCGCGCGCTGCACCGACTTGGAGCGCAGATAGTAGAGGGACTTGCAGCCGCGCTCCCAGGCCTGCCAGTGCAACATGTGAAGGTCCCATTTGTCGACGTCGCCGGCCAGGAAGATGTTCACCGACTGGGACTGGCAGATGTCCGGCGTGCGGTCGGCGGCCAGCTCCACGACCCAGCGCTGATCCAGCTCGAAGGCAGTCTTGTAGACGTCCTTCTCGTCGTCGGTGAGGAAGTCCAGGTGCTGGACCGAGCCCTCGTTCTCCAGGATCGTGTCCCAGATCGCCGCGGTGTTCTGGCCCTTCTCGTCCAGCAGGCGCTCCAGATAGGGGTTCTTGACCGCGAAGGTGCCCGACAGGGTCTTGTGGCTGTAGATATTGGCCGGGATCGGTTCGATGCCGGCGCTGGTGCCGCCGCAGATGATTGAGATCGAGGCGGTGGGCGCGATGGCCAGCTTGTGGCTGAAGCGCTCCATGACGCCCATGTCGGCGGCGTCCGGGCAGGGGCCGCGCTCGGCGGCGAGCGTCCGGGAGGCCGCGTCGCACTGGCGGCGCAGGTGCTTGAAGAGGCGCATGTTCCAGGACTTGGCCAGCGCGCTCTCGAAGGGCACGTTCTGGGCCTGCAGGAACGAGTGGAAGCCCATCAGGCCCAGGCCCACCGACCGCTCGCGGATCGCGGCGTAGACGGCGTTCTTCATCTCCGGCGGGGCGCGGGTGATGAAGTCCTGCAGGACGTTGTCGAGGAAGCGCATGACGTCCTCGATGAAGGTCGGGTGGTCGCGCCATTCCATGAACTTCTCGGCGTTGACCGAGGAGAGGCAGCAGACCGCGGTGCGCTCGGCGCCCAGGTGGTCGGGGCCGGTGTGCAGCATGATCTCCGAGCACAGGTTCGACTGCCGGACCTTGAGGCCGAGGTCGCGCTGATGCTGCGGCATGGAGCGGTTCACGGTGTCGGAGAAGATCAGGTAGGGCTCACCGGTCTGCAGTCGGATCTCGAGGATCTTCTGCCACAGGGTGCGGGCGTCGACCTCCTTGACCACGTCGCCGGTCTTGGGCGAGCGCAGGCCGAACATCTCCCCGTCGCGGACGGCCTCCATGAAGGCGTCGCTGATGGAGATGCCGTGGTGCAGGTTCAGGGACTTGCGGTTGAAGTCGCCCGAGGGTTTGCGGATCTCGAGGAACTCCTCGATCTCCGGGTGGTGGATGTCCAGATAGACCGCCGCCGAGCCGCGGCGCAGGGAGCCCTGGCTGATGGCGAGGGTGAGCGAGTCCATCACGCGGATGAAGGGGATGATGCCGCTGGTCTGGCCGGCGCCCTTCACCTTCTCGCCGATGGAGCGCACCCCGCCCCAATAGGTGCCGATGCCGCCGCCGTTGGAGGCCAGCGCCACGTTCTCGTTCCAGACGCTTTGGATGCCGTCGAGCGAATCGCCGACCGCGTTCAGGAAGCAGGAGATCGGCAGGCCGCGATCGGCGCCGCCGTTGGACAGCACCGGGGTGGCCGGCATGAACCAGAGGTTGGAGATGTAGTCATAGACGCGCTGGGCGTGGTCGGCGTCGTCGGCATAGGCCGTGGCGACCCGGGCGAACATGTCCTGATAGGACTCCCCCTGCAGGAGATAGCGGTCCTCCAGGGTGGTCTTGCCGAAGTCGGTCAGCAGGGCGTCCCGCGACCGATCGACCTCGACCTTGCGGACCAGTTGCAGCTGCGGTCGATCGGCCCGTTCCGGGGCCGCCGTGTTGGCTTCCGAAACCGTCCGCAATACCGCTTCACTGCTGCTCATGATCCAAAACCCATAACTATCAGGCGCTTCCGTCTAGAACCGCCCCAACGCGGCAAGCCCTATATCTAGTGGTCGCCTAACCCCAGATACGCATCATATGGGGGCATGAAGCCTAATGACTCGTCAACGGGGGGAATGGCCGCGTCCCCAGGCTTTTTCGTTAACGAGGTCTTAACGTGGCTCCCTGGGGGTTGTTCGGCAAGGCTTTCAGCGGCGCCCGCCAGCCCCGGCTCACGACAGTGTGACAAAACATCTCGCCTCCCGAACGCGTAGTTAGAACTTGCACCCGCGGAGGCCGCGCCCTATCCCCACCGCGTCACTGGGGAGTAGCCGCCTGCGGTTCCAGCAGGGGGCGCGTCAACAGACTTGTGCGGGGCCGAAAGGTCCCAAGCATGGCGCGTCCGGCATCGAGCTTGGCGAGACCTTTGGCTTTCGTGCGCTGATCTTTTGCGGGGTCGGCGGCGCGGAAAGCCATTGGTATGCGCCTGACCCCGCCCGGACGCTCGATTCATGGAAGCCTTCCTCGTCTCCACCGGCCTCGTGGCCATCGCCGAGATCGGCGACAAGACCCAGCTGCTGGCCATCCTGCTGGCCGCCCGGTTCCGCAAGCCGGTCCCGATCCTGCTGGGGATCTTCTTCGCCACCATCGCCAACCACGCCCTGGCCGCCTCCATCGGCTCGGTGGCCGGCGCCTTCTTCGACGGGCCCTGGATGAAGTGGGTCCTGGGCCTGGCCTTCATCGCCTTCGCCGGCTGGGCGCTGATTCCCGACACCTTCGAGGACAAGGACGCGCCCCGCGAACGGGCCGGGTCCTCGGTCTTCTGGACCACCCTGGTGGCCTTCTTCTTCGTGGAGATGGGGGACAAGACCCAGGTGGCGACCGTGGCCCTCGGCGCCCGCTTCCATGAGGTGGCCCTGGTGGCGGCCGGCACCACGGTGGGCATGATGCTGGCCAACACCCCGGCGGTGTTCCTCGGCGACGCGGCCGCCACCAAGCTGCCCCTGAAGGCCATCCGCTGGGCCGCGGCGGCCTCCTTCGCCGCCATCGGCCTCTGGATCCTGATCTGGGGCTAGCCCTTCACCAGGGGCCAGAACAGAGCGATCAGCGGCGTGCCGGCGATCAGGACGAGCAGGGTCAGCGGCGCCCCGAGGCGGGGGTAGTCGCGGAACTTGTAGCCCCCCGGCCCCATCACCAGGGTGTTGCACTGGTGGCCGATGGGGGTGAGGAAGTCGCAGGCCGCGCCCACCGCGACGGCCATCAGGAAGGGGTCGGGATTGAGCCCCAGCTTGAGGGCCAGCGCCGCCCCCACCGGGGCCACGATCAGCACGGTGGCGGCGTTGTTCAGGAACGGCGTGGCGGCCATGGCCACGGCCATGATGGCGGCCAGGGCCAGCATCGGCGCCTGGCCGCGGAAGAGGGCCGAGAGCCAGCCGCCGATCAGGTCGGCGCCGCCGGTGGTCTGGATCGCCTCCGACACCGGGATCAGGGCCGCGATCAGCACCAGGACCGGACCGTCCAGGGCCGAATAGGCCTCCCGCATGCGGATCGAGCCGATGGCGATCATGACCACGGCGGCCCCGAAGAAGGCGATGGCCACAGGAACCACCTGGAAGGCCACCAGGACCATGGCGGCGGCCAGGATGACCGCGGGGGCCAGGGCGTGCCGGATGCCGCCCAGACGCACCTCCCGCTCCGCCAGGGGCAGCAGCCCGAGCGAGGTCAGGGCGGCGGGCAGGCTGCGCTCGCCGCCCTGCAGCACGATGACGTCCCCGGCCCGCAGGCGCACCCGGTTGAGGTGCTGGCTGAGCCGGAAGCCCGAGCGGCTGACCGCCAGCAGGTTGACCCCGTGCTGGCCGTGCAGGTCGAAGCGCTGGGCGGTCTCGCCGATCAGGCCCGACTCCGCCCCCACCACGGCCTCCACCACGCGGACCTCCTCGGTGGGCTCCTCCATGGAGAGCGGCTTGTCGGCCCGGGTCAGGCGCAGTTTGGCCCGGGTGATGAGGTCGTCCAAGCCGTGCGGTTCGCCCTCCAGCAACAGGGTGTCGCCGGGCAGGATCTTGGTGTTGGGGTGGGGCTGGGACTTGCGCCTGCCGCCGCGCAGCAGGGCCATGACCCGCACCTCGTGGTGGGCCATGGCGTGCAGGTCCAGGATGCGGTTCTTCTCGAAGCTCCAGTCCTCGGGAACCTTCACCTCGGTGAAATAGGCGTTGGCCGCCAGGGCCGCGTCGATGTTTGTGGTCGGGGTGCGGTCCTTGGGCAGCATCTTGTAGGCGAAGGACAGGAACAGCACCCCCATCGCGGCCAGCGCCAGGCCGACGGGAGCGTAGTCGTACATGCCGAAGGGCTTGCCCAGGATCTGCTCGCGCACCTGGGAAACGATGATGTTGGGCGCCGTCCCCACCAGGGTCACCAGGCCCCCCAGCAGGGCGCCGAAGGACATGGGCATCAGCAAGCGTCCTGGAGAGGTCCCGGACCGCCGCGCCACCTGCAGGGCCACCGGCATCATGATGGCCAGGGCGCCGACGTTCTTGGTGGCCATCGACAGCAGGGTGACCGCCGCGGTCAGCACGGGAACCTGGCTACGCTCGGTCTTCAGGCGCGGCAGCAGCGGCCGAAGCAGGGCCTCGATGATGCCGGAGCGGGCGAAGGCGGCGCTGACCACCAGGGCGCTGGCGATGATCACCGTGATGTCGTTGGAGAAGCCGTCGAAGGCGTTCTTGGCCGGCACCACCCCCAGCAGCACGCCGGCCAGCAGCGAGACGAGCGCGATCAGGTCGTAGCGGAACCGCCCCCAGATGAAGGCGCCGATGGTGACGGCGATCAGGCCGAAGGCCAGCGCCTGTTGATGTGTCATGCCTCGCCCCGCGCCCAATGGCTTGGGCGGGGAACGCGCGTCAGGGGTTGAGGTTCAGGAGCGCTGGGTCTCCGCCCTGGGCGGCGATATTGACGCTCACCGCCCGCTCGACCGCGTAGCGCAGCAGGGCGTGCGGCCCCCCGGCCTTGGGGCCCGTACCCGACAGGCCCTCGCCGCCGAACGGCTGGACGCCCACCACGGCGCCGATCATCGAGCGGTTCACATAGGCGTTGCCCGCCGGGACCGCGGCGCGGACCTGGTCGGCGAAGCCCTCGATGCGGCTGTGGATCCCGAGCGTCAGGCCATAGCCGGCGGCGGCCAGCGGACCCGAGGCCTCCTCCAGCCGGGCTGGGTCGTAGCGGACCACGTGCAGGATCGGTCCGAACACCTCCTTCTGCAGGAAGGCCGAGGATGGAATCTCCGCCAGGGTGGGGGCGAAGAAGTGCCCCCCGGCCGGCTCGGCCATCCGCCGGATCACCCTGGCCTCGGCGGTCAGCCGCGCCAGGTGGGCGTTCAGGGCGGCCCGCGCGTCCTCGTCGATCACCGGGCCGATGTCCGTGCGCGGGTCGGCGGGATCGCCCAGCACCAGGGCGTCCATGGCCCCGGCCAGGCCCTCGATCAGCAGGTCGGCGGTCTCCCGGGGCGCGAACAGGATGCGCAGGGCCGAGCAGCGCTGGCCGGCCGACCCGAAGGCCGAGGCGATGACGTCGTCGATCACCTGTTCGCGCAAGGCGGTGGTGTCGACGAACATGGCGTTGAGGCCGCCGGTCTCGGCGATGAAGGGAACGATGGGCCCGGGGCGAGCCGCCAGCGTCCGGTTGATGGCCCAGGCGGTGTCTGTGCCGCCGGTGAAGGCCACGCCGGAGCAGCCGCGGTGGGCGGTGAGCGCGCCGCCCACGCTCGCGCCGTCGCCGGGCAGCAGATGGAGCACATCGGCCGGCAAGCCGGCCTTGTGGAAGAGCCGCACCGCCTCGGCGGCGATCAGCGGAGTCTGCTCGGCCGGCTTGGCCAGGACCGAATTGCCGGCGGCGAGGGCCGCGGCGATCTGGCCGGTGAAGATGGCCAGGGGGAAGTTCCAGGGGCTGATGCAGACGAAGACCCCGCGGCCATGCAGGGAGAGCTGGTTCACCTCCCCCACCGGGCCCTTGAGGGTCTCGGGGCCCGCGAACTGGCGCTCGGCCAGGTGGGCGTAGTAGCGACAGAAGTCGGCGGCCTCCCGCACCTCGGCCGCGCCGTCGCCGTAGGTCTTGCCGGCCTCGGCGACACAGATGGCGATCAGCTGGTCGCGGTGGGCCTCCAGGGCCTCGGCCATGGCGCGCAGCACCTTGGCCCGGCCGTGGCCGCCGCGGGCGTCCCAGGCGGCTTGGGCGGCCCGCGCGGCGGTGAAGGCGGCCTCGATGTCGGCCTCGCCGGCGCTCCAGGCCTGGCCGATCAGCCGGCGCAGGTCGCTGGGGGAGGTGCGCGGGGCGCCCGTCCCGGTTCCGGTCTCGCGGCCGGCGACGATCGGCCGGCCGGTGAGGAAGTCGAGGCTCGTCACGGCGGCGCTCAGCCGGTGGCGGTCGGCGGCGATGGATAGGTCCACCCCGGTGGAGTTCTTGCGGGCCGAGCCATAGAGGTCGACCGGCAGGGGAATGCGCGGGTGCGGCGCGCCGCCGGCGGCCTCCACCGTGGCGATGGGATCGCCCACCACCGCCGAGACCGGGGTCTTCTCGTCCAGCAGGGCGTGGACGAAGGAGGTGTTGGCGCCGTTCTCCAGCAGGCGGCGCACCAGATAGGGCAGCAGGTCCTCGTGGCCGCCGACCGGCGCGTAGACCCGCAGCTTCAGCGGGCCGTAGCGCTCCACCGCGCCCGCATAAAGCGCCTCCCCCATGCCATGCAGGCGCTGGTACTCGGGCTCGACCCCGGCCCGGCGCGCCATCTGCCGCACGGCCGCCAGGGTGTGGGCGTTGTGGGTGGCGAACTGCGGATAGAGGGCCGGCGCCGCGGCCAGCAGGGCCCGGGCGCAGGCCAGGTAGGAGACGTCGGTGGCGGCCTTGGTGGTGTAGACGGGGTAGCCCGGCAAGCCGCCCACCTGGGCGCGCTTGATCTCGGAATCCCAGTAGGCGCCCTTCACCAGCCGCACCATCAGCCGCCGGCCGGCGCCGCGCGCGATGTCGGCCACCGCCTCGATCGTCCGGGGGCTGCGCTTCTGGTAGGCCTGGACCGCCAGGCCCAGCCCCTTCCAGGTCCCCAGCTCCGGCTCCGCGGCCAGGCGCTCCAGGAGCTTGAGGGAGAGGACCAGCCGGTCGGCCTCCTCGGCGTCCAGGGTGAGGTTGATGTTGGCCTGGGCGGCGATCTTGGCCAGGCGCAGGATGCGCGGATAGAGGTCGGCCCAGACCTTGTCCTCCTGGCGGGCCTCGTAACGCGGCGACAGGGCCGAGAGCTTCACCGAGACGCCGTGGCCGGCCTCCGGCCCCTGCCCCGTGGACTTGGACCCCACCGTGGTCAAGGCGTCGGCATAGGCGGTCTCGTAGCGGTCGGCGTCGCCGGCGGTGCGAGCCCCCTCCCCCAGCATGTCGAAGGAGCAGACGAATCCGTCCGCGCCCGCCCGCTTGATGGCCTGTTCGATGGTCCGCCCCAGGACGAACTGCTCGCCCATGATTCGAACCGCCGCGCCCACGGCCTGGCGGATCACCGGCTCGCCCAGGCGTCCGGCCAGCCGGCGGATGAAGCCCGGCAGGTCGGCGCGCGCCTCCTCGTCAGGATCGATCAGCTTGCCGGTGAGCATCAGGCTCCAGGTCGAGGCGTTCACCAGCAGGCTATCGGAGCGGCCCAGGTGACTGGCCCAGTCGGCCGAGGCGATCTTTTCGGCGATCAGCCGGTCGCGCGTCCCCTCGTCGGGGGTTCGCAGCAGGGCCTCGGCCAGGCACATCAGGGCCAGGCCCTCGCGGGTCGACAGGGAGAACTCCTGCAGGAAGCTCTCCACCACCCCCTGCTTGGCCGCGCCCTTGCGGGCGAAGCGGACCAGGGCCTCGGCCTCCTGGCGCACCTCCTCGCGATCCTCGGGCGACAGGGGCCGACTAGCGAGCAGGGCCGCCACGGCCTCCCGCTCGTCTGAAAATTTATCCCGGTCGAGATGGTCCCAAGACATGTCCGGCCCTCAAGTTCGGGCAGAAAATGCGAAATTGTTGCGGAAAACACAAGGCGGACGCGAAGAATTAACCGCGACAAGGCTGCGCTGGACGGCGCTCGCCCGGCCCATAGCAAAAGGGCCCGGTCTTGCGACCGGGCCCCTCGCTTAGTTCGGCGAACCGCCGAGATCGATATCTTAGAAGTTGATGTCGATCGTCGAACGGCGGTTCAGCGGTTCCTTCACGCCGTCGCCGGTCGGAACGGCGAGCATGGTTTCGCCCTTCCAGTCGACTTGCAGCGTACCGGCGCCGACGCCTTGGCCGACGAGCGCGTCAGCCACGGCCTTGGCCCGACGTTCCGACAGGCGGACGTTGTAGGCCGGCGAACCGGAGGAGTCGGTGTGACCGACGACCACCACCTGGGTGGCGTGGCCGGCGTTGGCGTAGTTCGCAGCTTCCGAAACCACCGCCTGCGCGTCCGGGGTCAGCACGTACTGATCGAACGGGAAGTAGACGATGAATTGCTTGGCCTCATACGCCGGCGGGGGCGGAGGAGGCGGGGGCGGGGGAGGCGGCGGGGGCGGGGGCGGCGGGGGCGGCGGGGGCGGCGGCGGCGAAGCGAAGGAGTAACGCAGGCCGAGGGTCACCGATTGGTCGCGGTATTCGCCGCTGAAGACGCCGGGTTGCAGCGCGTTCGAACCGGTCGACGCGAAGTCGAGGTCCGAGCCGCCGAGCCAACGATAGGTCAGGTCGACGTTCAGCTTGTCGGTCGCCTGCCAGGCCAGACCGGCGATGAGTTGATAGGCGAGCGCCGTATCGTCGTCGTCGATGGTCAGGTTCTGGATGGCGGGGTTCGCCGCCGTGATCGCGCCGGTCACGCTGGAGAACTGGCCGACGGTCTTCAGCGAGACGTGGTTGATACCCACGCCAGCGCCGACGAAGGGATTGATGGTCGCGCCGGGGGCGAAGTCATAGAGCACGTTGCCCATGACGGTCCACGACTCGATCTCGCCGGTCGGGGCGCCGCACTTCGGAGCGCCGACGGTGCGCAGCACGCCCGGGGTGCAGAGACCCAGGATCGAGTTGCCCGTGCCGCCGCGGACCGACTTGATGTCGCCCGGACGGTAGCCGCCTTCGAGTTCAACGCGCCAGTTGTCGTTCAGCTGGTAGCCGAGACGAGCGAAACCGGCCCAATCCTTTTCCTGATCGAAAGTCCAGGAATAGGGTTTGGCGTTGGCCGCATTGTTGGACGAGTCGGCTTCGATGCCTTCCGGCCAGTGGTAGCCAAGGTCGACGGCGCCGTACCAGCCTTCTTGCGCGGAAGCACCGGACGCGGCGAACACCGCAGCCAGGGCGGCTCCCGCTAGGAGTTTGAATTTCATATCAGAGCCCTCTCATTGCCCTCTGCTGCGGCCATATGACCCAGCACCTTTATAACAAGGCCGAAGCGCGGCGAAAGTGTCGCCGAAGCCACACCGACCGCCAATCTGCCCGACCCGCGAACTAGACGCCAGGACGCTACACAATAAACCCCTCAGCGATCAACTTCGGGACGGAAGACAGTGTCCTCCTTCGAGCCACTTTCAGCGTGCCTGGCGGACGCCGGAGTGTCGAATCTTGATGTTGAACTTGGCCACGCCGAATCAAACGGTCGCCCAGGGCTCCCCCCATCCGTCGCCGAGTTCCACAGTGATCTTGTAAACCAGCCGGAACGTCGCAGGCCCGTACGGACGGCGAAACAGCCTCTGTTTCGATCCTTCCGAACCGCTCGCGCGACATCCCTCACCCCTCTTTCACTAGCGCGCCCCTGTCGCACCGAACCCCGAGAACGTCGGCTCCCAAATTTGGTTCCCGACAATTTTTACGAGGCCATCTCCAGGCGAAGATGGGGCGGCTGTGTCTCTTTAAGACCGCACTGTGACTCACTTTGTTCAAGATGAACAACATGTTCGCCCAACCGTGGAATATCGGCGCGGGCGGGCGGCGGACTCACGCCTCGGCGTTGCGCCGATAGCGGCGCACGCGGCCGCCCAGGGCCTCGGGCCGGTTGAGGGACTTGCGGAACTCGTCGCGGCGCTCGTGGATGGAGGCGATGATCAGCCCCATGGGCACGCCGATCTCCACCAGCACGGCCTCGGAGAGCTGCAGGGAGGCCTCAACGGTCTCCGGCACGGCGTCGGTGGCGCCCAGTTCGTAGAGCCTCTGGGCCTGGCGGGCGTCGCGGGCGCGGGCCACGATGGTCAGGTCGGGGCGCATTTGGCGCGCGGTGGCCACGATGGTCTCCACCCCGTCCGGCGCATCCATGGTCACCACCAGGGACGGCGCGGTCTCCAGGCCGCAGCGCTTGAGGAACTCAGGGCGCGAGGCGTCGCCGAAGAAGATTGATTCTCCGGCCCGGCGGGCGGCCTCCACCAAGCGCGGATCCCGCTCGGCGGCGACCCAGGGAATGTCGTGGCGGCTGAGCATGTCGCCCACCAGCCGCCCGACCCGGCCGTAGCCGACCACCAGGACGCGGGGCTTCTCGCCGTCGGCCGGGGCGATCGGCTCCACCGCCAAGCCCTCCCCGGACACCTTGCGGCCCCCGAGCTTGAGGCCCAGGGCCGCCAGCAGCGGAATGCACATCATCGACAGGGTGGAAGAGACCAGCACCGTCTGGCCGATCGCACGGTCGACGATCCCGTCCCCCATGGCCGCCGACAGGATGACGAAGGCGAACTCGCCGCCGCCGGCCAGCAGGAGGCCGGCCTCGATCGCCGGCGGCGACTTCATCCCGAACAGCCGCGCAAGGCCATAGACCACCGAGGCGTTCAGCGCGATCAGGCCCGCCGCCATGCCCAGCACCAGCAGGGGTTTGGCCGCCAGGATGGAGAGATCCAGCCCGATGCCGACCGAGAGGAAGAACAGACCCAGCAGCAGGCCCTTGAAGGGTTCGATGGTGACCTCGACCTCATGGCGGTACTCGGTCTCGGCCAGCAGCAGGCCGGCGATGAAGGCGCCGAGCGCCATGGAGAGGCCGGTCAGGGCGCTCACCAACCCCGCTCCAATCACCACCAGCAGGCAGGCGGCCATGAACAGCTCTTCGCTCTTGGCGCGGGCCACCGACTTCAGCATGGGCCGCAGCAGCAGCCGGCCGAACACCACCAGGCCCAGGATGCCGAGCACGGCGGGCGCGAAGGCCAGCAGCAGTTTAGGTGAGAAGGCCTGGTCGCCGCCCCCGCGGCCGAGGATGGCCAGGGTGATCAGGATGGGAGCCACGGCCAGGTCCTGGAACAGCAGCACCGAGAAGGTGGCGCGTCCGGCGGTGGAGTGCTGGCGCTTCTGCTCGGTCAGAATCGGCATGACCACCGCGGTGG
Organism: Phenylobacterium sp.; assembly: GCF_030645195.1. Classification (GTDB taxonomy): domain Bacteria; phylum Pseudomonadota; class Alphaproteobacteria; order Caulobacterales; family Caulobacteraceae; genus Phenylobacterium. Next base: position 32,805 of record NZ_JAUSLW010000023.1, on the reverse strand, counting down.
AGGAGAGCGCCAGGGCCGCGCCGATGGCGATGGCGGCGATCGGATCGACGCCGAAGAAGATGGCGACCGCGGCGATGGCGGCGATGCAGAGACCCACCTGCAGGGCGCCCATGCCGAAGACGAACCGGCGCATCAGCCGGAGTCGCTCCCACGAGAGCTCCAGGCCGATCATGAACAGCAGGAACACCACACCGAACTCGGCGAGCTGGGCGACCTCGTCAGGATTGTCGATGGTGAAGTAGCCGACCCAGGGCAGGCTGCCGCTCAGGGCGCCCAGGCCATAGGGGCCAAGCACCACGCCGGCGCCGAGAAAGCCGAGGATGGGGCTGATCCGCCAACGGCGAAAAAGCGGCACGATCACGCCGGCGGTGGCGAGAAAGAGAATGACGTCCTTGTATTCGCCGGGCGAAACGTGGCCTTCCATGCGCTCTCCTTGTGGGCGAGTTCACTATGCCCGGGGCAGGGGGTCTTGCGGAACCCGTATTCGAGGCCCTATGACCGGCGCCATGCAAATCGGGGCGCATCGAGGCAGGTCGCGGGGGCGTTCGCTCCTGGCTGTCCTGTTCGCGGTCGCCGCCCTCCTGATCCAGGCGCTCGTCCCAGCCGCGGCCCTCGCCGCGGAGTCGATGGGCGCCGTCCGCGTCGAGCTCTGCACGCCGCAGGGCGCCACGACCGTGGTGCTGGATCACGACGGCAAGGCCCAGAAGGGCTTCGCCGGCCTGCCCTGCCACGATTGCCTCGGCGCGACCCTGGCGGTGACGACGACGCCGGAGCTGTCGGTCGTCCCGATCGCCTATGTGGCCGAGCGCATCGCTCAAGTGGCGACTGTCGAGGTCGTCCTGCGCGGCGCCCGCGCGCCACCCCGTCCCTTCGGCCAGGGCCCTCCAACCCAGACTCCCTGACACTTCACCACGCGCCGGCCTGCGTCCGCGCGCGTCCTGACGTCTTTGAGTCTGGATTTTTCACATGCCCAAGTTCTCGCGCGCCTCGCTGCGCGTCGTCCTGCTCGCCGCCAGCGCCCTGGCCGCCCCGACCTTCGCCCTGGCCGAAGAGCAGCCCACCGTCGTCGACAGCGTCATCGTCACCGCCGCCCGCAATCCCGAGGATCCGCCCGTCGTCGCCAACGCCCGAGCCCGCCTCTCGGAGACTCCTGGCGCCGTAGCGGTGATCTCGGCCGAATCCTACGCCAACCGCTACGCCCCGGGCGTCGCCGACCTTCTGCGGGACGTCCCCGGCGTCTACGCCCAGAAGAAGTGGGGCGGCGACACGCGGCTCTCGATCCGCGGCTCGGGGATCGGCAATTCCACCCACAACCGCGGGACCCTGCTGGCCCAGGACGGCGTGCCCTTCAACGAGGCCGACGGCTTTGGCGACTTCCAGCTGATCGATCCGTCGATCGCCCGCTACACCGAGGTCTACAAGGGCGGCAACGCCCTGCGCTTCGGCGGCGCGCTGCTGGGCGGGGCGATCAACCTGGTGACCCCGACGGGCCGCGACGCCGGCGGCGACAATCTGCTGCGGATCGAGGGCGGATCCTATGGAACCCTGCGCGGCCACGCCGAGGCGGCCCGGGTCTGGGGCGACTGGGACGCCTTCGCCGCGGTCACCGCCCAGCAGGCGGAGGGCTGGCGGACGCAGAGCGCGGGCCAGGAACAGCATGCCAGCCTGAACATCGGTCGCCGCTTCGGCGAGGAGCAGGAGGTCCGCCTGCTGATCCACGGCGGCTATGTCCACCAGGAGATCCCGGGCGCGGTGACCCTGGCCCAGGTCATGTCCGATCCGGAGGCGGCCAACCCCGGCAACCGGGCGCTGAACTATCAGCGCGACATGGGCTCGATGCGCGCCGCCCTGCAGACCCACTGGCGCCTCAGCCCCTCGACGGTGTTCGAGGGCGGGGTCTATGCGACCTGGAAGGATCTCGATCACCCCATCTTCCAGGTGATCGATCAGGAAAGCCGCAACTGGGGCGCCTTCGGCCGCTTCGACTGGGAGGGCGAGCTGGCCGGCCGCCGCGCCGACGCCTTCTACGGCGCCTCCTTCCGCTCAGGCGACCTGGACGCCAACCAGTGGGTCAATGTCCGAGGTTCGCGCGGCGCCCAGACCGCCAAGAGCCGCCAGAACGCCCGGGCCCTGGACGTCTTCGCCGAGGGCCGGGTCTTCGTGACCGACCAGGTCGCCCTGGTGGCGGGCGGCTCCTATGGCCGGGCCGAGCGGGACTATCAGGGCTTCAAGCTGCCGGGGGTGGCCTCCACCTTCAACCTGGCTGCCGGCAAGGACGACGACTGGTTCGCCCCGCGGGTCGGCGTGATCTGGCAGGATGCGGGCGGCGCCCAGGTCTACGCCAACCTGACCCGCTCGGTGGAGCCGCCCAACTTCAGCGCGCTGGCGCCCACCGTCGGCGGCTTCACGCCCCTGCGGCCGCAGGAGGCCTGGACCGGCGAGCTCGGAACCCGCGGACGCCGGGGCGCGCTCATCTGGGATGTCACCCTCTACCGCGCCCAGCTGGAGCACGAGCTGCTCAACTACACGGTCAACCCCGCCCAGGGGATTCCCGCCTCGACCTTCAACGCCGACAAGACGATCCACCAGGGCCTGGAGGCGGGCCTCGACTGGACCCTGGCCCAGGGTCTGCGGCTACGCCAGACCTACGCCTGGTCGGACTTCAGGTTCGAGGGCGACGTCCAGTACGGCGACCACCGCCTGCCCGTCGTGCCCGAGCACCTCTATCGGGCCGAGCTTCGCTACGAGCATCCCTTCGGCTGGTTCGTGGCGCCCTCGGTGGAATGGTCGATTAAGGACACCGTCGTCGACTATCAGAACAGCCTGAGGTCCTCGTCCTACGCCGTGGCCAACCTCGGCGCGGGATGGAAGCTCGGAAACGGCCTCAGCCTCTTCCTCGACGCGCGCAACCTGTTCGACACCCGCTACGTCTCCAACGTCAGCGCCATCACCGACGCCCGCCTCGTCTCGCAGGCGGTCTTCTTCCCCGGCGAGGGCCGGTCCGTCTTCGGAGGCCTGACATGGCGCTATTGAGATCCGCCGCCATCGCCGCCGGGGTCTGCCTGGCGGCGTCCCCGGCCCTGGCCCATGTCGGCGCCGAGCCCCGCCAGGCGCCGGCCGGCGCCTACCAGACGGTGAGCTTCCGGGTCGGCCACGGCTGCGGCGAGGCGGCCACCACGGCTCTGCGCCTCGAGCTGCCGCAAGGCCTGGCCAGCGCCCGGCCCCAACCCAAGCCGGGCTGGACGCTGAACATCGAGAAGGTGGGCGACCGCCCCACGGCCTTCACCTGGCGCGGCGACCTGCCGGCTGACCAGTTCGACACCTTCGCCATCCTGGTGAAGCTGCCCGCGGCTGGGGGCGTTCTCTATTTCCCCACCGTCCAGACCTGCGGGACCCAGGAGTCCCAATGGACCCAGATCCCCGACCCGGGCGAGCCGCCCGGCGGTCTCTCCCATCCCGCCCCAGCGCTCCGTGTCGCGCCGACCGAACAGCCCTGAACCTGATCTGAACCTGATATAGAGTGAACCTTATGCGAAACCTGATCCTCGGCCTGACGGCCGCCGTCCTGATCTCCGCCCCGGCCCAGGCCGCCACCTACCGCCTCGGCGGTCTGGAGGTCGACCAGCCCTGGAGCCGGCCCGCGGCCGCCGGAACCAACGGCGCGGGCTACATGACCCTGACCAACCGGGGGGTCGCCCCCGACACCCTGACGGCCGTCGAGAGCCCGGCGGCCCGGATCGTCGAGATGCACAAGACCTCCATGGACGGCGGGGTCATGAGGATGCAGCGCCTCGACAGCGTCCTGCTGCCGCCCGGCAAGGCCATCACCTTCGCCCCGGCCGGCTACCACATCATGCTGATCGGCCTGGCCAAGACGCAGAAGGCCGGCGACGTCGTCCCCGCCACCCTGGTCTTTTCCAGCGGCGCACGCCTGAAGATCGAATTCGCCGTGGGCGCGGGTCCGACAGGCGGCGCCGCGCCCATGGGCGCCATGCCCATGGACCATATGAACCACTAAAACGACCGTTCGGTCGGCGTTGACAGCAGCGCCGACCGAACGTTTATGCGCTCCATATTTTAAGTATGGAGGATTGCCCGTGGAGGTTTGGAATTACGCCAACCTGTGGGAGTCGGTGGCCTCGGCCATCCCCAACCGCCCCGCCCTTATTCATGGTAGCCGCGTCATCAGCTGGCGCGACTTCGACCGGCGCGCCAATGCGCTCGCCCAGCACTTCATCGACTCGGGGCTAACCCAGCAGTCGAAGGTCGCCGCCTATCTCTACAATGCGCCGGAATACATCGAGACCTATTTCGCGGCCTTCAAGGGCGGCTTGGTCCCCTTCAACACCAACTACCGGTACGGCGGCGACGAGCTGACCTACCTGTTCGACAACGCCGACGCCGAGGCCGTGGTGTTCCACGCCTCCTTCGCCGAGATGGCCGACAAGGTGCGGGGCCGGCTGCCCAAGGTGAAGACCTGGGTCGCGGTTCCCGAGCCGGGCTGCGCGATCCCCGACTGGGCGGTGAGCTATGACGACATCGTCGCCAAGGGCGCCCATCGGGTCGAGGCCCCCTGGGACCGGTCGGCCGACGACCTGCTGCTGATGTACACCGGCGGCACCACCGGCATGCCCAAGGGCGTGATGTGGCGCCAGGAGGACCTGTTCAAGGGTCTTGGCGGCGGCGCCAACCTGCTGCTGGGCCTGCCGCCCATGGAGCGGGTGGCCGAGGCCGGCGAGCGCGCCAAGGCCGTCGAGGCCTCCGGCGACCAGCCCATCACCATCCCGGTCGCCCCGCTGATGCACGCCACCGGCCAGTTCATCGGCTTTGGCCAGCTGGTGTCCGGCGGCGCGGTAGCCACCCTGCCATCGCGCCGGTTCAACCCCGCCGAGCTGTTCGACGAGGTCCAGCGCCTGGGCGTCTCGGGCCTAATCATCGTGGGACCGGCCTTCGCCGCCCCCATGCTGGAGACCCTGGAGGCCAACCCCGGTAAGTGGCCCATGCCTAGCCTCAAGCGCATCGTCTCCTCGGGCGCCATGTGGGGGGCGGAGAATAAGCAGGGCCTGCTCAAGCACCTGCCCCATATCATGCTGATGGACAGCCTCGGCTCGTCGGAGGCGCTGGGCCTGGCCTCGTCGGTCTCCGGCGGCGGCGCTGCGGCGGGCACCGCCAAGTTCACCACGGGCCCCAACGCGGCGGTGTTCACCGAGGAGGGCGAGCGCGTCCTGCCCGGCTCCGGCGTCCGCGGCCTGGTAGCGGTCGGCGGCTTCACGCCGAGCGGCTATTACAAGGACCCGGAAAAGTCGGCCAAGACCTTCCGCACCTTCGAGGGCAAGCGCTGGAGCGTGCCCGGCGACTGGGCGACGGTGGAGGCCGACGGCTCCATCACCCTGCTGGGCCGCGGCTCCCAGGTGATCAACACCGGCGGCGAGAAGGTCTTCCCCGAGGAAGTGGAAGAGGCCCTCAAGCGCTTTCCCGGCGTGCGTGACGCCGCGGTGGTGGGGGTGCCCGATCCGCGCTTCGGCGAACGAATCTGCGCGGTGGTGGAGGTGATCGGCAAGGCCGAGCCGACCCTGGCCGAGCTGGCCGCCCACGTGAAGAGCCACCTGGCCGACTACAAGGCCCCGCGCGAGCTGGTCCTGGCGCCCGTCGGCCGGGCGCCCAACGGCAAGCTGGACTACAAGGCCCTCAAGGCGATGGCCCTGGCCAAGCTTGGCGTCAGCGCCTGAACGTAACCAAAATGTAACGAGCCAGGGAGGGCGCGACCGAGTCATGGTCGCGCCCAAACCCCTTCCGAGGCTTTGAACACCCCATGAAGACCTTCTGGCTCGCCGCCTGCGCGGCGTCCGCCCTGGCGCTCGGCGCCGTTCCCGCCCTGGCCGCAGACGCCACGGACCTGGCCAAGGCGCCGCGCATGGGCCCCTGGGGCTTCGACAGCGCCGGCCGAGACCTGAGCGTCAGCCCCCGCGACGACCTCTATATGTACGCCAACGGGACCTATCTGAAGCAGATGGAGATCCCCGCCGACCGCTCGCGCTACGGCTCCTTCGACAAGCTCAACGAACTCTCGGTCAACCGCATGCGGGCGGTGCTGGAAAAGGCCTCGGCCAACCCGGCCGCAGCCGGCGACGAGGCCAGGATAGGCGCCCTCTATCGCAGCTTCATGGACGAGGCCGCCGTCAACGCCCTGGGCGCCAAGCCGATGGCCGCCGACCTGGCCGAGATCTCCAAGTCCAAGACCCTGAGCGACGTCGCCCGCCTGATGGGCAGGTCGCAGATGATGTTCGGCGGCTCGGTCTTCGGCGCCTATCCCGGCGACGACGCCAAGGACCCCGAGCACTATGTGGTCACCCTGATCCAGGGCGGCCTCGGCCTGCCCGACCGCGACTACTATCTCGACCCCAAGTTCGCCCCGCAGAAGGCCGCCTACGAGGCCTATGTCGCCAAGTTGCTGACCCTGTCGGGCTGGGCCGACCCGGCGGCCAACGCCAAGGCCATCGTCGAGCTGGAGACCGAGATCGCCAAGGTCTCCTGGACCCGGGCCGAGCGCCGCGACGACGACAAGACCTACAATCCCTTCGCGGTGAAGGACCTGGCGGCCTACGCCCCCGGCTTCGACTGGACCGCCTTCATGGCCGGCGCGGGCCTTTCCGGCGCGCAGAAGGTCGTGGTGGCCGAGAACACCGCCTTCCCGAAGATCGCGGCCCTCTACGCCAAGACCCCGCTGGACACCCTGAAGGCCTGGCAGGCCTTCCACCTCGCCGACCAGGCCGCGCCCTATCTCTCCAAGGACTTCGACCAGGCCAATTACGAGTTCCGCAACAAGACCCTCTCGGGCCAGCCCGTGCAGGCCGACCGCTGGAAACGCGGCGTGACCTTGGTGGACAGCCAGATCGGCGAAGCCCTGGGCAAGCTCTACGTCGAGGCTTACTTCCCGCCGGAGAGCAAGGCCAAGATGGACGCCCTGGTGGCCGACATCAAAGGCGCCATGAAGGGCCGGATCGAGAAGCTCACCTGGATGAGCGGCCCTACCAAGGCCAAGGCCCTGGAGAAGCTCGCCAAGTTCAGCGTGATGATCGCCTATCCGGAAACCTGGCGGGACTATTCGGCCCTGACCATCAAGGACGGCGACCTCTACGGCAATGTCGCGCGGGCCACCGCCTTTGAGTGGAACCGCACCGTCAACCGCCTGGGTGAGAAGGTCGACAAGAAGGAATGGGGCATGACGCCCCCCACCATCAACGCCTACTACTCCCCCACCAAGAACGGCATCGTCTTCCCCGCCGCCATCCTGCAGCCGCCCTTCTTCGATCCCGACGGCGACCCGGCCATCAACTACGGCGGCATCGGCGGGGTGATCGGCCACGAGATCACCCACGGCTTCGACGACCAGGGCCGCAAGTCCGACGGCGACGGCCGGCTCACCGACTGGTGGACCTCCGAGGACGCCGCCAAGTTCGACGCCCAGGCCAAGAAGTACGGCGCGCAATACGCCGCGGTGGAGGTCCTGCCGGGCGCCCACATCAATCCCGAACTGACCATGGGCGAGAACATCGCCGACCTGGGCGGGGTGCTGCTGGCGCTGGATGCCTATCACGCCTCGCTGAAGGGCAAGCCGGCGCCGGTGATCGACGGCCTGACCGGCGACCAGCGGGTGTTCCTGGGCTGGGCCCAGGTCTGGCGCTCCAAGTCCCGCGAGGACCGCACCCGCCAGCGGCTGGTCTCCGACCCGCACTCCCCCGAGCAGTACCGCGCCGACATCCCGGTGCAGAACGTGGACGCCTTCTACAAGGCCTTCGGCGTCAAGGCGGGCGACAAGATGTACGTGGCCCCGGAAAACCGCGTCCGCATCTGGTGAGGATCTGGAGGGTGGGGCCCGGGTGATCGGGCCCCACCATTTTTGACTCAAGTGTCAAAATCTGCGTCGGGCAAAAATTTGGCCCGCTGCGGGGGATAATCGCAGCGGGCCTTATTTTGAGCCGGAGCTCTTATTGAGCGGGCGTTTCCTCCCCGAAACGCCGGAGACTGTCGAACTAGTGTCGCCATGTCTCTCGCAGGACTGAGAAAACGGCAATTTCTCGCCCGAGTCAATGCGGTGAAATCCGCCGGGCCGCTTAATTTCGATCAGATTTCCGCGATCCTGTGGATTCAATCGCCAGACGGCGTTATTTTTGACTCGCCTGTCAATTCTTGACGCGCTGGGCGAGAGTGTCGAACGGAACACAACTGGTCTCGAACACGAAGTCGGGCCGCGAAGCGGTGACCGGGCCCCGGCCGCGCGCGGTGAGCAAGGTCGAGACCGCCGCGATGCGGTCGACCGGCACCAGCAGGCCGTGAGGCCGCCGCGAGGCGCCGGCGGCCACCAGTTCGTCGATCAGGGCGTCTTCCTTGTCTCCGGCCGGCCAGACCAGGGTGGCGCTCTCGTGGGCCGTGGCCCGGGCCTCGATGACCCGCAGCAGGTGTTCGGCCACCGTCAGCTGCTCGTCGGACCAGGCGGCGCGCAGGGAGGCGGCGAGCTGGGCCTGGCTCTTCAGGATCACCCCGTCGGCGAGGATCTTCAGCCCGTTGGCCAGCAGGGTGGCGCCGGTGGTGGTGATGTCGACGATCAGCTCGGCGGCGCCGGCGGCCGGAGCCCCCTCGGTGGCGCCGCCCGACTCGGTGATCCGATAGTCGGCCACCCCGTGCCGGGCGAAGAAGCCACGTGTCTGGACCAGGTACTTGGTGGCCACCCGCATGCGCCGGCCGCTGTGGGCCAGGACGTCGTGGGCCACCTCCTCCAGGTCGGCCATGGTGTCGACGTCGAGCCAGCTCTTGGGCACGGCCACCACCAGGTCCGCGCGGCCGAAGCCCAGGGCCCGCAACAGCAGGGCGCGGCTGTCCAGATCGCCGCCGCGCTCGCGTAGCAGGTCCTCGCCGGTGATCCCCAGGTGGACCTCGCCCGCATCCAGGGCCTCGGCGATGTCGCCGGCCGACAGCAGGCGCACCTGGGCGCCGGCCAGGCCCTTGATCTCGGCCATGTAGCCCCGGGCCCCGCCGCTCACCGAGAGCTTCAGCCCGCAGTCGGCCAGCCAGGCCTCGACCTGCTCCTTCAGGCGGCCCTTGGAGGGGACCGCGATGATCAGGGGACCGCTCATGCCTCGCCTCCCGCAAAGGCGCGCCAGGGGCGGACCATGCAGCCCACGGCCCGGGCGCCGGCTGGTCCGCCCAGGCGCACGGGCAGGCCGTCATAGCGCCCGCCCACGGCCACCGGCCGGTCGGCGCCGAGCGCGGTGGACCGGACCTCGAAGGTCAGGCCGTCATAATATTCGAAGGCGTGGCCGAGCGCGGTGGCTAGCATCAGTCCGCCTGCCGGCGCGCCGGCCTGGACCAGCAGGGCCAGCCGCCTCTCCCATTCGGCCAGGGCCGCGCCGAAGGCGCCGGCCTTGGGTCCAGCGATGTCGCGCAGGGCCGCCAGGGCGGCGGGCGGCGTATCGGCCACCGCCAGGAAGCGGCGCAGACTGTCGGCCTGTCGCAGGGTGAGCGCCGGGGCGGTAGCCGCCTCGGCCCGGCGGATCAGACGCTGGGCGATCTCGGCGGGGCCGCGGCCCCCCACGGGCTCGATCCCGGCCAGAGCCCAGACCTCCTCCAGCAGGATCGCGGCCTGGTCCGGCGAGCGGCTGGCCAGCAGATCGGCCAGGGCGCCGCTCTCCACGGCCGTCGGCTCGGCGCCGGCGCGGGCCAGTTCGGCCTGCAGCAGACGGGGCCGCGAGGCCGCGCGCTTCAGGCGGGCGGCCAGGGACGGCGCCAGGTCCAGGCCGTCGACGAAGGCGGCGAACAGGGCGATGTCCCCCAGCCAGAGCAGCAGGTCGTCGCGGCCGCCGGCCAGGGCCGAGCGCCAGGCCAGGGCGGCGATCTCGGCGTCGGCCTCCAGGGTCGGGGCGCCAGGGGCGTCGAACCGTTCCAGGCCGATCTGCACGAACTCCTCGGGACGGTCGGGATGGTCGGGCGACGCGCGGAAGGCCTTGCCCTCATAGTAGTAGCGACCGGAGGCGGCGCCGGCGTCCAGGTGCTGGCGGGTCACCGGCACGGTGAAGTCGGGCCGCAGGCAGGACTCCTCGCCCCCCTCGGCCTGGACCACGAACAGCCGGGCGCGCATGGCCTCGCCGGCCAGCTCCAGCAATAGGCCGAGCGGCTGCAGGATCGGCGCATCGACGCTCGAGGCGCCCTCGCTCAGGGGCGCGCGGATGGCGGCCAGGGCGCCTGCGGGAACCCGCGGTTCGGCCCTCACGGCTGGGCGTCCAGGATGCGGCGCAGGGCCGGAATCAGCTCGGCGCGCGGAATGGTCTGCTGGCCGGGTCGCTGCTCGCGCCACTCGGCGTTGTCGGTGACTCCGGCGGAGAGTTCGCGGCCGAGATCCAGGTCCTTCACCGTCACCGTGCCGGCGGCGATCTCGTCGCCCCCCAGCATGATGGCGGCCGGCGCCATCCGGCGGTCGGCGTACTTCATCTGCGGGCGCATGCCCGAGCTGCCCAGATAGACCTCGGCGGCGATGCCTGCGGCGCGCAGCTCCCCCACCACGCCGTAATAGGCCGGCATGTCCTCGGTGTTGAAGGCGATGACCACGACGGGCCCGCGCGCCTGTCCGCCCAGGTCCCGCCCCGCCGCCCGCAGGGCCGAGGCCAGGCGCGAGACGCCGAAGGAGAAGCCGGTGGCGGGGACCTGCTCGCCGGTGAAGCGCGCCACCAGGTCGTCATAGCGCCCGCCGCCGCCGACGGAGCCGAACCGCACGGGCTCGCCCTTCTCGTCCTTGGTGTCCAGCAGCAACTCGGCCTCGAAGACCGGGCCGGTGTAGTATTCCAGGCCGCGCACGATGGAGGGGTCGAACATCGCCCGGTCGGGGGCGACCCCCATGCCGATCAGAGCCTTGTCGATCCGCGACAGCTCCTCCAGGCCCGCGTCACCCTCCGGCGAGCCGCCGATGACATTGGCGATGCGGTCGAGGGTCTCGGAGCGGCCCGCGGCGCCGGCGGCGGTGAAGGCCAGCACGGCCTCGGCGGCGGCCGTCGCCAGCCCCGCCCCCGTGGTGAAGGCGCCGGACTCATCCTTGCGGCCCTCCCCCAGCAGCAGGCGCACGCCCTCGGTCCCCAGGCGGTCGAGCTTGTCGACGGCCCGCAGCACCGCCAGCTTCTGGCCCTCGGTGGTGACTCCGGCCGTGGCCAGCAGGCCGTTCAGGAGCTTGCGGTTGTTGATCTTGATGACATAGGCGCCGGCCGGCAGCCCTGCCGCCGACAGGCCGTCGGCGGCCATGGCGATGATCTCGGCGTCCGCCTCGGGCCGGCTCGAGCCCACGGTGTCGGCGTCGCACTGGGTGAATTCGCGGAAGCGGCCGGGGCCGGGCTTCTCGTTGCGCCACACCGTGCCGAAGGCGTAGCGGCGGAAGGGCTTGGGCAGGGTCTCCCAGGTCTGGGCGACGAACCGGGCCAGCGGCGCGGTCAGGTCGTAGCGCAGGGCCATCCACTGCTCGTCGTCGTCCTGCAGGGCGAAGACCCCTTCGTTGGGACGGTCGGCGTCCGGCAGGAACTTGCCCAGCGCGTCGGCATATTCCAGCGCCCCGGTGTCGAAGGCCTCGAAACCGTAGCGTTCATAGACCTCCGAGACCTTGGCCAGGATCTGGCGCTCGGCGGTGAGGTCCCGCGCGCGGCGGTCGTTGAAGCCGCGCGGCGCGCGGGCTTCCGGACGTGTCGGGTCATTCGTCATGGCGCGCGCTTAAGCGATGGCGGCGCGCGCGGCAAGGCGCGGGCGTCGGCGTGGCTGGAAAGGAGCGGAGAATTCCATCGTCTGTATCCCTGAAAGGTGGGGTTCGACGGATGGCGCCTGGCGATCTCGCTCAAGCCCCATCCGCGTCTGCGGGGGGCTCGGCGCCGGGGAACTTAGGCCAAACGCCCCCGGCCGAGCCCGCCGTGGCGGGTCGAATGGTGGTGGCCGTGGTGGAGCGCGGTGGCGGTCATTGTGGGCGGGCCTATAGCGCGGCCGGTGTGGGATGGCGAGTCCCCTCGCCAGATGAGAGCTGCTTGCAAAGACATATCGTCTGTGTTTCGATATATCTAGATAGCAGCGACGAGCCTCCCCATGACCGACACCTTCACCGCCACCCGCCCCCTTCGGCCGCCGATGCCGCTCTGGCCCCTCACGGTGGTGGAAGCCCGCGACCTGACCCCACACATGCGCCGCATCACCTTTTCCACCGAGGACCTGACGAGGTTCGACCACCGGCCCGGCCAGGACCTGGTGCTGATGATGACCGACGACGACGGCCAGCCCGGCCGCCGCCACTACACGATCCGCTCGGCGGACAAGCCGGCGGGCCGGCTGGACATCGACTTCGTCCTGCACGGCCACGGCGGACCGGCGGAGCGTTGGGCGCTCGCCGCCAAGCCCTGCGACCAGCTGGAGGCCCGCGGCCCGCGCGGCCACACCATGATCAACCCGGCCGCTGACTGGCATGTCTTCGTCGGCGACGAGACCTGCCTGCCGGGGATCTTCGCCATGATCGAGAGCCTGCCGGCTCGCGCCAAGGCCTTCGCCTTCATCGAGGTGGCCGAAAAGGCCGATCAGCAGACCCTGAACGCCGTCTGCGACGTCGAACTTGAGTGGCTGGTGCGGGGCGGCCCCGCCGTCCCCGGCAGTCCGCGCCTGATCGACCGCCTGGCCCTCTTCGCGCCGCGCCCCGGCCGCGGCCACGCCTATGTCATCGGCGAGACCAGCACGGTGCGCGCCCAACGCCAGGGCCTGCTGGCCCGCGGCTTCGCCAAGGACCAGATCAGCGCCGAGGGCTACTGGCGTCCCGGCCGCCAGGGCGGCCACGACCACATCCGCGACGAGGCCGAGATGGCGGCAAGGATGCGGGGCTGAACCTAGCTCGCGGAACTCCGCCCCAGACGGGGCTCCGTCCCGGCCAGCAGCCGCCCGATATTGGCGCGGTGACGCACGATCACGTAGAGGCCGCCGGCGATCACCAGCAGCCGGTAGGCCAGTGGCTGCTCCAAGGCGCAGATCAGAACGATGGCGGTCAGGGCCGCCAGGATCGAGCCCAGCGAAACCATCCGGGTGATCCCCACCGCGACGCCGAACACAGCCAGGCCGCCCAGGCCCACCGGCCAGGCCATGGCCAGCAGCAGGCCCAACCCCGCCGCTACCGATTTGCCGCCCTTGAACCCCAGCCAGATCGAACAGCTATGGCCGACGAGAGCGGCGAGCCCCGCTAGGCAGACCGCCCAGGGCGTGAGGGTATCGGACGCTGCCGGGGGCGTAAGCGCCGGCAGGGTATGCAGCCAGGGATAGAACCAGAGGGCGAAGAGGATCGCCGCGGCGCCCTTAGCCACATCCACCAGCAGCACGACGACGAAGGCCCCCAGCCCCAGGTTTCGCAAGACGTTGGTCGCCCCGGTGGACCCGGAGCCCTGCTCACGCAGATCGATACCCTGGAGCCACTTCCCCGCCAGATAGCCCGTGGGCGTGGCCCCGAGCAGGTAGGCGACCACCAAGCCGGCGACGCTCGCGATCCAGAACACCATGGTTCGCCTCCGGGCCGACTAGGACGGCGTCGCCATCCCGCTGAGGTCGGGGGTCTTGTAGTCCATCCCCTTGAGCGCCGGGCTGGCGGCGGCGGCGTCGAAGGCGGCCATCAGGCCCGCGAACCGCGCCTCCACGAAGGGCCGCATGTCGGGGTGGGTGAAGATGTAGCGCTCGTCGGCCTGCACCGCCTCCAGGACGCGGCGGCCGACCCGCTCGGGATCGATGCCGTTGTCCACCAGGGAATCCGCGGTCACCGGGCTCTCCACGGGGCCGCCGAACTGGGCCTGGCGGGTGCGGCCCGACTTGTTGATCTGGGTCTTCACGAAGCCGGGGCAGAGCACCGCCACATTGATGTTCTCCGGCGCCAGCTGGCCGGCCCAGCCCTCCGACATGGCCACAACGGCGAACTTGGTGGCGCTGTAGGGCTCCATGCCCGGCGGCGAGATCATCCCGGCCATGGAGGCGGTGTTGACGAAGGTCCCGCCCTCGCCGTGCGCGCGGATCAGCGGCAGGAAGGTCTCCATCCCATAGACCACCCCCATCAGGTTCACCGCCAGGATCCAGTCCCAGTCGGAATGCCGCACCTGGTCGATGGGGCCGCCGGCGCCGACCCCGGCATTGTTGCAGACCACGTGCACCTTGCCGAAGGTCTCGATGGTCTTGGCCGCCGCGGCTTCCACCGCCTTGCGGATGGCCACGTCGCAGAGCACGCCGCTGGCGCGGATCTGGCGCTCCTCCAACTCCTTCACGGCCGCCGCCAGGGGCGCCTCCTCGATGTCGGCCAGCATGACGTTCATGCCCGCCTCGCCGAAGGCGTGGGCCATGGCCAGGCCCAGGCCGCTGGCCCCGCCGGTGATGAAGGCGGTCTTGCCGGTCAGGTCGCGCATGGGAATTCCTTCAAGGATCTAGAGTTTGAGCCGCGCGACGAGATCGGCGGTGGAGGGATCATGGACGCCGGGCGCGCCGCCTTCCAGTTCGGCGAGGATGCGGGTGGCGAGCGTCTTGCCCAGCTCCACCCCCCACTGGTCGAAGCTGTTGATCCCCCAGAGCACGCCCTCGACGAAGACCTTGTGCTCATGCAGGGCGATCAGGGCGCCCAGGGCCTCCGGCGTCAGGGCCTGCATCAGGATGAAGCTGGAGGGACGGTCGCCGGGGAAGGTGCGCTGGGGGGCGAGAATGTCCATCTCGGCGGGCGACAGGCCCTGGGCGGCGAGCTCCTCGCGCACATCGGCCTCGCCGCGGCCCACCATCAGGGCCTCGGCCTGGGCGATGACATTGGCCAGCAGGATGGTGTGGTTGGCCGGCTCACCCTCCGAGCTCCTGGCCGCCGCCACGAAGTCCACCGGGATCACGTCGGTCCCCTGGTGCAGCATCTGGAAGAAGGCGTGCTGACCATTGGTGCCTGCGTCGCCGAACACCGAGGCGGCCGTGGCGTGGGTGACGGGCCGGCCCTGCTGGTCCACCCGCTTGCCGTTGGACTCCATCTCCAGCTGCTGCAGGAAGCTAGGGAACAGGCGCAGGCGCGCCGCGTAGGGGATGACCGCCCGGATCGGCCGGTCCAGGCCGTCGCGGTTGAAGATGTGGGCCAGCGCCAGCAGCACCGGGGCGTTGAGCATCAGCGGCGTGCGCCGGAAATGCTCGTCCAGGGCCGCGCCCCCCGCCAGCAGGCGATCGAAGACGTCGTAGCCCAGGCCGATGGCGCAGGAGAGCCCGACCGCCGACCAGATCGAATAGCGCCCGCCGACCCAGTCCCAGAAGGCGAAGACCTGGTCAGCGGGAACGCCGAAGGCCTGGGCCGTCTGCGGCGCGGCGGACACCGCCACCAGATGGGCGTCGCCCGCCGGGCCGAGCGCCGCCCGCAGCCAGGCGCGGACCACCTGAGCATTGGCCAGGGTCTCCTGGGTGGTGAAGGACTTGGAGACCACCACCACCAGGGTCTCGGCGGGGTCCAGGCCGGCCAGGGCCAGCGCCGTCTCCGACGGATCGACATTGGCGGCGAAGCGCAGCTCGATGTCGGGATTCGGCGGCCGCAGGGCTTCCCAGATCAGGCGGGGGCCGAGGTCCGAGCCGCCGATGCCGATATGGACGATGGCCTTGAAGGGCTTGCCGCCGGCGCCCGTCCGTCCCCCGGAGCGGACCGCCCGCGCGAAGGCGCGCATGGCGTTGCGGGTGGCCTCCACCTCGCGGGAGACCGGGACGCCGCCGGCCTTGAAGTCGGCCCCGTCGGGCGCGCGCAGGGCCATGTGCAGGGCCGCCCGGTTCTCCGAAGCGTTCACCAGCTCCCCGGCCCACAGGCGGTTGCGGGCCGCCTCCACGTCGCAGGCCCGGGCCAGGGTCAGGGCGGTGTCGAGATCCCCCAGGGACCAGGGCTGCTTGGAGAGGTCGATCCTCAGGCCGGCGGCCTCCACCACCATCTTCTCCATCCGCTCGGGCTCGATGGCGAACAGGCCGGCGATCGGGTCGCGGGCGGCGACGGCGGCGTTCCTCAGGTTGGTCCAGGCGGCGTCACGGGTCGTCATCAAGCTTACCTTCAGGTCGCGCGGTAGGATCGCGTTTACCATGTTGCGGCTAGGTGGAGCGCACAGTCCCCTGTCTTAGTTCGCGCAACGAGGATCGTCATGTCCTGCGACGCCGCCGCCGCCCTCGCCTTCCTGTGGCTCGCCGCCACCGGCCCGGTCTCGCCGGGCGCGGGCCTCAGCACGCCGCCCTCGGCGGTGGCCTTGGAGCCGCTCTTCGCCGACATCGTCAAGCGCGCCGGCGCCTTGAGGGCGCAGGTCGATAGCGTGCGCGCCGGCAAGGCCCTGCCCCCCACCTTCAAGACCCAGATCGGCGAACTGGCCGCCCTCGACATGCAGGGTCACCTGCTGCTGGCCCGGCGGGGCACGGACGGCGACCTGAAATGCATCCTGCGCGGCATCTCCCAGGACCTGCCGCTGAAGCTCGAGGCCGTCACCGCCGCCGCCACGCCTAAGGACCGCGACCTGGCCCTGCGCGACATGGCCTATCTGCTGAACGACAATGTCGAGGTCATCACCGCCCCGTCGAGCGCGCCGGTCTAGCTGGACCTGGCCTTGTCCAGGGCCTTGGCCACCATCGCCGGGGTGAGGAACTGGGGCAGGATCTTCGGCTCGGGGTCCGTCACGCCATAGACGAGATAGAGCGGCACCCCGGCCCGGCCGTGGCGGGCCAGCTCAGCGGCGATCACCGCGTCCTTCCGTGTCCAGTCGGCCTTCAGATAGACCGCGCCGGTGCGGGCGAAGGCCTCGGCGGCCTGCGCGGTGCCGAAGGCGACCTTCTCATTGACCTGGCAGGTGACGCACCAGGCGGCGGTGAAGTTGACGAAGACCGGCTTGCCGGTCGCGCGCGCCGCCGCCACCGCCTCGGGGCTGTAGACTCCGGCCGGGATGGTCCCCGGCTCGGCCGCATCGGCGCTGCCAGCCGCCGCGGCGGGCGTCCCGTAGGCCGGGACCAGGACCAGGACGAAGGCGCCGATGGCCAGCGCCGCCCCGACGCCCGCCAGGGCCAGGGACTTGCCGCCCTGCGCCTGTCGACGTTGCGCCAGCCCCAGGATCCAGGCGGCCAGGGCCAG
The DNA here is from genome assembly GCF_030645195.1 of Phenylobacterium sp. Taxonomy (GTDB): domain Bacteria; phylum Pseudomonadota; class Alphaproteobacteria; order Caulobacterales; family Caulobacteraceae; genus Phenylobacterium. Next base: position 15,662 of record NZ_JAUSLW010000023.1, on the reverse strand, counting down.
GACGACGGCGGCGACCAGAATGCGGGCCAGGCCCATCTCGCCGGCCTGGACTGTCAGAACCCAGACCAGCCAGGCGGCGGCCCCGTACATCGGGAAGGCCATCAGCTTCTTGAAGGTCTCCATCCAGGGACCCGGCTTGGGCAGCTTGGCCAGCAGGGCCGGCGCGAAGGCCGCCAGGGTGAAGGGAGCGGCGAAGCCCAGGCCAAGGCCCAGGAAGACCGCCAGCGCCACGGGTTCGCTCTGGGTCAGGGCCCAGCCCAGGGCCGGCCCCATGAAGGGCGCCGTGCAGGGGGCGGCCACCACGACGGCCAGGGCCCCGGTGAAGAAGGCGCCGGCCAGGCCACGCCGGGAGGCCAGGCCCGTGCCGACCCCCTGCAGGGAGGTCCCCACCTCGAACAGGCCCGACAGATTCAGCGCCACCGCCAACATCAGTAGGGCCAGGCCCGCCACCACCGCCGGCGACTGCAGCTGGAAGCCCCAGCCCACCGCCGACCCGCCGGCCCGGATGGCGATCAGCACGCCGGCCAGGGTCAGGAAGGTGGCCAGGACGCCGGCCAGGAAGGCCAGACCCTGGGCGCGGGCCGCGGCCCGCTCATGGGCGTGACCGGCGAGCGAGGTGGCCTTCATGGCGAGGATCGGGAAGACGCAGGGCATCAGGTTCAGGACCAGGCCCCCCACCAGGGCGTAGACGAAGGCCAGGGCCAGGCCGAGGCCCGCGCCGGGAGCGATCGCGCTGACCTTGGCCGGCGGCGCGCCCAGCCCTGAGCTGCCCGCTGGAGGTGGCCCCTCGGCGGCGGTCAGCTCATAGGCCTGGCCGCCCAGGCTCAGCACCCCATCCAGGGCCGCGGGCGCGGTCCCCTTGGTGAAGTCGTAGCCGGGGGTGAGGGTCAGGGTCAGGCCCTCGGGGCCCCGCTCGATGGCCTGGGGCTTGGCGTGATCGATGACCGTGGACTTGAAGGGATAGAAATAGGCCTCGGCCAGGTCTGCGCCCTTCAGGCGCGCGCCGGTGACGGAGAGGGTCAGGCCCTCGCCGATCCGGGCGAAGGTCGCCGTCAGGCCGGCGGGCTTGGGCGCCTCGTCCAGGGCCTTGGCGATGGCCGCGCCCCACCTGGGGTCGGGTAACGGCGCGGCGGCAACCACCGGCAGGTCCAGGGTCAGGACCGCGTCCTCCGGGACGCAGATCTCCTCGCAGACCAGGAAGGCCGCGGCGGCCTTCAGGGTGATGGTGTCGCCAGGCTTGGCGGACTTCGGCGCGGTGACGGCGACCGGCAGCAACACCTCGCCCTGGTAGCCGTAGTTCATCAGCGGGCCGGTGGGCTGGCGGGTGGGCCTCGCCCAGACGATGTCGCCGGCGGTCCAGCCGGCCGGCAGGGTCCAGTTGATCTGGGTCGCCTCGCCGGAATCCCCGGAATTGCGCCAGTAGGTGTGCCAGCCCTGCTGGATCTTCTGGCGCAGGGCGACATAGGTGGTCCCGCCAGGCGTGATCCCCTGATCGCGGGGCGCCAGCTCGGCCTCGATGTGTCCGGTCTGGACCGGCGCGGCCTGGGCCGGAAGGGCGAAAGCCGCCGCCATCGCCAGGGCGGCCATGCCTCTCGCCATCAAACGCGTCATGCCGTTGTCCCAAACTGCGCCCAAGGCCGCTATATGGCGTGCGGACGCCGATCCGCAAAGCGCTCGACTTGTCATCGGCGCGCTCCATCATCGACGAATCAGTTCGGCCAGAGCCGCAGGAGAGTTACGTGCCCGCCCCCTTCGACGAGATCGAGATCGGTCAGGTGGTCTATCTCGGCGAGGTGCGTGTGGACGCCCGCGCCCTGGAAGCCTTCATCGCCGCCTTCGCCCCCGGCTGGCCGGCCGAGCGCGGCGCCCCCGACGCCATGGTCTTCGCCATCTGGACCCGGCTGGACGCCGCCTCGGTGATCAACTGGCCCCAGACCAAGCGCCTGGGGGTCGACGCCCTGCGCTGGGCCCGCAATCCGCCCGCCGGCGAGACCCTGCGTGGCCGGATGACGGTGATGGGCAAGGATCCGGTCGGCGACGGCAAGGGCATCATCATCGCCCAACACGACCTGCTGGACGAGGCCGGGCGCCTGGTCTTCTCCTGCCTGACCCGCAGCGTCTTCGCCCGCTGACGGAGCGTGACAGCCTGAAGTGGGAACCGGTTCAGGCGCCCGTCACGCGACAGACCAAGAAGCTCTCAAAGAAAACGGCGGGCCCTTTCGAGCCCGCCGCGTCGCCGTCCAAATGGTCTTCAGATCAGGCGTTGGCCGCCTGAGGAACCTGCGAGGCGCGGAACATCGCCAGGGCGATCAGCCGGTCCCAGCCCACCAGCGACACCAGGTGCGCGTAGATCTGGCCGAGCGCGCCGTTGTCGCGCAGCTCCGCCAGCTTCTCGGGCGACAGGGCGTTGAGCTTGTCTTCCGAGACGCCGAAGTACTCGGCGATCTTCTGGGGCTCGCCGGCGCTGCCGTCGGCGTTCATCGGGGTGTGGTTGGCGGTCTTCAGTTCGAAGAGGTCGTTGTCCTTCAGGATCTGGATGAAGCCCTGGGTGCGCTGACGCTCGACCTCGTAGTCGTTGCAGAACTGGATGCAGCTCTTGGTGTATTCGGTCGGCTCGCCCTTCTCGTCGAAGAAGGCCATGTCGCCGCCCTCGACGATGAACTCGGCGGCGCGGTCGATGCAGAGCACCATCTGCTGGGCCTTGTCGTCATTGGCGAAGACGAAGGGATAGCGGCGGATATAGGCCGGGATGTAGACGCCGGACTCGAACATGCCGTTGTCCTGGACGAACATGTTGTCCCCGGCGTTCAGGCCCATGACGGCCAGAGGCATCTTGTCGTCGCCGACGAAGATGATCGGGCCCGAGACGGCGGCCAGGGGGAATTCGGTGACGGTGAGCGGGATCGCGTGGCCGGCCTTGGCGAAGCCGAAGGGGCCGTCGATGCGCTTGACGCCGAGGGTCTTGTGGAGGTCGGGGGTCAGCGGTTCCGGCCTGGAATAGAACAGAACGTTGCCGGTGATCTGGCCGCCCGTGCCGGGCTGGGTGTCGGTCGCCATGAAATGCCTTCGATGTCCTGGGCGCGAAAGAAAGGTGCGAGCGGGTTTTCAAATGACCCGTCTTCGCAGGGTCCGCGCTTCTACCCGATCGGACGGGGGGCGGCAAATGCGCTCGCTCGCCGCTTGCTTAGGGCAGGCTGAACCGCTTCAATCTGCGGATACCAACGGACCGCATAGCGGAGGAAATATTTTCAATGGCGATCTTTTATCCCGATATTCTCGACCAAAAGTCCCCGGCCCGCGAATTCACTTATCGCGACAAGGACGTGATGCTCTACGCGCTCGGCGTCGGCATGGGGCAGGACCCCATGAACGAGGACGAACTGGCCTTCGTCTATGAGAAGAACCTGAAGGTTATCCCGACCGCCGCCACGGTGCTGGCCGCCCTGTCGCGCGCCGCCGGCGCCGCCGCCCCGGCCATGCCGGCCGGCCACCGCCCCAGCCAGATCAACTTCCTGATGGTCGTCCACGGCGAGCAGAAGGTCGAGCTCCACAAGCCCCTGCCCGCCACCGGGACCTTCACCGCCGAGGGCCGCACCGTCGGCGCCTATGACAAGGGCGAGGGCAAGGGGGCGGTGATCATCAACGAGACCATCTGGCGCGACGACAAGGGCGAGAAGGTCGCCACCCTGACCGGCTCTACCTTCGCCCGCGGCGATGGCGGCTTCGGCGGCCCGTCGGAGGGCGCCCCGGAACCCCACGTGGTCCCGACCCGCAAGGCCGACCTGTCGGTGGACTTCACCACCCGCGAGGACCAGGCCCTGCTCTACCGCCTGAACGGCGACCGCAACCCGCTGCACTCCGATCCGGACGTGGCCAAGCGCGCCGGCTTCCAGCGGCCGATCCTGCACGGGCTGTGCACCTACGGCATCACCTGCCGCGCGGTGCTGCAGGCCATCACCGGCTTCGACCCCGACCAGATTCTCAGCCACCAGGCCCGCTTCTCGGCCCCGGTGATCCCGGGCGACATCATCACGGTGGACCTCTGGAAGGACGGCAAGAACATCTCCTTCGAGGCCCGCGTGAAGGAACGCGGCGCCACGGTGATCAAGAACGGCCTGACCGTCCTGCGCGCCTAAAAGACGCCTCTGCGGAGCGGTTCCCCCCACCGGGGAACCGCTCTAAAGAAGGCCTATGATCCAAGGACTTCGCCCCCTCGCGGTCGCGGCCGCCGCCCTGTCGCTGGCCGCCTGCGCCATGCTCCCGCAGCTCTCCGGCAAGGCGCCGGAGAACGTCTCGCCGAGCTCGGCCGCCGGCCCCATCCCCACCAAGCTCTCCGGCTATCTGAGCCCTGCGGCCCTCGACGGCGCGGCCTTGCTGGGCCCGCCGCCGGCGGAGGCCAGCCTGCGCGGCCAGGCCGACCGGGCCCAGTACAACGAGACCCGGTCCATGGCCGGCTCGGCCCGCTGGACCCAGGCGATCGCCGACAACGACATCTGGGCCGGCGGGGCCTTGAAGGGCTATGCCTGCGCGGCCGGCAAGGAGATCGGGCCCAAGGCCACCCCGGTGCTCTACCAGCTGCTGCACCGGATCGAGCTCGACGTCCGCACCATCGGCACGCCGGCCAAGAACCACTATGGCCGGCTGCGGCCGATGATCGGCGACAGCCAGCAGATCTGCGTGCCCCGCGAGGACTGGATGAAGACCAACGCCTCCTACCCCTCGGGCCACGCCATGGTGGGCTGGTCCTGGGGGCTGATCCTCAGCGAACTGGAGCCGGCCAAGGCCGACGGGCTGATGGCGGCGGGCAGGGCGGTGGGGGATAGCCGGGTGATCTGCGGGGTCCACTTCCAGAGCGACATCGAGGCCGGCCGGACCCTGGCCTCGGCCATGGTGGCGCGGCTGCACGGGGACCCGGAGTTCCAGAGGGACCTGGCCGCGGCGCGCAAGGAACTGGCCAGGGCGCCGGCGATGAGCTGCCCGGCCTGACAACATGTTGGCCGTCGCGGATGGAGGATTCGGCCTTTTCGCCGCGCACGCCGCGAGGCCTTAGCCCACAAGGGTTTTCCGGCCGACGAACCGACCGACATGTGCCGACAAGTGACCGTCAGACAGGGCGCGGACTGACCAGCGAACCGTAGAGATCGGTGCGGCGGTCGCGGAAGAAGCCCCAGGCGGCGCGGTGGGCGGCCAGGAAGTCCAGGTCGAAGCTGGCGCTCAGCACCCCCTCCTCCTGCCGGCCAAGGGCGGCCACCAGGTCGCCGCGATGGTCGGCGATGAAGGACGAGCCGTAGAAGGCCTGGCCGCCGTTCGGATAGTTCTCCCACGGCTCGAAGCCGATGCGGTTGGCGCCCACCACCGGGATGACGTTGGAGACCGCGTGGCCCTGCATGGCGCGCCGCCAGGGGGCGGCGGTGTCGAGGGTGTCGTCGTGCGGCTCGGACCCGATGGCGGTGGGATAGAGCAGGATCTCGGCGCCCATCAGGGTCATGGCGCGCGCCGCCTCCGGGTACCACTGGTCCCAGCAGATCCCCGTGCCGATGCGCCCGAAGCGGGTGTCCCAGACCTTGAAGCCGGTGTCGCCGGGGCGGAAATAGTATTTCTCCTGATAGCCCGGCCCGTCGGGGATGTGGCTCTTGCGATAGACCCCCATCGGCGACCCGTCGGCGTCGACCATCACCAGCGAGTTGAAGTAGTGCGGCCCCTCCCGCTCGAAGATGGAGATGGGCAGGACCAAACCGAGTTCGGCGGCCAGCGGCGCCAGCGCGGTGACGCAGGGGTGTTCGCGCCACGGATGGGCCTGGGCGAACCAGCGCTCTTCTTGCGTCACGCAGAAATAGGGGCCCTGGAACAGCTCCGACGGCAGGATCACCTGAGCGCCTTGGTCGGCGGCCTGGCGGATCAGGTCGGCGGTCTTGGCGATGTTGGCGTCCAGGTCCATCCCGTAGGAGGTCTGCAGGGCGGCGACGGTCAGGGTGCGGGCCATCAGGCGGGCTCCTGCTGGGTGATGCAGTGGAAGGATCCGCCGCCGGTGAGGATGGCGTCCGAGGGCAGGGCGATGGCCTGGCGGTCCGGAAACTGGCTCTGCAGGACCTGCAGGGCCAGCTCGGCGGCGCGCGGGTCGCCGTCATAGGTGGGCATGACCACCGCCCCGTTGGCGATGATGAAGTTCATGTGGCTGGCCGGCGCCGCCCCGCCTTCGTGGCTCTCGATCCAGCCCGGCGAGGGGACGCGGACCACCTTCAGCTTGCGGCCCTCGGCGTCGGTCATGGCCGACAGGTCGCGCGCGCAGGCGTCATAGGCGTCCACATTGACGTCGCCCCGGCCCCAGGCCACCGGGCAGACCACGACGCCCGGCGCCACGAAGCGGGCGAGGTTGTCGACATGGCCGTCGGTATGGTCGTTGGCCAGGCCGTCCCCCAGCCAGAGCACCTTGCGGGCGCCCAAGGAGGCGGCGAGCTCGGCCTCGGCGGCCTGCGCCGTCCAGCCGGGATTGCGGTTGGGGTTGAGCAGGCACTGGCCGGTGGTGAGGATGGTGCCGGCCCCGTCGTGATCCAGGGAGCCGCCCTCCAGGATGATCTCCTGCTGGATCAGCGGGGCGCCGCTGGCCGTGGCGATCTGGGCGGCCACGGTGTCGTCGCCCTCCATCTCGTACTTGCCGCCCCAGCCGTTGAAGCGGAAGCCGCGCGCCTCATCGCCGGCCGGGCCCTTGGCGAAGATCGGGCCGGTGTCGCGCAGCCAAATGTCGCCGAAGCGGCCGGGCACGATCTCGATCCCCGCCACGTCGCCGAGCTGAGCCCGGGCGGCCGCCTCGCCCTCGGGGGAGCCGGTCATCAGGCGCACGCGCTCGCGGCCTGGACCCGCCAGGGCGCGGGCCAGCGCCCCCACCTGGGCCTGGGCCAGGGCGAGGTCTTCGGCCCACAGCTCCTCATGGCTGGGGAAGCCCAGCCACATGGCCCGGTGGGGCGCCCATTCGGCGGGAACGATCACGGTCATCGGCGGCCCTTGTGGTTGGCTGCGCGAAATGGGCGGTGGGGAGAGGTTCGTCAAGCGGCGCCTAGATGCTCCCCTCCTGGGGGAGCTGTCAGCGAAGCTGACTGAGGGGGACTTTGACCCTTGTTTTGGGGTCGAAGAGGTCAACTACGTTGATCCCCCTCCGTCACGCCCCTTCGGTGCGCGCCACCTCCCCCACATCGCGCTGCGCGCTGGGGGAGGATCTGGAGGTCAGCACCTCTCCCCCGCAAGCGGGGGCGAGGAGGTGAAGCTGGGACGCCGTCCCTACCCCGGTCCCGCGCCCACGGCGGCGGGCAGGTCGGTGGAGGCCTGGCCGAAGACGTAGCGCCAGCCCTGCGGGGTGCGGACATAGGTGTCGCTGAACCAGAGGCGGCGGTCGAAGGCGCGGCTGCCGCGGACGCCCTTCAGCCACAGGCGGGCGGTGACGATGGCGGTGTCGGGGCCGTAGAGGCGCACGGTCTGGGTGCCCTCGTCCTCCACCTGGTGTTCGAAGGCGACCTCGCGGGTCCGCGCCAGGGCCAGCAGGTCCTCGCCGGTATGGACCCCGCCGTCGCCGGTGATGAGGATCATCCGCGGGTGGAGGATCTGGGCCATGGCGGCGGCGTCGTTGCGCTCCACGGCGGCCTGGTAGGCGGTGTCGAGGGCCGCGACGGCGGCGCGGTCCTGGTCGGGCGCGGCGCGGGCGGGGGCCGCGCCGATGGCCAGCAGGGCGCACAGGGGGTAGAGGGCGGGTTTCATGGGGCTTCCTATCGTCGAGCTTGATAGGGGCCGACCTAGCCGAGCCAAGCCGCGGGCGGCTTGCACTATCCTGCCAAACTTCCCCGGGCGATCGCCGAGGGCGCCGCGCCATAGCGGCGGGCGAAGCTGCGGCTGAAGTGGGACAGGTTGTTGAAGCCGCAGGCGTAGCAGGTCTCGGTGACGCTGCGCCCCTGGCTCAGCATCGCGCGGGCGGCCTTCAGCCGGGCCTTGAGCAGGTAGCGGTGGGGCGGGACCCCGGCCAGTTCGGTGAAGACCCGGCTGAAGTGGAACAGGCTCATCCCCACCGAACGGGCCAGGTCGGCGACGCTGAAGGGCTCGGCGAATTCGGCGTCCAGCCGGTCGCGGACGTGGTGCACCCGCTCGACGTACCAGGCGAAGCGTTTTTCACTGAACAGGGCCGTGGGCTCGAGGTGGGGCGGCGCCTGGAAGATCTCGGTGGCGCAGTATTCGGCGAACATCGGCGCGCCCTCGTCCACGGCCCGGGCCAGGCCCCAGCGCAGGTAGCGCAGGCGGTTGCTGGCCCGCAGCACCGGGCGTCCGGCGGCGGCCCAGCTGCCGGCGCGGTCGAAGCCGTCGTCATTGGCCGCCTGGTAGACGATGGACAGGCAGGTGTCGGAAAACCCCGTCCCCTGGAAGGCCGAGCGGAAGGCCATGCCCGGATGGCTGAGCATCACGTCGCCGGGCTCCACCCGCCAGCGCCCCTCGCCGATCTCCAGGTCGAAGGTCCCCTCCTCCACGAAGCTGGCGCGGTAGGCGTCGGAGCGCGCGCAGAAGGGCTGGTCCTCGTGTTCGACCGGGTGGTCGAACCGATAGACGGTCAGCTCCGCCGAGCTCCAGAGGGGGGTGATCCGCGCCATGCGGGGCCGAGCCTAGGAAGCGGGGCGGGGATTGTCGAGGTGGGGGGAGGGTCCGAGTCCCCTGGTTCCTCCCCCAGGCCGAAGGCCGGTTCGGGGGAGGTGGATCGGGGCCGAAGGCCGCGAGACGGAGGGGGCTTGGACCGTTGGATCGGCACGGCCCTAGCCCCCTCCACCGCTGCGCGGTCCCCCTCCCCCGTTGGGGGAGGAATTCATTCCCCCGCAACGAAAAAGGGCGGCCCGGGAGGGCCGCCCTTTCCGCGAAAGCGAGGTCGCCGCGAGGACTAGAACTCGTAGCGAAGGCCGACCTGGACGGTCCAGAGCGACTTGCCGCCGGTGTCGAGGTTCCGCTGGGTCGAGCTCGATTGGAAGCTGGAGTAGCGGTAGCGGTTGCAGGCGAAGGGGTTGGCCGAGGAGGTCGTCACAGCCGCGCCGGAAGCGTCGGCGCAGGCCACGCTGACCACGCGGTTGGTGTCGGAGTACTCGTCGACGATGCCCCACTTGTCGTTGATCAGGTTGAGCAGGTTCTGGACGTCGAGGGTGAGCCGGAACTTGTGGCCCGAGATCGGCGAGGGAAGTTCCTGCGAGAGTTGCAGGTCCACCTGGGTGACGTCGTGGTTGGTGAAGGAGCCCTTTTCCTGCACCGCGCCCTCGGTCATCCCGAACTGAGTGACCGCGGCCAGGAAGTTGTCGCGCGTGGCGACGCTGTCGAAGGTGACCAGGCCGACGTCGAGGTCGGTCGGGCTGGACACTTCACCGGTGATCTTCGGCACATAGAGCAGGAAGTTGCCGCGGTTGACGCCGAACACCGGGCTGCGGCCGGAGCTGGCGTCCGACATCACGAAGGAGGTCGGGCGGCCCGAGCGGCGTTCGCCGAAGAGGGTCACGCGGGTCTCGTTGTCGCCGAAGAACTTGTGGGCGTAGGAGACGTCCAACTTGAAGGCGTGGTCGATGGAGTCGAAGGACGTGCCGTAGGCCGCGCCGTTCGCGTCATCGCCGGCGATGCCGCCGTAGAGCGAGCTCTGGGTCGAGGCGAAGCGCAGCGACGAGCTGCGGTCCTTGATGTCGGAGTGGGTGTAGGAGCCGCGAACGTCCAGGCCCCAGTCAAAGGACTTGCTGGCCGAGACCGCCACGGTGAGACCACGGCCAGCACCGTCGTTGAACACCACCAGGTCGCGGTTGGACGAGCCGGGGTTCTGCGAGGTGACGTTGAAGGCCGCGCGGGCCGCCGCGGTGGCCGAGGTCGAGGACCCGATGGCGTCGTAGCGGACGCGGCCGTCCGGGGTGCGGGCGATGGCGCCGTTGACGATCAGCGGCTGGGCGCGGGTATCGCGGATCAGGATGCCGTCGCGGGTCTTGGAACCCACAACGTCCAGGCCCAGGCGAATATCGTACCAGGGGGTGTCCCAGTTGGCCGAGAGGAAGGCCTTCCAGTCCGAGGGCAGCTGGTAGTTGGGCGACAGGGCCGAGACTTCCGCCAGGGGCGAGGCGACACTGCCGCCCTGGAAGGCGATGACCGCGGCTGGGATGTCGTAGCCGAAGGTGGCGTCTGCCTTGTTGATGTTCAGGGCCGCGGCGCCGATGGCCGGGGTGAAGCCCGGGGTGCCGGAGATGTCCTGGAAGCCGGTGGCCGTGCGCTGGATCTGGATCCCCGAGGTGGAGATGCCATTGCCGTTGCCGTAGGAGTTGCCGATCAGCACGTCGGGAACGCCGCCGGAGAACAGGCCGACGCCGCCGCTGATCTTCAGGCTTTGGGTCGGCTTCCAGTCGAAGTTGACGCGCGGCAGCATGATGCCGCGGCCGTCATAGGTGGACTGGTTGCTGAACTTGTTCCGGGCCAGGAAGTTGGTGTTGGGAACCACGGTCGAGTCGCTGACGTACCAGTCGTAGCGGAAGCCGGCGGTGATGTTCAGGTCCGGGGTGACCGCCAGGGCGTCCTGCAGGTACAGGCTGTGAACCATGTATTCCAGGACGGCGGCGGAGGATTCCACCGTCTTGCCGCCGACGGAGTTGCCGTAGCGCAGCTGGCCGGCCGTGCCGTTGGTGAAGTCGGCGATGGAGTCGAAGTAGTAGACCCCGTCACTGGTGGGCACGAACAGGTTGTTGATGTTCTGCTTCTTCAGCTGATAGCCGAACTTGATCAGGTTGTCGCCGAGCGAATATTCGCCCTTGGCCTGGATCTGGAAGGTCTCGGTGGCCAGGCTGTTGGCCTGGCGGAATTCGTCGGGGCCGAAGCGCACGACCGAGGTGGAGCCGCAGCTCGTCAGGTTGTCGCCGCCGGAATTGATGCTGGTGGGCGAGGTGCAGACGCTGATGTCGGCGAAGTTCTGGCCCGAGGGCGGCAGCTGACGACGCTCGTAGTCGCGATAGGTGACGCGGATCTGGGTGTGGAGGTTGTCGGTCCAGTCGGAGTTCAGTTCGCCGACATAGGAGTAGTCTTCTTCACCGGTCAGGTACCAGGAGGAGTCCAGGCCCGCGGAGGTGCGGCTGAGGTTCGTGCGCTGGGTGACCTCCGACAGGGCGTAGCGCGCGGTCAGGCTGAGGCGCTGACGGTCGGTGATGTTCCAGTCCAGCTTGGCCGCGTACTTCTCGTCGACGATCGGCTTGGTGCGCGCGATCTTCCCGACGTCGAACTTCGAGGCGTACTGGGTGTTGAAGATGTTGGTGACGGTGTCGATGGTCGACTGGGTGACGCCGTTGATGCTGTTCTGGTAGCCCTGGCCGGTGGGGCCGGTGGAGGTCAGGTCGGAGGACTCGTAACGCTCGTAGGAGACCGCGAAGAAGACCTTGTCCTTCCAGATCGGGCCGGACAGGAAGGCGCCGTAGTTGGTCTGGCTGATCGCGTTCCTCACCGGCGCGCCGCGGATCGAGTCGCCCTGCATCCCGTCATTGAGATAGTTGGTGAAGATCGAGCCGTGGAAGTCGTTGCCGCCGGCCTTGAGCACCACGTCCAGGGCGCCGCCCTGGAAGTCGCCGTTCTCCACGTCGGTGGGGACCGCGTCGATGGTGAACTGCTCGACGGCGTCGAGCACGACCGGGCCGCGCCGGGTCGGCGTGCCGCCGGTGTTGAGGCCGTAGTTGTCGACCGCGGTGGCGCCGTCGATGGTGATGCGGTTCTGACGCGGGTTCGAGCCGGCGATGGAGATGCCGCTGTCGCCGCGGGTGTTCTGGCTGACCAGGGCCGAGCGGCGGGCCAGGTCGCGGACGTCACGGGTGATGGAGACGACGCTTTCGACGTCGGAGGCGTCCAGCACGGTCTTGCGGCTGGTGTTGTTGGCGGTGACGTCGCGCGAGGCGGTGACGACGAACTCGTCCACCAGGTCCTGGGCCTGGAGGTTGACGTCGAGGCGCTGGTTGCCGCCGACCACCAGGTTCACGCCGGTGAGGCTCTTGGCCTCATAGCCCGGCGCGGTGAAGGTCAGGGTGTAGGGACCGCCCGGGCGCAGGCCGCGGGCGTCGAAGCTGCCGTCGGGGCCGGTGGCGGTCTGGGACCGGGTGCCGGAAGGCGTGTGGACGATGGCGACGCTGGCGCCGCGAACGGGCGCGCCGCTCTGGTCGACAATGGCGCCGCCCACCGCCGAGGTGGTTTCCTGCGCGTAGACGGCGCTGGACATGGCGCACACGAGTACGCTCAGGGCCGCGCCGCCGGCGAGGCGTTTCATCGAAGTCATCTGGAAGATCCCCTATCCATCGTGCCGTGCGGGGATCGCTTGCCCAGCCCCCTTCGGCGTCTGGCTCACGCTATAGCGCTAAAATTGTGTTGATGGGTGACGCTTTTGTTACGGCGGCTTCAAGCCGCGCAAGTGCTGCGTGAAAGACACGCATCGTCCTTTACAGGGCGCCCGCGCCGCGCCACCGTCCGCCGCCGAAACCAGGATGGATCGCTTGTCCGATAACGCTTTGTCCGCCTCCGGAGCCGGCGCCCAATGGCGAGGCGCCCTGCTGCTGGCGCTCGGCCTGACGGCGGCGCGGCTGGTCGCCCTCTTCGTCACCCCCCTGGAGCTCTATCCCGACGAGGCCCAGTACTGGCTTTGGTCGCGAACCCTGGACTGGGGCTACTATTCCAAGCCGCCGATGATCGCCTGGACCATCTGGACCACGACGGCGATCGGCGGGAACGGCGAGGCCTGGGTGCGGCTGGCCGCCCCGCTCTATCACCTGGGGGCGACCCTGGCGGTGTTCGGGATCGGCCGGCGGCTCTATTCGCCCGCCGTCGGGTTCGCCGCGGCCGCCCTCTACGCCCTGATGCCGGGGGTGCAGATCTCGGCGCTCGCCATGGCCACCGACGCCATCCTGCTCTTCTATCTGAGCCTCGCGCTCCTGGCCTATGTGGAGCTTCCGAGGGCGGAGGGTCGCGGCCGGCTGTGGATCGCCGCCGGGTTCGGGGCGGCGGTGGGGCTCGCCTTCCTCTCCAAGTACGCGGCGGTCTACGCCCTGATCGGGCTCGGCTTGCACCTGGCCATCAGCCGCGAGGCCCGGACGGTCTGGAGTTGGGATACGGCGGGCGCGGCGCTCGCGGCCTTCCTGCTGATCCTGGCGCCCAACCTGGCCTGGAACGCCGCCCACGGATTTTCCACCGTGCAGCACACGGCGGCCAACGCCGCCTGGGGCGGGCGCAAGCTGTTCAACCTGCCCGAGCTGGGCGAGTTCGTCGTCTCCCAGTTCGGGGTGTTCGGGCCGATCCCCTTGGCGGTGCTGATCGGCGGGAGCCTGCTGCTGGCGGTCCGCAAGCGCCTGACGCCGGCTGACCTGACCCTGCTGTGCTTCTCCATCCCGCCGCTGCTGATCGTCACCTTCCAGGCCTTCATCAGCCGGGCCAACGCCAACTGGTCCGGGGCGGGCTATGTGGCCGGTTCGGTGCTGGTCGCCGCCTGGCTGATGCGCTGGCGGGCGAAGGGGTGGCTGATCGCGGCGGTCGGGACCCAGGCCCTGATCGCGGCCCTGTTCCTGGCCTGCGTGGTGAGCCCGCCCCTGGCCGAGAAAATGGGGGCGGCCAACGCCTTCAAGCGGGCCAAGGGCTGGGAGCAGACCGTGCGCGGCATCACCGAGCGGGCGGCGGCGGAGCCGGGCCTGACCGCGGTGGCGGTGGACGACCGCTTCCTGTTCAACGCCAGCGCCTATTACGGGCGCGAGTTCTTCGCCGGCCCCGGCGCCCCGCCCCTGAGGATGTGGGTGCGCGAGGCCCATCCGCAGAACCAGGCCGAGACCACCGATCCCCTGACACCGGCCACCGGCGCCCACGTCCTGGCCGCCAGCCTGGACCTGGTCTATCGCGACGAGATGGCCCAGGACTTCAAGGCCGTCTCGGACCGCGAGATCCGCAGCGTGATGCTGGACAGGAAACGCAAGCGGCGGACGGAACTGTTCCTCGGGGACGGGTTCGCCCCCCTGCCGAGGGACCCGGTGACGGGGCAGCCGCCGGCGCCGAAGGTGACGAGGCCGGAGTAGCGACGCTTCTTCCTCTCCCGCTTGCGGGAGGGGGCAGGGTGAGGGCTCTTTCTGAAGTCCCGTTATTGCTCCGGCGTCGTGACGCGCAGCTTTGCTGCGCGCCCCCTCACCCATCCTCTCCCCCTGAACGGGGAGAGGAGAAGAGATCAGCGCGCCCACACCGCCTTCAGCGCCGCGTCGCGGCCGCAGCCCATGCGGTAGCGGGCGTAGGCCATGGGGTTCTTCTTCGCATAGTCCTGGTGGTAGGCCTCGCCCATGTGGAAGGCGCCGGCGGGCAGGATCTGCGTCGCCACGGGCTTGCCCAGCTCCTTGGCCACCTGGGCCTTGATGGCCTGCGCGGCGGCGCGCTCGGCGGGGCCGTCGACGAAGACCGCGGTGCGGTAGGACGGGCCCTGGTCGCAGATCTGGCCGTCCGGGTCGGTGGGATCGATGTGGTGGAAGAAGTTGGCCGCCAGCAGGGAATAGCTGGTCTGGCTGGGGTCGTAGGTGACCTGGATGGCCTCCAGGTGGCCCTCGTGGTCCTGGTAGGTGGGACGCGTGGAGGCGCCGCCGGCATAGCCCACCACGACGTCCTTCACCCCCTTGGCGTGCTCGATGTCGTGCTCGGCCGACCAGAAGCAGCCGCCCGCGAAGACGGCGGTCTTCAGGGGGCCGGCCGCCGGGGCCGATCCGGCCAGCAGGAGGACGGCGGCGCCGACGGCGGCGAAGAGAGGCTTGTTCATGGCTCTACCTTGGTTGTCTCAGAGGGACATACGCAAGGGGGAGCCCGGAGGTTTCACCCCGCCAGGGCCACCTCGAACCTGGCTTCCGTCTTGGCGGTGATCTCCTCGAGGGTGACGCCGTCGGCCAGGGCCGTGAGCGTCAGGGGCGACTTGCCGCGGGCGATGTCGAACACCCCCAGGTCGGTGATCAGCAGGTCGACGACCCGCGCGCCGGTGAGCGGCAGGGTGCAGGCGGTGAGCAGCTTGGGCGCGCCGGACTTCTCCACATGGTCCATGACCACGACGACGCGCTTGACCCCGGCCACCAGGTCCATGGCCCCGCCCATACCCTTCACCACCTTGCCCGGCACCATCCAGTTGGCCAGGTCGCCGGTTTCCGACACCTGCATGCCGCCCAGGATCGAGAGCGCGATGTGGCCGCCGCGGATCATGGCGAAGGAGTCGGCGCTGGAGAAGTAGGAGCTCTCCGGCAGCTCGGTGATGGTCTGCTTGCCGGCGTTGATCAGGTCGGCGTCCTCCTCCCCCTCATAGGGGAAGGGGCCCATGCCCAGCATGCCGTTCTCGCTCTGCAGGGTGACGGTCATGCCGGTGGGGATGTAGTTGGCCACCAGCGTCGGGATGCCGATGCCGAGATTGACGTAGAAGCCGTCCTGCAGCTCACGGGCCGCGCGGGCGGCCATGTCTTCGCGGGTCCAGGCCATCAGACAGCTTCCTTGACGCGGGTGGTGACGCGCTCGATGCGCTTCTCGAACACCGCGCCCTTGAAGAGGCGGTCGACGAAGATGCCCGGCGTGTGGATGTTGTCCCTGTCCAGCGCCCCGATCGCCACCAGCTGCTCGACCTCGACGACGGTGGCCTTGCCGGCCGT